>NZ_SHMN01000043.1:0-7926 GCF_029478525.1 Vibrio sp. 1151_11 | reverse complement strand
TGAAATTGAACGGTAAATTCCATGTTCTCATGGCTGAACTTAAGCAATAAATAATCATCACATATTTGTTGTTTCTTGATCGCGTTGGGTTACTTTTCGCTGTGAATTCATCGGCAAAATAACCTTCAGCATTCAAACGTCCGCCGAGCATGCTACGTTCGTCACTTTTCTTCCAAACCGCTCAATTTGAGTTTTTTGTTTCTTTGCAAAGTTAGAGTTTTAGTTTATAAATTAATGGTTTAGTTTGTTTGAGTTTTACAAAAAGACTTGTTCTTGGGTTGTGAAAGTGTCGGTGTCAATTGATTGGCCTAACAAACGGCTCAAGAGGGATTGCCAACGCGTGGCGGTTTTGGTGCAAAATTGAAGTTCAGTGTTTAAGTGTGTTTTTTGAGTTCGGCTATGCGTTGTCAACCCCTTAGCCGGGCGTTAGCTGCCATCGATGTTCAGAGGAGGAACAATAAATGGACTATCCACTTCAGGGGGCATGTCAGTGCGGACAAGTTACCTATAAATTGTATGAAAAGCCATTAATGGTCTTTGCTTGTCACTGTACAGAGTGTCAAAAACTATCTACTAGCCCATTTAGCATTACAGCAGTTATTGATACGGCGAAAATAGAGTTTTCTGGTCAACTGAAAAGTTGGGAGCGTTTAGCAGATAGCGGCAATCGTAACTGTGCGATGTTCTGCCCAAGTTGTGGAAACAGAATTTACCATTTCAACCCAGATTCACCGGAAACCGTTAAGTTAAAACTAAAACCAATTGCTCTGTCGTCAGCTGATATTTTCGAACCTCAAGCGCATGTTTGGGTTAGTGAAAAACTAGATTGGTACCATATACCAAATAATGTAAAGGTCTTTCCTAAGCAGCCAGGCTAGCAGCTAACAATCTGTTTAAGAGTGATTCGCAACGCGTGGCATTTTTACTATGCGTTGCGTTTAGTGTTTAAGGTGGTATGCGGGGACTTCGGTACTGCGCTGCTCACACCTTAACAGGGCGTTATGCAACTCAGGTAAATTTGGGGGTTCAATCTTTTTAGATTTCTCCGGCCATTCGTTTGTATTGTCGGCAAATAAGCATTTTTACCCTCAGATTCGTGGTTAACTCAAGCCGTAAAACAGACAAGGTTATTTGTTTGCCTCAATCGGTTTTAGCGCTGGCGCGTTGTCAGTTTGGCAGGCGCAAAATGTGGAAAGGGCAAGTTAATCGAGCATTTTGCTTTTGCTGAAGTTTTCGCTCGTTGAGTTTGTCTGATTCAAAAGCTTGGTTGGTTGTTGAAAGGTGGACTTTGTTTTGGCGGCTTATTTATCATGGCTCTGGCTTGGGTTGGTTCTTGAATCACTCAACCATTGCAATTGTGGCTTTTGGTCGTGTAAATTCAGTTTATCTCATTGAATTTGCATAACAAACGGCTCAAGAGGGATTGCCAACGCTTGGCGACTTTAGTACAAAATTGAAGTTCAGTGTTTACAGTGTGTTTTTTGAATCCGGCGGTGCGTTGTCAACCCCTTAGCCGGGCGTTATGCAACTCAGGTAAATTTAGGGGTTCAATCTTTTGGGATTTCTCCGGCTATTCGTTTTGTGTTGTCGGCAAATGAGCATTTTTACCCTCAAATTCTTGGTTAACTTAAACCGTAAAACAGGCAAATTTCTTTGTTTGCCTCAATTGGTTTTAGCGTTGGCGCGTTGTCAGTTTAACGGGTGCAAAGTGTGGAAATGGCAAGTTAATCGATCATTTCGCATTTGCTGAAAGTCTTGCTCGGTGATTTTGTCTCATTCAAAAGCTTGGTTTGTCGTTGAAAGGTGGATTTTGTTTTGGCGGCTTATTTATCACGGTTCAGGCTTTGGCTGATTCTTGGTTCACTTAACCAATATTTAGATTGTTTTCTTAATCAAATGTAGTGTAACTTCTGGTTTATCTTATTGAATTTGCATAACAAAGCATTTAAGACGGATTCGCAACGCTTGGCGGTTTTAGTGTAAATTCAGTTTTTGTGTTTTAAGTGGTTTGTCGAGGCGTTGGTGTTTAGCGTCGCTCACCACTTAATGCGGCGTTATGTTTATCTATAAAATTAAGTATGAGAGTTGATTAGTTGGAAAAATCAGAGAAAACAGCAGTCGAAAAGGTCCTTTTGAGTGTTATCTCATTAGTTGGGACAATTATCTTATTGCCTTTCATTGTGCTAGTAGTACTTGCATTGGGTTATTTATTCGCCTTGTTCGATCTATTAGGCTCTGGAGATGCTTCATTACCTGAAGAAATCAAGTCATTGATACTGACAATTTGGCAGCAGGTTCTTCCAATAGCAGATAAGGGGTTAGCTCTTGTAAGCCCTATTTTAGTTTTGTTGATTCTAAGTGGTTTGGTTCGTTGGATAATTCCAAATGGTAAAAGTAATTTTAAGGAACTCACTGACAATATACCGTCAATTCTTGCTATTTTAGTTTTGGGGTCATTGTGTTTATTGCCAGTAATGGGTTATGAAATACCTAATGAACTTGGGAATATTGCACTAGTAGTAGTAGGTTTCTATTTTGGCAAACTACACACACATACAGATAAAACATAACAAACAATTTAAGAGGGATTCCCAACGCTTGGCATTTTTGCTTCTACTTCAAATTTAGTGTTTACGGTACAATGCTTTAGGTTTGGTGGTAGCGTTGCTCACCCCTTAATTGGGCGTTATAAGCTAAAGAGGAATTATGACCAAAATCTATTTCGTATGCGGCTTTATTGGTTCAGGTAAAACTACCTATTCTAAGGAGCTTGCAAATAAGCATGGAGCCTTTCGTTTCTCCATCGATGAATGGATGATTCCTTTATACGGTGAACATATGGAGCGTGAAGTCTTCGACAGTCGTTTGGCTACGCTTCAAGACTTATTCAAAGACTCTGCTCACCAACTTTTTGCTCTCGGTGTCCCAGTTATTTTCGATTTTGGTTTCTGGCGCAAAGCTGACCGAGACACTTTTACTAGTTGGGCATCAGAAGTGGGCGTTGAGAGTGAAGTTCATTATCTTGATGTTCCCTTCGAAACATGCCAAGAAAGAGCATTTTCACGCAATTCAGATTTGGATGGCAAGTCATATGAAATGACACCTGAAATGTTGGAATTGTTCTGGTCTTGGTTTGAAATACCGGTGTCGAATGAAAATGTTGTTTGGGTTCATCGGGATACTCAACCACGCTTATAACAAGCAATTTAAGAGGGATTCACAACGCTTGGCACTTTTGCTTCTACTTCAAATTTAGTGTTTACGGTACAATGCGTTAGGTTGGGTGGTGGCGTTGTTCACCCCTTAATTGGGCGTTATGCAACTCAGGTAAATTTAGGGGTTCAATCTTTTGGGATTTCTCCGGCCATTCGTTTTGTGTTGTCGGCAAATGAGCATTTTTACCCTCAAATTCGTGGTTAACTCAAACCGTAAAATAGGCAAATTTCTTTGTTTGCCTCAATTGGTTTTAGCGTTGGCGCGTTGTCAGTTTTGCGGGTGCAAAGTGTGGAAAGGGCAAGTTAATCGATCATTTTGTACTTGCTGAATGAATGGCTTGTTGAGCTTTTCTGACTCAAAAGCTTGGGTTGTTGCTGAAAGTTGTACTTTGTTTTGGCGGCTTATTTATCACGGCTCAGGCTTGGGTTGATTCCTGGCTCACTTAACCAATATTTTGATTGTTTTCTTAATCAAATTTAGTGTAACTTTATGTTTATCTTATTGAATTTGCATAACAAAGCATTTAAGACGGATTCGCAACGCTTGGCGGCTTTAGTGTAAATTCAGTTTTTGTGTTTTAAGTGGTTTGCCGAGGCATTAGTGTTTAGCGTCGCTCACCACTTAATGCGGCGTTATATTTTAATTGAGATTCGAGATCATGGAAGAAAGAATTCAGACTTATTTGAGCGAGTATCTAAGCTCATTACCTAGTGAAACTGCGGAAAAATATACTTCTTTCAGTGCGGACTATTTCTGCGCCGATGAGTACAACGCCAATGTATGTGCAGACTTAATATTGCGCGGAGAAAAGCGTGCCTCGTGTAGCCTGGAGTATTGGTACAGTCACGAAGGGGAGCCCATGCCAGAAGTTGGTCATCTTCAAGTAGTGACGAACTGGGACGGTAAACCAATCTGTATCATCGAACTCACCTCAGTCAGTAAATGTAAATACAGCGATGTGACCGAGGAGTTTGCAGCAGAAGAAGGTGAGGGTGATAAGTCATTAAAGTGGTGGCGAGAAGCTCATTGGAAATTTTTTGGCTTAGAGTGCGATGAACTGGGTATTGAGCCAACAGAGGATATGCTGTTGGTTTTAGAACGCTTCAAGGTCGTCTATAAATAAAAATATAACAAACAATTTAAGAGGGATTCCCAACGCTTGGTATTTTTGCTTCTACTTCAAGTTTAGTGTTTACGGTACAATGCTTTAGGTTGGGTGGTAGCGTTGCTCACCCCTTAATTGGGCGTTAAGTTATAAAGAGGACATATGATCAAAATTGCTCCAGAAAATGATTTTCGATATCGAGTTCATGCTTCAACCTTAATGTGGGTATGTGAGGTTCGTGAGGAGAATGGTAAGTGGGTTAATGTTGAAATAGTAAAAGGATGTGAGAGGACAATTTATCATCTGGAAGGACGTTCTGGTTACTACGTGCAATATAATAGTCGTTGGGTTTTATTGCGAAATGCTAAGGAATTTAAAATACTATTGTCACAAGCAAGAAAGGGAAATGTTTATTTGTTTTCTAATGAGCTGGGTGTGTCCGTGGCAAATCCATCAACTTTAAAGCAAATAGCCATTCAGCCTTTTATCGCTGTACAAAAAACTTAACAAACAATTCAAGTGGATTCTCAACGCGTGGCAGTTTTATTATGCGTCAGGTAAAGTGTTTACGGTGCAATGCAGCGGCTTGACCAGTGCGTTGTTCACCACTTAATTGGGCGTTAGGCATAAGGAGTATAAATGTACAATCAAGATATTAGGGATTTGCTGGAGCACTCCCGTGATGAAATAGTTGAAATATGTAAGCAAGCTGAAAGTGGAGAAATAAAAAAAGTAGCGCTTAAAAATACTCTGGAAAACCTACGTAGTGTTTTAGATTATGCTGCTCAAGATATTCAGAGTAAATTGAAAACTCTCACCTCTAAAAAAATTCCCGCTAAAGTTTACTTTCCATATGGTCAAAGAGAAAACCATTTTAATAATAGTGTGAAAAAAAACTTACCAAGTTTAGATGCTACGATGCCTATCGTGCATAAATTGTTGCTAGATATGCAACCGTTTAAATCAGGAGACTCGTGGTTGGTTGATTTGTGCAGCTTAACAAATGATGTCAAACACAATAGCTTAAGCAAAACAGAGAACAAAAAAACAAAAACTATTTATCAGGGAGGTGTTCCTATTGTAAGAGTAGGTACTGGCTCTCAAGTTATTATGACTGGTAACCGAGTTAATGGTGTACTCCAAGATGATGTTACTATTCACTCAGATGGGAGTACGGAGATTAAGCCTGTATCTGGACAGACAGATATCGTAGAAAACAATATGATACAGTTCCATGGAAAACAAATGGAAGTAGCGCCTTTTTTAGAGAAGTGCTTTCAAAACTTATCTCAGTTCATAGAACAACTGGGTCCTGAACTTGAAAATGCCTAACAAACGGTTCAAGAGGGACAGCCAACGCGTGGCATTTTTATTATGCGTTGGTTTTTGTGGTTACGGTGTTATGCGTAAGCTTGGTTGTGGCGTTGGCTGCCCCTTAACCGGGCGTTATGAAGCAGGAGGCAATCATGACTAAACCACATGAAAATATCGTACTGGAACCAGTAGCTCAATCAGAGTTTTGCAATGTATTTTCGGCGACAAAGCAAGCTCTTAAACTTCATGTTGAACCCATTTATGGGTGGGATGATGAATACCAGTATCATCGCTTAACTACTGAATATCAGCATAGCTGGTATTATTGGGTAACTTATCGAAATCAAAGAGTCGGTCTTATTTGCTTCAAACCGTACGATCAAGCATTTCATATCCACTTGTTGATCATCTTTCCAGATCATCAGAAGAAAAAATTGGGTTTTAAGGTTATCAATCACATCCATCAACTAGCTGCTGAAGCAAATAGAAATCTCATTACATTATCTAGTTTTAAAAGCAACAAATCAGCCATAGGCTTTTATAGTAGTTTAGGCTACCAAATCACAGATAGTGGTGATGAAAACTTCGTTAGTATGGCGTGTGAAATTGCTTCATAACAAACGGCTCAAGAGGGATTGCCAACGCGTGGCGGCTTTAGTGCAAAATTGAAGTTCAGTGTTTAAGGTGTGTTTTTTAAGTTCGGCGGTGCGTTATCAACCCCTTAGCCGGGCGTTAGGCAAAGTGAGTTTTTATCAGCTAAATCGGGTTTGAATTGAATAGTAAATTCCATGTTTTGTGGCTTAACTTAAGCCATAATTCGTCATCACATATTTGCTGTTTCTTGATCGCGTTGGGTTGTTTGTCGTTGTGAATTTAGCGGCAAAATAACCTTCAGCATCCAAACGTCCGCCGAGAATGCTACGCTCGTCACTTTTCTTCCAAACCGCTCAATTTGAGTTTTTTGGTTTCTTTGCTGATTTGAGATTTTGGTTTATAAATGAATCGCTTAGTTGGTTTTCAGTTTTCAAACAAGCCTTGTTCTTTGGTTGTGAAAGTGTCGGTGTCAATTGGTTGGCCTAACAAACGGCTCAAGAGCGATTGTCAACGCGTGGCGGCTTTAGTACAAAATTGAAGTTCAGTGTTTACGGTGTGTTTTTTAAGTTCGGTGGTGCGTTGTCAACCCCTTAGCCGGGCGTTATGTGAATTGGAGAAATTGAGTATATGAAGAAGTTAATCGCTATATTTATAGCCGTCTTTTGTCTAGCTTCGATTGGTGCTCAAGCTAATGATCATCAGTTAAAAAATGCGTATGAAAATCATCAAAGTGATATTCAAGTTCAGGGCTCAGGCACAGTTATTCGCTTGTTACCTGATGACAACGAAGGAAGTAGGCACCAAAAATTCATATTGAAACTGGACAGCAAACAAACTTTACTTGTTGCTCACAATATTGATTTAGCTCCTAGGGTTCCAAATCTAAAAGTTGGCGATCGAGTCCAGTTTTACGGTGAATATGAATGGAACAAAAAAGGCGGTGTCATGCACTGGACGCACAAGGATCCAAACAATAAACACCCGCAAGGTTGGTTAAAGCACAACGGCAAGACGTACGAGTAAAATTCACATAACAAACGGCTCAAGAGGGATTGCCAACGCGTGGCGACTTTCGTGCAAAATTGCAGTTCAGTGTTTACAGTGTGTTTTTTAAGTTCGGCGGTGCGTTGTCAACCCCTTAGCCGGGCGTTATGCAACTCAGGTAAATTTAGGAGTTCAATCTTTTTAGGTTTCTCCGGCCATTCGTTTTGTGTTGTCGGCAAATGAGCACTTTCACCCTCAAATTCGTGGTTAACTCAAACCGTAAAACAGGCAAGGTTCTTTGTTTGCCTCAATGAGTTTTGGTGCTGGTTTGTTGCCAATTCAGCGTGCGCAAAGTGTGGAAAGGGCAAGTTTATCGAGCATTTTGCATTTGCTGAAAGTCTTGCTTGTTGAGTTTGTCTCATTCAAAAGCTTGGTTGGTTGTTGAAAGGTGGGCTTTGTTTTGGCGGCTTATTTATCATGGCTCTGGCTTGGGTTGGTTCTTGAATCACTCAACCATTGCAATCGTGGCTTTTGATCGAGTAAAGTCAGTTTATCTTACTTGAATTTGCATAACAAACGGCTCAAGAGGGATTGCCAACGCGTGGCGACTTTAGTGCAAAATTGAAGTTCAGTGTTTACGGTGTGTTTTTTAAGTTCGGCGGTGCGTTGTCAACCCCTTAGCCGGGCGTTATGCAACTCAGGTAAATTTAGGG
>NZ_SHMN01000042.1:0-8443 GCF_029478525.1 Vibrio sp. 1151_11 | reverse complement strand
GCGACACCCAGAGCGTTGGTCAGGCAAGATTAGGAACTGTGAACCCGTTGGTGAGGTTCATCTAAATCCAGAAAGAAAAGCCGCTTAATAACTAAACGAATGATGACAACTACCTTGAAAAACGCCGCTCTTGAGCCGTTTGTTAGGCCAACCGATTGACAACTACATTTTCACAACCAAAGAACGAGCTTTTTTTGTAAACTTGAAACAAACTAACCGATTCATTTATAAACCAAAATACTGAATCAGCAAAGAAACAAAAAAACTCAAATTGAACGGTTTGGAAGAAAAGTGACGAGCGTAGCATACTCGGCGGACGTTTGGATGCTGAAGGTTATTTTGCCGCTGAATTCACAGCGCTAAGCAACCAAACGCGATCAAGAAACAACAAATATGTGATGACTATTTATTGCTTAAATTAAGCCAGAAAACATGGGATTTACCGTTCAATTCCAACTCGATTTAGCTGATAAAAACTCACTTTGCCTAACGCCCGGCTAAGGGGTTGACAACGCACCACCGAACTCAAAAAACACACTGTAAACACTGAACTGCAATTTTGCACTAAAGTCGCCACGCGTTGGCAATCCCTCTTGAGCCGTTTGTTATGCAAATTCAATGAGATAAACTGAATTTACACGACCAAAAGCCACAATTGCAATGGTTGAGTGATTCAAGAATCAATCCAAGTAAGAGCCGAGATAAATAAGCCGCCAAAACAAAGTCCACCTTTCAGCAACAAACCAAGCTTTTGAATCAGGAAAACTTAACGAGCGAAACCTTCAGCAAGTGCAAAATGCTCGATAAACTTGCCCTTTCTACACTTTGCGCCCACTGAATTTACAACGCGCCAGCGCTAAAACTGATTGAGGCAAACAAAGAACCTTGCCTGTTTTACGGTTTAAGTTAACCACGAATTTGAGGGTAAAAATGCTCATTTGCCGACAATACCAAACGAATGGCCGGAGAAATCCAAAAGATTGAACCCCTAAAATTTACCTGAGTTGCATAACGCCCGCTTAAGTGGTGAGCAACGCAATACGATGTTGCCGCAAACCACCTAAAACACTAAGATCAACGCATGGTAAAAATGCCACGCGTTGCGAATCCGTCTTAAAGCGTTTGTTAGAACTATTGTCGCACAAACTTAGAAATTAAATGCAATATCTTATTTTCAGGGTATTTGATACCGGCATCCTTGAATGTTTCTTGTGACATCTTTTTGAATGAAGGCTCTACAGCCCTTAATTTTCTTATTGCATCAGGGTCAAACATCAACAATTCACGAACACTTTTTGCTGCCTCGATATACGACGGCATATTAGTGTAGCCCGTAGCTCCATGCTCTCTTGCTATGTAGTCTTCAGAGTAAATTGTTGCCAGTCCCTCCTCAATTACTGGTGCACCACATTGACCATCCGGTGCTAAAAGGTGGACTGCTTCGTGAGCCAATTGATAATGCGCTAAAATATCATTTTGCAAAGCATTGGTATTTAGCTGTATGGCTATGTTACCACAATTTCCAGGAAACCAATTTTGAGGTCCGCTTGCTTCAAATTCAACGCCAACAAACGTCCATGACTTATCACGTTTTCCGTACAAGTTTTCAATTTCTTGAAGCATGGAGCCAAGACGGGATGCCAAAGTCCACGTGTATCCATCATTTGTTGGTAGTGGATTTGTAAGATAATAATTGGAATTAATCATAAATATCCTAAATAGTTCTAACGCCCAATTAAGGTGTGAAGCACGCATCCACAGCACTCAATTTGAACACCTTAATCACTAAACTTAACCCAAACCGAAAATGCCAAGCGTGCTGAATCACTCTTAAATTGTTTGTTAGGTGTCTGTTCTCGAATTATGGAACAACGCCTTTAATTCCGAAACAGACAGTGGCTCTTTACCTCTGTGAAGTATCGAATGGCAATTAGAGCAAACTGGTATTAAGTCCTTAGTTGGGTTAACTATGTAACTCGCTTTAATTTCATGTAGTGGTTTAATATGGTGAACTTCAATAAAGCCTTCTCCATATGCACCATAATGTTCTCCAAAGTCGAAACCACATATGTTACACACGCATTTATAGTGACGGATACACTCTTCTCGTGCTTTTGGATCCCGTTCATATTGATTTACTAGGACCTGCTTAACTGCACCTTCAGTGTAAACCACCTTTTCGCTAACTTCATGAGCTGATGATACTTCTGTTTCGTAAGCTTGATTAAAGTAGAGCTTATCGATTTGATTTTGTGCACTAACGTCTGTTTTTTTACCCAACCCAGAAGCGGTAATTTCACGAACTATCAAGTAATAACCAAAATCCACACTTCCGCCTTTTGGGTTCAGGCTAGTCATCTCAACAGGTAAACCATTGTATGTTGTAAAGCGATGTCCGATTGAAAAATCCCTTTTAAAAACAATGCCTTCATATTCACGAGTTACTCGCAAAGTAGTTAAATTAAGTTCTTCAAATGTATAAAGTGGCTTTTCACCACCGCTACTCTTTTTACGTTGCCATTGAATCATAAATAGACCCGAAATTTTATTATCATTGTAATTGAGGACGATGTTGCTAATTGACACCTAACGCCCGGCTAAGGGGTTGACAACGCATAGCCGAACTCAAAAAACACACTGTAAACACTGAATTTCAATTTTGCACTAAAGCCGCCACGCGTTGGCAATCCC
This sequence comes from Vibrio sp. 1151_11, assembly GCF_029478525.1. NCBI lineage: Bacteria > Pseudomonadati > Pseudomonadota > Gammaproteobacteria > Vibrionales > Vibrionaceae > Vibrio > Vibrio sp. 1151_11. Next base: position 5,752 of record NZ_SHMN01000042.1, on the reverse strand, counting down.
TCTTGAGCCGTTTGTTATGTTTATTTAGCCTAAGATTTAAGGCACTTAATTGCGTCACTTACCGTCTCAAATTGAATTTTTGTCAAACAAACTTCAGCTCGACAAAACTCGTGACATTGAATCAATCTTGATGCATCTTCTGCTGAAATCTGGACTGAGTTTCCAACCAAGTTAATCGCTGTTGAAGCATCTGAAACCAATGAGTATACAAAGCCTTCAGAATCGATTACTCGATCATCTGAGCTAAAAATCAACCCCACACATTCGCAGTTCAAGTCAGTTTCTGAGCCCAAATAAATAAGCTCATCGTCACCATCCAATTTCAGGATACAAGGCCAATTGACCATGAATTTCTCCAATAAACATAACGCCCGCTTAAGGGGCAGCCAACGGCACTACCAACTTACTGCATAACACCGTAACCACAAAAACCAACGCATAGCAAAAATGCCACGCGTTGGCTGTCCCTCTTGAAGCGTTTGTTAGGAGCCTATTTGTACTCACCTTGCAAAGCATTCAACGTGGTTATATGTATTTTTACGCTGACTTTATATCTTTTAGAAAAAGTACTTAACGTATTTTTTAGCATATTGACATCAACATCAGGAGTATCCATGACAGCAAAAATATGAAGTGTAAACTCTCTAGAATCAAAACCCTTAAAATGGAGACTTGCAGCCTCAGATTGCTCTAAAACACTCGCAAACCTTGATGGATCTATACGATTAGATTTAAATAGTTTTACTTCCACTGCATGTACTTCATTGTCATCTATACCAAGAGCATCATAAAAAGCACTACCTCTTAAATCTGGCAGATTGATACGCACGTCTGTTTTGAAGTTAATGCCTAACTCACGTGAAAGTTTATTTACAGCCAACCTTTCCGCCAAAGCGACGTCAGCCATAAATTGACGGCGTCTAGATATATCAGATTCATCCGCCATTCGAACAACTTTCTCAGCATCTGCTTCAGCAGATTTATCTTCATTTTTACGACTAAACTCGTTATCCGCATTATCTTCTGACTCTAACTCTTTAACTTCTTCTCGAAGCTTTTTACCTTGCTCTTCTGGTGAAGCTTTACCATACGGGTCTACAAAGTTTTTCTCGTCTTTATAATCAGAAGGTGCATATAAAACTCGATGGTTAAAATTGAGTGTGAGAAAAAAAATCCCAACAAGAAACACCGGAAAAAGCATTAAGAACCATACGTAAACACGCTGGTTTTCTGGTTCTATAAAAGGCAATACTGTTGTACCGCTTATTTCTGCTATAGCAGCAAAAATTGAAATAACTGTCAGCGGGTTCTTTATATGTCCGATCTTTTCTACCAAAAATAATCTCCTATTTTACTTATCATGCACTGTTTGGGCTCCTAACGCCGCATTAAGTGGTGAGCGACGCTAAACACCAATGCTTCGACAAACCACTTAAAACGCAAAAACTGAATTTACACTAAAACCGCCAAGCGTTGCGAATCCGTCTTAAATGCTTTGTTATGCAAATTCAATAAGATAAACCAGAAGTTACACCAAATTTGATTAAGAAAACAATCAAAATATTGGTTAAGTGAATCAAGAATCAGCCAAAGCCTGAACCGTGATAAATAAGCCGCCAAAACAAAGTCCACCTTTCAACGACAAACCAAGCTTTTGAATGAGACAAAATCACCGAGCAAGACTTTCAGCAAATGCGAAATGATCGACTAACTTGCCATTTCCACACTTTGCACCAGCTAAACTGACAACGCCCCAACGCTAAAACTGATTGAGGCAAACCAAGAAACTTGCCTGTTTTACGGTTTGAGTTAACCAAGAATTTGAGGATAAAAAAGCTCATTTGCCGACAATACAAAACAAATGGCCGGAGAAATCCCAAAAGATTGAACCCCTAAATTTACCTGAGTTGCATAACGCCGCGTTAAGGGGCAGCCAACGCCACTAAAAACTTAACGCATAACACCGTAATCACAAAAACCAACGCATAATAAAAATGCTGCGCGTTGGCTGTCCCTCTTTAACGCCTTGTTATATTTTTGACTCGTAAATCATTTTAGCCTGTACAGCTTTGTCTAATCGGCGATGAACCAAAGAGACCATAGAAAGGATATCTAATGCATCGATTTCCTCTATAGCCCAAGTGATTTTTGGTGCATGAGCTGTAGTATTACGAAATGTACCAAATAGCCCTTTTAGTAAATTCATAAAACCTTTTTGTTCACTTTTCTCGCTTTCACTAACTAAAGAGTTTAATGCTAAATGCGGTACTTGCTTAAAGGAAAAAGCCTCATCAACTAACGCTGAACCGTCAGAAGTTAAACCTGTTTTATTTCTGATTTTATCAGCAACACTTTTAGTAGCCTCGAATACTGCATGGAAGTAATTATCTACAACTAATTCTTCTTTGCAATATTTCAGAACATCGGGATGTACATTACGAGAAACTAAATGGTCCTTTAATTTATAAGCCCTTGCAGCAGCTTCACTGATCGTGTTCGATTTGGTTACTTTACCTATCTTGCCATTTTCGCCAATATTGAAGCCTGCAAAACTGAGAATTTGATTTAATTGGAATCGAGTGTCATTAAACCATTCCAAATTATTATAATGACGTGCCGGATTAATCGCATTTTGGATGAAAGCCAAAACATTATTAGCACACCCATCAATCATTTGTTTATTTGCTAATGCTGAGTTCAACCTTTTCCATTTGGTATTGGCTGAATCAATATCTTCAATACCAGATTCATAAAGTAACTTTCCTATTTCCGTCCCAGTAAAACCACTAGAAGTATCACCAAGTAATCGGCAAATTGATTCAACCACACTAAAATCTAAGCTTTCTATTCTTGCCATAACTCACCTTAAAAAATATAACGCCCGCTTAAGGGGCAGCCAACGCCACTACTAACTTTCCGCATAACACCGTAATCACAAAAACCAACGCATAGTAAAAATGCCACGCGTTGGCTGTCCCTCTTGAAGCGTTTGTTATGCGATTTTTCCACGCATGATGTGTTGTGGGCCAGCTGGACCACCTAAATACTGTTCACCATTATCTTCAAAGCCGCCTTTAAGATAACAAGTTCTTGCAGCTTGATTCTGACAGTTAACTGTCAGATAGACACTCTTAAAGCTTGGGTAGCTCTTTTTCAGATAATCAAACAATGCTTTTACCGCTTTCGTCCCAAGGCCTTTGCCTTGTTGCGACTTGTCTATAACGAAAAATCTTAAACCGAGCCCGTCAGATGGACAAAATGGATAACTTTCGGAGTAAGCAATGTCCAACTTGAAGAAGCCAACAATTGAACCATCATGCTTGATGACATGGAGATGAGCTGTATCGCTGCCGTCTTGCAGAAATTCCTCTGCTGTACCAGCAAATCTTAACTGTTCATCTTCAACGCTCACTTTTTGAATAGCATTGATATGTGATTCATTAAGTCTTTCAATTTCCAACATTAGCCGATGATTCCCTTTAATTAATCGCATAACGCCCGGCTAAGGGGTTGACAACGCACCACCGGACTCAAAAAACACACCGTAAACACTGAACTTCAATTTTGCACTAAAGTCGCCAAGCGTTGGCAATCCCTCTTGAGCCGTTTGTTATGCAAATTCAATAAGATAAACTGACTTTACTCGATCAAAAGCCACAATTGCAATGGTTGAGTAATTCAAGGACCAACCGAAGCCAGAGCCGTGATAAATAAGCCGCCAAAACAAAGTCCACCTTTCAGCAACAAACCAAGCTTTTGAATCAGGAAAACTTAACGGGCGAAACCTTCAGCAAGTGCAAAATGCTCGATAAACTTGCCCTTTCCACACTTTGCGCCCACTGAATTTACAACTCGCCAGCACTAAAACTGATTGAGGCAAACAAAGAACCTTGCCTGCTTTACGGCTTGAGTAAACCACGAATTTTAGGGTGAAAATGCTCATTTGCCGACAACACAAAACGAATGGCCGGAGAAATCCAAAAGATTGAACCCCTAAATTTACCTGAGTTGCATAACGCCCAATTAAGGGGTGAGCAACGCTACCACCCAACCTAAAGCATTGTACCGTAACCACTAAAATTGAAGTAGAAGCAAAAATGCCAAGCGTTGTGAATCCCTCTTAAATTGCTTGTTATGCGCGTTTTCTTAGTTGTATAAGTGGTTCTGATTTCATCTGTTGAATGAAGCCAATATTTTCAGTTGTTTCAGCAAAAGAACGCAATTGCGCTAGCAAGCCACCTATTGCATCTGGGGCATAGTTTAAGAACTTTACCATTTCTTTAACACTGTAACTATACATAGGGTATGTTGGGTGTACTATCCCGTTTCGCTTACCTTTTAACTCAATAAACTTTGAACGAAATTTTGATGACTTAAATTCTTTCTGCTTATGAGCAGCAAAGGTTGTAACCCATGCATCAAGTCGATCTTCAAGAGGAGCTTGAGAGTTCAAAGTGGCAATGTTTGTGTACTCACTAGGGTTTGAAACCAATTCATTTACATGAAACGTATACTTATGCAAAAAGCAATCGACTAAAGAAACTGCACATTGGAGGTATGAGCGATAAGCTCTTGCCAAACCAGAAAAATCATTAGCAAGAATTGCCTTGTATGCCTCCTTTCGGTAATGCGTAATGTCATCGGCAAAAGAAACTTCTGGAGACTCAATGCCTCCGGGAAATTTTACGCTTTCGGAATAGTTCGCATACTGAGACCTCAAATCAAAATTCATCCCTATGTCATCACCCATTATTGCAATGGAGATTGGTGAACTTAGAAAACGATCATTTTGATCTAACATTTGTTGCAAGGTTTTGGCCTTGCCGTTTTTCCTGACAAACTCAATTTCACTTTTTAAATCAATAGTAAAAGGTGCAGCTTCTTGCTGACTAACTTTTACCTCTTTATACAAATGTTTTTTCGGAATTTTAGGTAGGTTAAGATCTCTCCAAATTTGGAGTATGTACTTCTCTGCTTTATCTTTTCCCACTCTAATTTCATGTAGATCAACTTCCAATTTCCCTCCTAGCGCATAACGCCCGGCTAAGGGGTTGACAACGCATAGCCGAACTCAAAAAACACACTGTAAACACTGAACTTCAATTTTGCACTAAAGCCGCCACGCGTTGGCAATCCCTCTTGAGCCGTTTGTTAGGCCAACCAATTGACACCGACACTTTTACAACCAAAGAACGAGCTTTTTTGTAAACTTAAAACAAACTAAACGATTGATTTATAAAGCAAAATGCTAAATCAGCAAAGAAACAAAAAACTCAAATTGAGCGGTTCGGAAGAAAAGTGACGAGCGTAGCATGCTCGGCGGACGTTTGGATGCTGAAGGTTATTATGCCGCTAAACTCACAACGAAAAACAGCTCAACGCGATCAAGAAACAACAAATATGTGATGACTATTTATTGCTTAACTTAAGCCAGAAAACATTGAATTTACCGTTCAATTTCAACTCGATTTAGCTGATAAAAACTCACTTTGCCTAACGCCGCGTTAAGTAGTGAGCAACGCCTGCCACCTGACCTAAACCATTGCACCGTAAACACAAAACTCAACTTGAACTGAGAATGCCAAGCGTTGGGAATCTGTCTTAAACGCTTTGTTATACGCTTTACATAGACAGGATCTTAAGAGCTAACGTGTTTATTTAGATAGAAAAAAGGCTTCATTTATGATCAGATAATCGTCGCCAAACAAACCACCTACACCAACCGTGAAGCCGATGACGATTATCTCCTTAC
>NZ_SHMN01000041.1:0-8466 GCF_029478525.1 Vibrio sp. 1151_11 | reverse complement strand
TTATTGATGCGAGTTAAAACCTCATTTCTTTCAAACGGTTGAGGTGTTGGGTCAAACAAAATATTCTGCACATCAATAACAAGAACTGCTGATTTCATAGAATCTCCTTTTGAATAAGGCTAACGCCGCATTAAGTGGTGAGCGACGCTAAACACTAATGCCTCGGCAAACCACTTAAAACACAAAAACTGAATTTACACTAAAACCGCCAAGCGTTGCGAATCCGTCTTAAATGCTTTGTTATGCAAATTCAATAAGATAAACCAGAAGTTACACTAAATTTGATTAAGAAAACAATCAAAACATTGGTTAAGTGAACCAAGAATCAACCCAAGCCTGAACTGTGATAAATAAGCCACCAAACAAAGTCCACCTTTCAGCAACAAACCAAGCTTTTGAATGAGACAAACTCACCGAGCAAGACTTTCAGCAAATGCGAAATGATCGATTAACTTGCCCTTTCCACACTTTGCAACCGCAAAACTGACAACGCGCCAACGCTAAAACCAATTGAGGCAAACAAAGAAATTTGCCTATTTTACGGTTTGAGTTAACCACGAATTTGAGGGTAAAAATGCTCATTTGCCGACAATACAAAACGAATGGCCGGAGAAATCCCAAAAGATTGAACCCCTAAATTTACCTGAGTTGCATAACGCCGCATTAAGTGGTGAGCGACGCTAAACACCAATGCTTCGACAAACCACTTAAAACGCAAAAACTGAATTTACACTAAAACCGCCAAGCGTTGCGAATCCGTCTTAAATGCTTTGTTATGCAAATTCAATAAGATAAACCAGAAGTTACACTACATTTGATTAAGAAAACAATCAAAATATTGGTTAAGTGAACCGAGAACCAGCCAAAGCCTGAACCGTGATAAATAAGCCGCCAAAACAAAGTTCACCTTTCAACGACAAACCAAGCTTTTGGAGGAGACAAGCTCACCGAGCAAGACTTTCAGCAAATGCGAAATGATCGATTAACTTGCACTTTCCACACTTTGCACCCGCTAAACTGACAACGCCCCAACGCTAAAACCAATTGAGGCAAACAAAGAAATTTGCCTGTTTTACGGTTTGAGTTAACCAAGAATTTGAGGGTAAAAATGCTCCTTTGCCGACAACACCAAACGAATAGCCAGAGAAATCCCAAAAGATTGAACCCCTAAATTTACCTGAGTTGCATAACGCCCGGCTAAGGGGTTGACAACGCACCGCCGAACTCAAAAAACACACTGTAAACTCTGAACTGCAATTTTGCACTAAAACCGCCAAGCGTTGGCAATCCCTCTTGAGCCGTTTGTTATGCAAATTCAATAAGATAAACCAGAAGTTACACTACATTTGATTAAGAAAACAATCTAAATATTGGTTAAGTGAACCAAGAATCAGCCAAAGCCTGAACCGTGATAAATAAGCCGCCAAAACAAAGTCCACCTTTCAGCGACAAATCAGCTTTTGAATGAGACAAACTCACCGAGCAAGGCTTTCAGCAAGTGCGAAATGCTCGATAAACTTACCCTTTCCACACTTTGCACCCGCAAAACTGACAACGCGTCAACGCTAAAACCAATTGAGGTAAACCAAGAAACTTGCCTGTTTTACGGTTTGAGTTAACCAAGAATTTGAGGGTAAAAATGCTCATTTGCCGACAATACAAAACGAATGGCCGGAGAAATCCCAAAAGATTGAACCCCTAAATTTACCTGAGTTGCATAACGCCCGGCTAAGGGGTTGACAACGCACCGCCGAACTCAAAAAACCACTGTAAACACTAAGCTTCAATTTTGCACTAAAGCCGCCAAGCGTTGGCAATCCCTCTTGAGCCGTTTGTTAGGTATTTATTGCTGCTGAACGTAAATGAGCCGATTTGTATCAAAGCCACGCTCTTTCGACATTTGAACGAACTTCTCCAGAATGTCTGGTGCGACTCTAGGCGTTCTTGAAAGTAACCACAGATATTCTGTATTCGGCCCTGACACGAAGGCATAACTGTAGTTTTCACGCTCTAACTCAAACACCACGTAAGAGCCATAAAACGGACCAAAAAATGAAACCTTCAGATAACCGTCTGTTGGACTATTTACAAAGTAAGCTTTGCCTTCAGCCTCTTTCCACTCACCTTTCTCTTCGGAATAACCACGATTAAGAACCGAAACGCCGCCATCATTTCGAACACGGTATTCCGCAGTAACCTGACTTAAACCTCTTTCAAAGGAGTGATCAAGTCGAGCAACCTCGTACCATTTACCTAAATAATTGTTCAGTTCAAAATCCGACACTGGCTTTACTGATTCGGGCATACCCAAGCAGCCGTTTAATAAAACAGTACAAATAATCAACAAGATTGATCTCATGATGCCTCCAAATACCTAACGCCCGGCTAAGGGGGTGACAACGCAACGCCAGACTAAAAAAACACACCTTAAACACTGAACTTCAATTTTAAACTAAAGTCACCACGCGTTGGCAATCCCTCTTGAGCCGTTTGTTAGCTGCTACACTTTAGCCGGAGATTGACTACCCAACGGCCTAATTTAAAACACATTATGGCTTTCAAACGACAAAGTAAAACGGACAACTGAGAAACTAAAACCTAACCCACGAAACGCACTTGGCAAAGAAGAAATAATAGGAAAACTGACGAGCTTCTAAGACTTAAATTTACAAAGAATTCTTTCGAAGAAGCCAACAACCAAGTGCGCAAAATCCATTTAAACGCGAAAGAGCTTCAAAACCAAAGAAGCCACACCAAAGAAATAAACAAACACACCACTTCCCGTAAACAGACTTCGGTTAGTTCAAGCACTTCACGAACAGTGCCACTGGCGAGATACATGGAAAAGTGCTGACTTTCAGGTGTAAAGCTAGAGTCTCAGACCAAAAAAAATGAACACGGAATTTTATGGTTTTTCTTAACCTCAGCTAACGCCCGGCTAAGGGGTTGACAACGCACCGCCGAACTCAAAAAACACACAGTAAACACTGAACTTAAATTTTGCACTAAAGCCGCCACGCGTTGGCAATCCCTCTTGAGCCGTTTGTTAGGCCAACCAATTGACACCGACACTTTCACAACCAAAGAACAAGCTTTTTTTGTAAACTTGAAACAAACTAACCGATTCATTTATAAACCAAAACCCTAAATCAGCAAAGAAACCAAAAAATTCAAATTGAGCGATTTGGAAGAAAAGTGACGAACGTAGCATGCTCGGCGGACGTTTGGATGCCGAAGGTTATTTTGCCGCTAAACTCACAACGAAAAATAACTCAACGCGATCAAGAAACAACAAATAAGTGATGACGATTTATTGCTTAAGTCCAGCCTGAGAACATGGAATTTACCGCTCAATTTCCTCGTTTTATCTGATAAAAACTCACCTTGCCTAACGCCCTGTTAAGGTGTGAGCAACGCAATACCGAAGCAACCGCATACCACCTTAAACACTGAAACTAACGCATAGTAAAAATGCCATGCGTTGCGAATCACTCTTAAACAGATTGTTATGTAGCTATATCGATACAATAAACAACAAAGGAATACCTAAAAAGAAAAACATCACCACGCAGCCTAGGATAGTGTCACTGGATTTACCATCAGGTATTTTGGGCTTAGGCAAACCGGACACTCTCCAGTGTTCGTTAGACCATTGTTTTACGTCTTGGGGAAAATCAGGGTGAATCGCAATTATCTGTTCAACACTTTGAGCAAAATCAGATAACCAAATTTTGAATTTACGATTCTTTTTAATATCGTCAATAACAACAAAAGGCATAATAAAAAGAATTAACCCGTATGTGACAATTGTGAACCATTTAAAAAATAGCACTAAAGGCTCTGGTAAGAGTTCATAAATGAAAGATGTTTTACTTTCATTAGAGATCAAGGATGTACTAGATACTTTACCATCTATTATTTCACGCTCATTGATTGTAATAGAAGGCGGTACAACATCCTCATTCTGTGACAGGTACATTAAGACTTCTACGACTTCACTTGGCTTCCACTGCATAAATTGGAGCTTGAGTTGTTTATTTACAGTTTCAATATTAAAGTCGTCAGAGCTTGACGTTACTTCGAGAACTTCATAGCCAGGAGTTAAGTTTAGCGTAATAAATTCTTGGATTAATACACTTCTTTCACCACTACCGATAATTGAACTGCCCCCAACGTTAGTCAATACATAGCGGAGTTGCCACAACTTTTCAATAGGCATATCGTTGTACATGTAGGAAGACTTCAGTCCATCAACCTCTATTGGACGCGTTAACAAGTCACGAGAAACAAGCTTGAGTTCGATCTCATTACTAGTAGTTTTGAATTGCATGCCCACACCAATAATTGTAGCTAGAGCAGATATCCACATTATGGCTTGAAAGATTTTTTTCATATTTAGCACTCAACTCATGTCACAGTCACGCATTATACGATAACTATACGTATTTGTTTATACGGAACTTTCATCGTTTTTAGCGCCTAAATTGACAAAGCTACATAACGCCCGGCTAAGGGGTTGACAACGCACCGCCGAACTCAAAAAACCACTGTAAACGCTGAACTTCAATTTTGCACTAGAGTCGCCACGCGTTGGCAATCCCTCTTGAGCCGTTTGTTAGCTGCTGCACTTTAGCCGGAGATTGACTATCCAACGGCCTAATTTAAAACACATTATTGCTTTCAAACGACAAAGTAAAACGGACAATTTAGAAACTAAAACCTAATCCACGAAACGCACTTGGCAAAGAAGAAATAACAGTAAAACTTGACGAGCTTCTAGAACTTAAATTTACAAAGAATTCTTTCGAAGAAGCCAACGACCAAGTGCGCGAAATCCATTTAAGCGCGAAAGAGCCTCAAACCAAAGAAGCCACACCAAAGAAATAAACAAACACACCACCTCCCGTAAGAAGACTTCGGTTAGTTCAAACACTTCACGAACAGTGCCACTGGCGAGATAAGCGGAAAAGTGCAGACTTTCAGGTGTAAAGCTAGAGCCTCAGACTAAGAAAAATAAACACGTAATTTCATGACTTTTCTTAACCTCAGCTAACGCCGCGTTAAGTGGTGAGCAACGCGACCACAATCCTAAATCATTGCGCCTTAAACACAAAACTCAACCTAGAGCCGAAACTCCCAAGCGTTGGGAATCCGTCTTAAACGCCTAGTTAGCTGCTGCACTTTCGCTAGCAAATTACGCCAAAATGCCTAATTTGAAACACATTATTGCTTTCAAACGGCAAAGTAAAACGGACAGCTGTGAAATTAAAACCCAATCCACGAAATGCGCTTGGCAAAGAAGAAATGACCGAGGAAATCACCATTCCTGAACTCGGTAATTTGCAAAGAATTCCATCGAAAAAGCCAACGACAGAGCACACGAAACGAATTTAAGCATTCATGAATTTCAACAACAAAGAAGCCGCGCCAATGAACTTAACAAACACAACATTTCCCGTAAGCAGACTTCGTTAAGTTCAAACACTTCCCGAAAAGTGCCACTGGCGAGATAGTTGAGAAGCTGAGATTTGTCCGGTGTGTAGCTAGAAAACCGAAAGCCTTTCCACCCTAAATTCACAGCTTTTCTTAACCCCAGCTAACGCCCTGTTAAGGTGTGAGCAACGCAATACCTAAGCTGCCGCATACCACCTTAATCACTAAAACCAACGCATAGTAAAAATGCCACGCGTTGCGAATCACTCTTAAACAGTTTGTTATGTTTATGTTGGTGACTTACTAATTAGTTTCTGTATTACTGGATGATTCAACGCCTCACTGTGCAAGTAGTCATTGTATTTATTAGATTTTTCTAACTCTGAAAACATATTGTTAAAGATCAAATCTGCTGTATCCAAATTTGGTAATAACTTATCAAAATACAATTTAGCGATGCCCATACTATTGGTTACCAAATCTTGGGTTTCAATATTTAGGTTGGGATAGCCATCAGATATGTAGACATTGAAGCTATCTAACAAGTTTAGAGCCCGAGTCGCGGGATGAGGATGCCAGTTCTTTTGAGTATAAAACTCTATCGAATAAAGTTTGAAAGGCTCTTGCCATTGATGGACCAATCCATAATTAAACAATGCCCTAGTAACAAATAAGCTGCCTAATGCACAATAAATCAACGCTAAAAATTCACCATCAGTGCGAAAACCTAAATTCCTGCGAATGCTTGCGGCATATCGCACAACTTCGTTTGCGGCGCTCTTGTCAGCATCATACTCTAGAATATGCTTTTCTAAGTCGAAAGGACGTTCAGTACAATTTTCCGCAAGGTTATGTTCGGCTTGACTTTTCAATGCATTGAATTGACGTAAGTGACGAAACTCATGATAGAAAGTAAAATGAATTGAACAATCAAGCATGAATTTTCCGAATGAAAAATTTTCATTTTCATATAACGACGCAAAACCACTTGAAACACTTTCATTATTAAAGAATGCTGCAAATACTACATTATCAAAGAGAGCTTCTTGAAACTTATCCCCTAATAGAATTGGATAACCTTGTGTGATCCCGATAATGTTATAGTCATTATGCTTTTGAGCAAAAGCGTTACATACAATGTCATTCTTAATGTAAAAAATGGTGGGCTCTATGCCATAAAACTTAGCATTTAAGTTAAGCAGTTTTTCAAATTCATTTTCGAAATACTGATACCTTTCGAAGTCCTCACCCTCATAATCACTAGGATCGAGAGCGTCTAGCCCTAAACTTCGAATAGTGTCCTTTTTATTGTTAATCAATATTTTACCACTCTATATGAGAATAAACATAACGCCGCGTTAAGTAGTGAGCAACGCTACCACTTAACCTAAATCATTGCACCGTAAACACTAAAACTCGACTGAATTGCAAATGCCGAGCGTTGCGAATCTGTCTTAAACGCTTTGTTAGAACGATAGCGGATACAGATGCCACAATGCTGCTCCCCCTAATAAGATTGGTGCAATAAAGTCTATCAGAGCTCTAATCATACTCACTAAATAAACAGGACCATTATATAATCTAGTCCTCTTCCGCAATTCTTCTTTTAATGTGTTTTTGTGGTCCATTAACGTCTCATCACCATAGTCAAGCGGTGTTGTTTCACCTCTTTCGGCTTTTTCCGACAAATGTGCTGAACCATATTTACGCTTAATATACTGTTCAACTTCTTTCTCTTCTTCTTTAATAACGATGTTTGTTAGCGCAATCTTCCACTTTAAAAAGTCTGAACTTGAATAAATCACGAATGAACTGAGCCAATATGCCAATGTCAAAAACAGCACGGTAAACAAAACAGCATGATCTTTGTCAGTGAAACTAATACCTAAGCTATCAACTTTCGTTGGCATCAGGTTCCCGTAGATCATCAAGAAAATTACCGCTACCGTGGCAATTAAATTACGCCTTACCTTTCTCGTCACTTCTGACAAAGGATCTTCAACTCGATGTTGAGTCGCTTCCATATTTCATACCTCGTTCTAACGCCCGGCTAAGGGGTTGACAACGCACCACCGAACTCAAAAAACACCCTGTAAACGCTGAACTTCAATTTTGCACTAAAGCCGCCACGCGTTGGCAATCCCTCTTGAGCCGTTTGTTATATTCGATTCACTTAACCATGATAGGCTACATATCTAACCCTGATTGCCATAATGATCCACGGCGAAACTAAACATGACTTTAATCAAAAAGAACGTGCTGGTGATTAAGAACCAAGTGGGTAACGGTAAAAACATAAGTAATAACAAACCACTACACATTAGATTTGCAGAAATGAACAGTTGGATACGATTGTCCTTTAAAGCATTTACCACTAAGGCAGATATTATTGTGTAGGCCCAGATTAGAAACGCATACTCTAAGGGTGCAGAAAGAAGCCACGCTATCGCTAAGATATGAATATGTATAGCAATAAAAAGAAAGCGTCCCTTGCTCCTTTCTGCGTAAAACTTATTTGTGCCTCGGCTAAAATTTGCAATACATCCAGCCAACACATCAGCAATTAGAATGAAACCTAACGCTGTCAACCAACCATTTTCATGGGCTATAGGACGATAAAACTGAAAATAAATTAGAAAACTACCAAATAAGGCAAATATTGCCGTACAAGTAATTTCAATTAAAGATTGCTTTTCACCAAAGACCTCATGAAGATACTTGGGAATTTCAATATATTTCATCCTTTGTCCTTAAAAAGTTCACCGATCAGCTTGTGGAATATAACGCCCTGTTAAGGTGTGAGCAACACAATACCGAAGCCCCCGCATACCACCTTAAACACTAAACGCAACGCATAGTGAAAATGCCAAGCGTTGGGAATCCCTCTTAAATTGTTTGTTAGGCGACTTGGATTCAAGTACGAAGTGCGACACCTCTGAACATAAAAACAGTGAGATGCGATAATCATGAAGTTTGCTCCCGCCAAGAAGTAAAAAACATGAAATACACGCACCTCACTGAGAACGAAAGGTA
>NZ_SHMN01000040.1:0-8881 GCF_029478525.1 Vibrio sp. 1151_11 | reverse complement strand
TTTTCAAACAGGGTTTGCCATTCTTTGTTGGTGCGCCGTTTTGCCATTTCAGATCTCCTTGAGGTTGGAGATTTGATCTTAGGACGTACCGATATTGATTAGAATGTGGGGTTTATGATGCGCTTACGAAATTGCAGGTTCTTAATCTCGTCGTAACACGAAAATGTCCAAAGACGTGCTGACGCCGATCTAGGCAAACACGTCTTTGCCCCATTCGAAGTTAGTAACGTGACGAAGGGGTAACTTCTTTCCAAAACAATTGACCCAATTTTAGTAATGCGACAAAGTTATTTCATAACCAGTAGATAAGCACTGATTAAGTATGATGCTTTCAAACAAGCTTGAAAGAAAGCGTCGCAAGTGAAGCGAGCTGGTACGCAGCCACAGCTAAATAGCTTCAACTGAGGAACAAGCATTCTCAATATTAGCGGGAATACTGGAGTTCAGATATAAGGAAGTCAAATAGCCCATAATCATGTGCACCTTTTACGTAATATATTACTCACAAAACAAGCCACGGCAATCGACACGGAAAACCGCGCCGTTGCGTTATGATTGTTATACGGCGCACCAAGTCCGCCTACGACCCAAAGTGGACTACAAGAATGTTTATTCTGCCCTCAAAATTCGGAGCCCTGTAAGAGATGATTGCAAGGAATGCGTTTAATTACACCGTCGATAGAATATTGAGACGACGCTGTGTGCCTGTTGCTGGTGCGGGTATATCTATGTCAAGTTCTTCGCCAAGCATTGAGAAGGTTCATAATGTCAAATGGATGGTGAATACCCTAAAAAAAGAGTTATTTAAGCTTCGATCGGCTCGATATAAAGCTGAAGAACATGGGACTATATGCCAGTGCTGGTGCTCACATGAACTCGAAGCTCTTGGTCATAAAATCACTGGTGAAACCTGTAAAGGAGTGTGTTTTTTCTGTGATATTACCAAGGCCGCGAGCGCTAATCAGCTGGGTTGCCTGTCTGAGCTGTATCTGTGGGAGTTTGTTAGCCTCGATATTGGTTATAAGAGATTGGTAGAGATTCTGAAAATTGATCAATATCGAGATCTATGCCCAACGCCTGCTCATTACTACATAGCCAAGTTGTCACGAGAGGGGCTGATTAATGAAGTAATAACCACCAACTACGACTGCAACTTTGAAAAGGCCTATGTTGAATTGAGCGGTGGAAGTAATTCAGATGTGATTTCCTGTCTTGACGATTACCGTAATAAAGGCGCTGAGATTGGAGATGTCAATCGTCTAAAGGTCTTTAAGGTAAATGGTTGTGCTGAGAGACTTATTGATACTAATAGATACGAATCGATACTTCTCACTGAGCGACAGCTCCAGAAATGGCGGAACAGGCAATGGGCTGCTGATGTTTTTAGAGATCGACTTAGAAGTAAATCCCTGATGTTTGTGGGCTTTGGTAGCGACGAGCCGCAAGTGCATCACACTCTTCAGACTGTTTTGGACGAGTATACAGATGAACTTGAAGATAATGTCAAAGAGGTTTTGGAAACACATTCTGCGCCAATAGTTGCAGTTTTTGACGCTTACCCAACTTTTCACCAGCAGCAAATCGTCAATACCTACGCCTTGCACCACATGAAGTCTCCCCAGGACGGCGATAAGTTAATTATTCGACATCCTGATAGAGAACAGAACTTAACAGCAGATGAACTCTGGAAAAGTATTTATGAGCGAGTGGCAAGAACTTTAATTGTTGAAGCCTTAAAAACCAGTATTCAGTCAATGAATGCAAGCTTTACTTCTGTCTTACCATTTTCCGAAGTCATTCTTCATCAGGTTATATCAACACTCGAAGGTACATTCAAAGACGATTCCGACTACTGCACTGCGACACCTACCTGGCTAGACTCTATTTCTGGTGTTATCAGTGCCAGCAGCGCCGATCAGGGATCATATTCTGCATTAGCTGCTAGTTTATCTAAGCTCAATGGTAGACATGTGAAAGAGTATGATCCTATAAATGAAAACAAAGCTCTTATGTCTGAGCTTTTAACCTTGCTGTTTTTATTTGAAGGCCTCCTTTCTCCAAGTTCGGAACAAGAGCTGGAAGGTGGCATTGCGTTATCATTCAAACATTCTGAGGCGAAATTCACTGGCGATAAGCTTCTTTATCTTAATGCAGATCCCTCATTTGTCTCTTCCGGGGATGAAGTAAGTGTTCCGAGAGGAAATAACCATCTGGCTCTCGCTCTAGGGCAGGCCGGTGCGCATATTCGGCCAAGCATGCGTAGGGTTGTTAATAAAGATACGACAGCAGGTTCTATTACTCCAAAAATAATAGTGACTTTGGGGTGGCAACATATTTTTTACCAAAAGCCTTATGATGGGAATAAAGACACTGTCGCAGAAACGATCCTAGATGCAGTTGACTCTCCCACAAATTACTTTTATGCCAATCAGCCGAGTATTAAGCGGCGAACCTACTTACGAGAAGCTTAAGAATGGAATCATTATTGGAGATTAGTGTTGCAGACTGTAGTCCAGCAAGAAGAGATATCTATCCTGTGTCTGTCCATTGCCACTCCGCTTGTAATCTTGTGGTTTGGCGGGCTGATTCGAATCCAAGTGAAGAGGAAATGGTTGAGCTAAAGAAATATGTTGCCCGCCTGATGGATCGCCTTGCAGACCTGATGCATGACTACCAGAAGTTTGCGCCTTTAGTTGCTCTGATTGATATGCATAAGTTCTCTGCTTCTTGGTTACAGCTTATGGGTGATCAAGATTGGCATCGAGGACGTTTTGTTCTTCAGGCCGTCAGGTCATTTGAAGGGAAATCAGTTGAAGATGCAAAGATGCGTTGGTTAGGAGCACTGTCCTCAACTGAATATACCCCTAGGAGAATAACAGATGAGGACTTTTCCTCTGTACTTTCTGAAACTGTTAAAACCGCTAAACCTCCCAGAGGTGTTGAGCCGCAGCTATTTACCCGATTTACGGATATTTTAAAGGCCTCTATAAGCGCTGGTGAAAGCTATAGCGTTGATCAACGCTGGCAGGATGAGCTTGTTAAGGACATCAATAATCTATTAGGTAAGCCAGTTTTGGAGGTAACTTCTCTTGAGTAACAATATCAATACTATTCAGTCTATAGTACTGAATAATTTCAAAGGCTATAGAACTTCAGAAGATGGTGACGTCAAAGAGCTTGATTTTACGATAGCTGGTCAGCCTGCCGACCTTATTTTGGTGACGGGTAAAAACGGAGTGGGTAAAACTTCTTTATTAGAAGCAATGGACTGGGTACTTAATCAACCTGAAGTTGGTGCGGGTGGTTTCATAACCACTGAGCAGAGCAACGGAGCGGTATCTATTAATGGCGAGAGGTTTGAGCTTCAGGGCAAGGCTAAAACTGACCATAAGAAACTTAGTACAGTAGCCTCATTTTTTTATCAAGAAAATATCGCTGGGCTTGCATGTGACGAAATCATTCAACTATTAGAGCCTGAAAACAAGCCGGGCGAAGAGATTAAGCGGAGCTTGAAGGCGTTACAAGCAAAGTTAGAAGACTGGCAGCGCCAGCTACATACGCTGAAGTATAGAAAAAACTATGAAGAGGAAAGAAAAGCGCTCGCTGGAAGAGTTAATGAACTTGTCGCTAAGATCCCTCACGATCTGCCGTTTCGTCAGTTGTTAGTCGATAGTACGTTGACCTTAAAGAATGGAAACCTACAAAATAAATGGGATTCTCAAATCCGCAACCTTTCTAGCTCCATCGGAAACTTCAGTAACTTGGCTGAACCGATAGGTTCACAACTTCCTGACCAGTTGAGCCATATCGGGCATAGTTTGTTGGAGTATCGAGGCCATCAGGTCGATTTTTCTGAGAAAGGAAATGAACCACCTGCCTTTACCAAAGAATTCTTATCTACTATTCAGTCTTTACCAGCAGACTTGGTCATAAAAAAGTGGTCAGAAGATACTATCTTGGCTCCCTCTGAACTCGAGAATACTTTATTCGTAGGCTCAGATACTGACATTTACTCTGATAAAGTCGATGAATTAGAGAAACAACGGATTGAGTTAACCTCCGAATACCAAAGGCTTAATAAACTACAAGCGCAGCTGCAAGGAGACGGAAGCTCGATCTTAACTTGGATTGATGGCTTTACTGACAATGTTAGTAGCTGGTTAGAGGCTTGGGACGAGCATCCTGATATTTCAGATGTTATTGATTTGAAACAGGGGTTACAGGTTCAATTGGAAAAATTGTCGACATTGACGACTGCACGTTCTGTTGAAATCAGAGGGAAGATAGAGAAGGTTATCGAAAGAGGGCAAGCTGTTACCACTAGCCTCAATCAGATAAAGCGCTCTCATGTGGTTGTGAGAGATATAAATGCTCATTCAAATCAGCTTTCACAACTTCTAAATGAACCTAACCTTACTGTTGAGGAGTTAACTGACTATGTTAGTAATTATCTTGAAACGATAAAAACTCCAGTTGCAGAAGGTGCTTCAGTCGTTGCTGAAACTGATATTATCCATCAGCTTGGCAGGGTGTTTACTAACTGGTCAGCTTTAGAGATCCAGAAGGTAGAAGACGATGCCAATGCAACTGATTTGGATGGTTTAGAGCAAGCAGAGAAAATGATCACCGATGCTCTGGCTATAAGTAAACAGGAATCGAGTGCAAGAAGTCAGTTGCTATCAGCTGTTGAGGTAATACCGCAGGCTGAACTTGAACAATTGTTAAAAAACATGAATCAACTTCTTGGAAGCTTCCATTTCCCAGATGATTTTCTGCCGATCAAGCTTGAAAACTATGGTACTCCGAAAATGCCAAAGTGGGGTTTTAAGACGAAGTCTGGTGTACAGTTCGACGATCTATCAACAGGTCAAAAATCCCAGCTAGCAATTTGTTGGACAATAAACTTAAACTTGGCCTTGTCAGAACAATTAGTCCATAGGGTTATCGGATTTGATGACTTTACTACTTCTCTTGATATGAACCAGCTAATTCCTGCTGCCGTACTGCTTCGCAAGCTGGCGTACGCCGATGCTAACGATAGCTGGAAAAGGCAGGTCATTGTGACCAGTCACCATGAAGATTTGACGAACCGGATGCTTGACTTTTTGCTTCCCCCTCAAGGCAAGTCAATGAAAGTAATCCAGTTTGAAGACTGGCAACCAGAATCAGGGCCGATTTTTAAGTGCTATAACGTGGATATGGGTAAGGTGAAAGAAGACGGCCTACAAGACGCGGTTAAGCGTATTGTTCAAACCACTTAACGTGTTGCAATCACTGTTTTCGATACCCAGTAAACTAGTATATTTAAGGTCTTAGGTTTGGAGAACGTCAGCTAACTTTAAACGTCCACTAATGGTCGGATGTGGACATAGAGATGATGATCAGTTCACATATAAAAGTTCCTGTACGCGGATAAATTATTCGCTGCGCTCGCAATTGTCGGTGAGCGCGGCGTTAAGCTATAGAAAATTTGATCCAAAACTGATGATTTAGAGTTAACGCTTTAACTCGGATATGTCCATCTTCGTTTCAGCCCCTTTGTTCGTTAGTGCTTTTGCTCATACATATCCTATCAATACGAGTTTCCCCTACTGAAATTTATCAGGAAGGGGGATACATCACTAATCCTAGCCTGCTTTCTATACAAATCGATATGCAACTTGTATGATTATTGTTCGTATTCTAAAGGAGGAAGATTTTAAAATGACACATTTAAGTGATGATGAGCGTACAAAGTACTACCTTGTTGATATTGAAACTAAAAATAAACCCGCAAACGCGGGCTTATTTACACACGGTAATTGGAGCAATACCGAGGGGATATTGATGGTCTAATTACCAAACGATTCGGCTCGTGCTTCACGTTTTACTTGCTATTCCACCAGCGACTTAAGCATCCACACATCACAGCTATTATGCAAGGTGTCAGCTAACGGCGCATCTAAGTGGTCAAAGCCTAAGTTTTCGTATAGACGAACTGCCACTTTCATTGAGGTTAATGTGTCTAAGTAACAGCTTTGATAACCTTGAGTACGAGCATAGTCTAAACACGCGATGGCCATTCTTTTACCTAGTCCATGCCCTCGTCCTTCAGGCAAAATGAACAGTTTTTTCAGCTCACACACATCTGGGCTGCTATTAAATGACGCTAAACCACAACCGCCGACAACTTTCCCATCCAATAGGGCCACCAAATAGAGGCTTTTACTTTCGTTTCCATAATGCTGACTCATGCAGAGCACTTCTGGGTCAGACGGCCCATACCCTTCACCAACGGCCCCAAACTCTGCTCCAACTTGCTCGATGATTTGTCTAACATTTTCATCATACTGAGCGGTTAACGGTTCAACGACACAAGACATACTACCCTTCCAATTCTAATTGATACTCTCCGAGTAACTCGGCTGTTCTATTTTGTTAAAGCCATCATAGCCAACTCAAGAACATTTCCATAATTGATAAAACGACACACAAGTGTGAATTTTTTTCATGCCTGTGCTGATTTACCTTGGTTTGCTGTGCTATAACGGTTCAATAACTAAAAAGATGGCGACCAAAACCAGTGAATAATTACAAATTGCTGCCCGCATTGGACTCATTGCTCACGACCCGAAATTTGACCGACTCAGCGCGAGCGCTCAATGTCACCCAGTCGTCCATGAGTAAAACGTTAGGCCAGATCCGTGAGGCCTTCCAAGATCCGATTTTGATCCGAGAAGGGAATCAATACCTCCTAACCGAACGGGCCAAAAGCCTTAAACAGCAATTGCCGCAACTACTAAGGCAAATTGATTCACTTTATCTTTCGGCAGAATTCGATCCTACACAGTGCCAACGCCAATTTTCGCTGGCGTTAACCCCATTTTTTGCACCGGAAATATTGCCGTTACTGTGTGAAAAGCTAGAAGAACAAACACCCAACGCCAATATCAGTTGCGTGTTATGGCAAGAAGAACAGCTTAAAGAACTCGCTGCGCAAGAGATTGACTTAGTCGCCGTCACGGCGGAAGAGATCCCAGAAAATCTCTATGGAAAAGAAATCGGCCAAGATCACTACGTCATCGTGTGTCGAGACCAACATCCATTTCGTCATCGTTCAATATCGGTTGAAGACTATTTGAATGCCAAACATATTTTGGTCAACGGCATTAGCGAACGCCACCGCCAAGTGGATCTCGCCACATCGTCTCACTCGATAGAGCGACGTGTTTTTGCCAAACTGCCTTCTTTTCAATCAGCCCTAGAAACCCTATGTCGAACCGACAGCATCATTACCGCACCACGCCACTTAGTTGAACAATATGCCAAGCAGCGTGCTCTTTGCATAAAGCCACTGCCATTTGATTTGCCTGCGCATAAATACTATTTACTTTGGCACGCAAAGCATCATCACGATCCCGCTCATCAATGGTTTCGAACCTTCTTAGAACCCGAGTTCAAAGCCCACTTAGCAAAGCGATAAGATAAAGTAACCGCACTAACTTTATGTCCAAAACCTTCATAGGCTGAGTTTTTGCCCATAGCACTTTCTAACTCGAAAGTGCCCCATTGTTAGTTTCGCCAAAAAAGCCACGCTCTCGGTCGGATGGGTTTTGACCAAACATAACTAATCTGAAACCCAAAGCTCATAAAGTACGAAAAATGTGTATCAGAGTGCAGTTGTTAGTTCAAAGCAACTCGATGAATTTTGCTCTACACACCGCTCTTGAAGCGTCACAAACTTACAAGGCGTTATGGAAGCATACCGCCTTGAACAAGTGTCGAAAATCTTTACTAAGAGCGCTTGAGGCGGTCTAATGGCTATTTTTGATAGCAAACACATTTACCATAATAGGAATAATGAACACCGGTTTTTCGGGTTATTAATTGAACCTGCTCCGATGTGCCTTATTTTAATTGACGCCAAATTAATTTTGAGTTTTCATGGCTCGACTCAACACTATGCTTTTATTAGCTTAATCATATAAAAAGAAGGTAAATATGGAACAAGTAACTTTTCAAGGAAACCCAGTTAAAGTTGTAGGATCTATTCCAACTGTAGGTAGTCAGGCTCCAGATTTCTCTCTAACGGCTTCGGATTTATCTGATTTGACACTCTCATCATTTAAAGGCCAGAATGTAATCATTAACATATTCCCGAGTATTGATACTCCTGTTTGTGCATCTAGCGTTAAGAAATTTAATGAAGAAGCTTCAAAACTTAAAAATACAACGGTTTTATGTGTATCAGCCGACTTGCCTTTTGCTGTAGGTCGCTTCTGTGAAGTTGAAGGTATTGATAACGTTCAACATGCATCTACCTTCCGTAACTCTGACTTTGCAGAGACTTACGGAGTGTTAATTCCAGAGGGTGCTCTTAGAGGTTTAGTAACTCGTGCAATCGTATGTGTGAATGCTGATGGAAAAGTGACACATTCAGAGTTGGTTAAAGAGATAACTGAGGAGCCAACTTACTCATTAGCCTTGAATGCTTTTTAATTAGATTAAAGAATAGCCCGTTTATCAGCGGGCTATTTCTAGATTTTTTATCTGAACCATTTATAATCGTAGTGTTTTAGCTAGTTGTTAGCATTCCTTTAAGATGAGCTAAAATATCCCTTGGCTCATCCATTCTCATTTTCTCTGTAAATTCCATTTCACTCTCTAATACCACGGTAGCATGGTCAATCAGCGTCTTGCGTTCTTCTTCTGATATCTTCTTTGTTTGCAACCCACAGATGCGAATAAGTAGGCACACTATATCTAGCTCCTTTGGTAAGCGCATCATAAACCCCACATTCTAATCAATATCGGTACGTCCTAAGATCAAATCTCCAACCTCAAGGAGATCTGAAATGGCAAAACGGCGCACCAACAAAGAATGGCAAACCCTGTTTGAAAA
>NZ_SHMN01000003.1:0-287047 GCF_029478525.1 Vibrio sp. 1151_11 | reverse complement strand
CTCACTGCTTTGTAAGTTGCTGGGTGCCAACTGGTGCCTTCGTGAAGGCTTGAGCCTAGTGCGGTGAAAGTTGCACGCTGGGTTCTTAGAGGGGCGACACTTGGTAACAGGTGTCGTCTACTCGACAAAGACGTGTTTGCCTAGATCGGCGTCAGCACGCCTCTGGACAAAAGTGAGCTAACAACAACTCCAGTGACTAATATCGATCCCACTTCATCATGCACTCAGGATGTCCCGTATGCTCATCCAACTGCTCACTGATGGTGATAAACCCTTGCTTTAGATAGAACTGATAGCTTGCGTGATTGGCTTTATATACAGAAAGAGTTAGAGTATTTCTTTGAGGCTTAACATGAGCGATTAACTCTTTACCAATACCTTTACATTGATGCTCTGGTGCAACAAAAATTGCCGCTAAAATGTCTTCGTATAGCGAGTAGAACCCTACAATCTCACCATTTTTTTCATATACATAAGTCTCTGAGGCAGGGATGTAGATATCACGCATGCTGGGAACTTGTGACTTCCAGAACTCTGGCGATACAAAACCGTGAGCCTTGATGGATGCATTAAGCCAAATTGTTAAAATGCGTTCAATATCTGTTGGCTTGAGTTTTCTAATCATTCCGATATTCCGTTGGTAAATTGTTTGGTATTGCCTGATATTATCCAAATTAAACGGTTCTGAGATTGAACATTTCCGACAATCTCAATCGTTGCTAGCTGTGATACCACCATAGACATCAATTGTTAACCCTCGCTCTTTTTCATAGGTTTTCGGCGTTAATCCTAACTGCTTTTTTAGGTAGCGGATTAAATGGGGTTGGTCACTAAATCCAAATCTGAACGCAATATCTACCCAGTCGAGAGCGTCTGAGTCTCGCTGATAAATATACTCTAACATCACCTCTAATCGATTCATGGATTGGCACTGCTTCAGCGTCATTCCAGTTACACGCTGAAAGCTTCTCTCTAAGGTTCGTTGTGAGCAAAAAAGCCGCTCTCCCAAATCAGAGATGGGGGTATTATCAAGATGCTTCAAAGCTTGCCGAGTAAGTTCACTGTGCTTATCTTCAGAGCACAGTTTGAGCCACGGTGTTAATTTCGTATCGAGTTGATCAACACAATTATTCGGGTCACTTTGAGCAAGAGGAATTAACTCATCTAAATCCAATAGATTATAAAGCCTGTCACCGCTTGCTACCTCTTCAACTTGATCGAGTAACATGGATTGCTCTAAAAGAGCCACTTGCTTCGAAAATTGGGGCAAGCTATACAAGGCTCCAGTATGAAATTTAATCCCAAGATGAACGAACGGATTGGTATGATCTAGTGCAACGGTTTGTTGATGGGGATAGAGCCAATGACTTCCTAATCCTATAGAAGCAGCCGAATTGAAATCATAACGATAGCGTTGATTTTTGGGCGAAATGATTAAGTGAGCACAAGGGTCAGGGTTAAGCTTCGGGAATGGATAGCTCTCGGCATTCGGTTGTTTTTCAATCAGCCAATAGCATTGAACATACTTAGCGACAGTTGGAGCTTTCGGTGATAATAACCAATGTAGCATCTAGAATTCCTATAACTTGATGAGGGCCGCCCATTTCAGAGCAGCCTAGCATAGCCAGAAATAGTTTGTGATTCGTTACTATAGTTCGAATTCAATCTGGACAATACGATTGACTGCCGTGAGACCCGCTCGTTTTATTGCCTTTTGCGCACCTACATTACTGCTCTCGGTAGAACAAATTGGCGTTAAGTTACGCTCATTGGCGCTTTTTACGAGCCAGTGAAGCACTTGAGTAGCAATGCCTTTCCCACGTTGTGACTGCGCGACAATCATGCCCAGATCGGCATATTCCGTTTGAAATTCGTCGAATAAGCGGCATTCACCTGCGGCAAGTAGTTCTGTTCCCTGCCAGTAACCAAATAGTTCTTTGCAATTGATTAGGTTGCTGTAATAGCCAGTTAACCATTCTTTGGGTGCTCCAATGTTAGTCGCAGCAAATTCAACAAACTGCTCCAATTGATCAGTGGATGCTTGCTGTAGTTCAACGTTACATTGGACGTTTTCATCGCTTTTTTCCATCTGCTGATACATCAACGCATTGACTGTAAACTGTGAAGAGTTATCCATGCACAGCGATAGATATTGAGTCTCAGCTGTGCTAACAAAAGCGCCTTTAACGTCACCAATGACAGAGCTGTTTCCATCAGTAATTAACGTAAATAAATCTCTTTGATCAGTGTTCGCCTCGGTGGATAGATAAAATTGCAGCATATAACCATCACCGTTGATACAGCAGTATCCGACAAGAGCACCTTGTTCATAGAACCCGTAGTGAGTCGCCATTGGTACAATACCGAAATGCCACATACCGTCTAAGGGTGCGGTGGATTGAGCAAAGTACACTTGTTTTAGGGAATGAATCTGTTCTAGGTTATCGATTGGTTTAATGTTTAACATCGTTTTTATCCTGCATGCTATACAATGACTCTTCAAGTGAGCATTGCTTTTCGATGTCACACATCATAGTTCTTGCTCTTAGCTAAAGATTGAATAAAAACGACAGTTTTCACTACGTATCATCAAAGCTTTATGCAGCCTTACCTATCCAAAATAAGAGAAGCTCTGAATTGTTTTGGGCCACAGGCTTTTCAGAAGAAAAGCCTGTGGCAGCTCCTGTCTGTCAGCAGTCTGTTTTCTCAGACAACCTCAGAGCGTCTTCTAGCTCAACGCCAAGGTATCGAATTGTGTTATCTAGCTTCGAATATCCAAGTAAGATCTGTACGGCCCTGATGTTTTTCGTTCTGGCATAGATTAAAGTGGCTTTGGTGCGGCGCATGGAATGAGTGCCGTAATAGTCAGCATTCAGTCCCAGTTTTGCAGCCCAATTCCTGATAATTGAACGATAGAATGAGTAGCTGATAGGTTGCCCAGTGCGTCGGCTACTCGGGAATAGAAAACTGCTTGCCTCTAGAGATGCTGCAAAAATCCATCGGCTAATACTTTGCTGTGTTCTCGGAGTAATCTCATAGTGGACATCGGTGCCAGTTTTTTGCTGGATGCACTGAACCCTTTCATAGATAACTCCTTGCGAAGAAACATCGTAAACGTGTAGTTTTAGCAAATCACTCGCTCTTAACTTGCTATCTATAGCTAAGTTCAGTAGTGCGAGCTGCATCAGATCATTTTCAATCTCTAGCCTAGTTCTGATCCGCCAGATCTCTTCAAGCTTAAATGGCCTTTTGATGCCACTGCATTTTCCAGATGATAACTTTCTCATGATGACCTCCTCTCAGTGTTTTTGGTCAACATGAAGTTTGGCAGTAACATTTAGTAGGGTTCAGGAAGATCTGAAACGTCGGTGGACATTTTTGCGTTAGAGATGCTAATAATTTAGTTTGAAACGGATAACTTTTGGTATTGAAAAAATGCTTGGTGAAGCCTCCAGCAATACTAGGGCCCGGTCAGATCTAGCCAAGCTTTCAACGGGCAATAGGATCAATGAATAAAAGTGTACTTTAGCCTCAAGTGACAGCAGAGAAGGTCGATGTTCAATCGTGTTGTGCAACAACCCTATTTCGCCCTTTTGATTTGGCATCATAAAGATTGGCATCTGCTTCACGCTGGATTTCATCGACATAACTCGACGTATGCGCCTCAGCCAAGCCAATACTGACCGTGACAGAGATCGCTCTCCCTAGATAGCGAACAGGCGTCCTATCAATTGCTTGACGAATGGCCTCCGCATTTTTGAGAGCATGTTGTTGAGAGACACCAGCTAACAGAATACAGAATTCCTCTCCCCCTTGGCGAAACACATTTTCTCCTCCCACCAAATGAGCCATCGTTTTCACCACAGACTGAAGTACGCAGTCTCCGCCATCGTGACCGTGTTCATCATTGATAGCTTTAAAGTGATCGATATCTAATACCAATAGAAAGTATGATGTTCCTTGAACTTTTAGCGCTTGGTAACGATGCTTCAATGCAAGGCGATTATTAGCTCCAGTCAGCGGATCAAGTGTGGCTAACTTACTTAGTTTGTTTTCCGTTGACTCGCGGTTGAACTCATACACATGTGCGATCGCCGAAATACTGAAATAACAAAAGGAGAAATTGATCATCATCGTCAACATGTCAAAGTACTGCTCTAGGTAAAATTGATAAATAATGTTGACGATCTGGATGAAAAACAAACATGCAGTCGCTACAAAGCCCACTTTGTAACCAAGCAACAAATAGTAAACAATAGGTAAAACCAGCGACCAAAAAAATACACCATAGACTGTTGGCTTGAGGAAAGTGCCACTAATGACGAGTAACGTCAGGCACAGTGACATAATGTGTTTATGGCCCTTGTATGCATTTCCCCTATCGATTTGGCGATAAACATGCCAAGAGTAAAGCGCATATAAGCCTTCCAACGTGCCGTATAGATAACTCTGGCTAATAGCAAAGTTACCGATAGCCAGCAAGGCGGCTAAACTTCCGATCCCGAGACTCATTCCTTTAAGCACTTTGAGGCGTAGTGTTAAGCTGCCATCGAGCTCGTTTATGTCCATATGTTCGTCCATGGGTTAAATGCCTATAAGTCTCATATATGATAACCTGATTAACTTATTGACAACAAGGATTTCAACGCATATGTGCACACGTATATTCAATAACTTAAACGATAAATTTCCAGTGACAGCGCGCAACATGGATTGGTATTGGCCCGTCAATACTTACTTTTACGCCTTCCCTGAGGGCACGGTAAACCGAGGTCTTAGCAGCGAGTCAGCGGCAAAAATCCATATTGCTCCGCAGCAGGTACTGCAATGGACATCTAAATACGCTAGTTTGACCACCGTCATGGGTAGCGACAAAAAGGGTTATGCCGCCGTAGACGGATTAAATGAAGCGGGGCTTGCAGTAAACGGCTTATATGATTCTCATGTCAGTTATGGTCCCACTGACGGTGAAGGTCAGTTCCTCAGCGCCAATCGCTGGGTTCAGTTTGTGCTCGACCGCTTTGCTAACGTCCAGCAAGCTATTCAGTATTTTGCCACTCACAGTATTACAATTGTCTCGGAGCTTTTACCAGACACCTCTAACACACAATCGCATCTTCACCTTGCTCTTTCCGATGCAGATGGCTGTTCAGGCGTAATCGAAGTGCGCAACGGTCGATTTGAACTCTATGAGAGCCCTCAGGATACCGTTGTCACCAATCAACCGGACTACAAAACTCAACGAATGCTGACGGCCTATTGGCAGTATATTTGGGGCAAAAGACCCAACGCTCCAGTTGAACACCCAGTATTTTCTGCGCCTGGCGGTAATAGCGCCACACAACGCTTTGAGCGCGCCAGTTATTACTTCACCTTTGCTCAGCCTGCAAAAAAACGACGCGAAGCGGTGTATCAAGCTAAATCATTGGTGGCCGCTTGCTCTGTGCCTGTGCACTTTAACCCCTATTGCGCCGAGAAAGCGTCTTACACGATCTGGACAAATCTTGCCGATCACCGCAAGAAAGTTTACTCCCTGTCTAGCACTGTGACCATGAACACACTGTCACTGCACTTTTCTCCCGAACTCACTACGAGTCAACGCTTGCTTCTGCAAAAAGAAAAAGCAACCAAATCAGCTTGCCCTATCGAGTCTGGCGACGTTACAGACCACCTCGTGGCATGCCCCAACCCATTCAGCTAGTTTTCCTTTGCATCGCCCTCACAGATAAAATCTGTGAGGGCGTCCACGGAGGAAAAGGGCAACTTCCAACACCATGTATATGACTTTGATTTACCTGCTCACTATTAGGGGTTGTTGTGTGGTTCGATGGCTTATTTTGGGGCATCTTTGATTCTGACTGATTTGTGCAACAGCCTGTGGCACAAATTATTCTTATGAAGGTTTGCAGCTATCTAAACACATTTCGGGGCAGAGATGAGTTTCATAGAATCGTAGATTTGTACTGCATGAATTACCTCAGGCATGGAAAACTCAGACAGGCAAAAGGCAAGATTCATAGAGAATCAATGCGTGGGTTCATATCGACGCTATTTTGATCGAGAAGGGCAGTTCAAGTAGAAAAATCAGGCAGGGGATACGGCTCCTGCCTGAGGGCGGTACAGCTTAAAAGTGGTAAGCGACGGTTGCGCCAACGAGCCATTGGTTTGCGCTTTCTACGATTGGCGAATTGGCGACATCAGAGCTTAAACGGGTGTAAGAACTGGTTTGGGTGATTTCCCAACGGTCATTAATTGGGTAAGCCAATTTGTAACCTAGGTTGTAAGAGAAGTCGCCACCTGCATGGTAAGCTTTACGCTGTGCGGTCGCTTCTTTGTCTTTCACACCGAAATAGTAGTTGTTGTAATCCGAACTCTGGTAACTAATGCCCGCAAAAGGTACCAAATCAACAGCACCTAAATCGATGACATGGAAGTAGTTAACGCCAGTTTTGTAGCCTTTGTTTTCGTTGAGAATATCATGTTGGAAGTAGGTCGATACGGTACCGTTACCCAGCGCGATATCAGCATTTAAACCCAGATCAATCGTGGCTTTACGCTTATCCATTCCTTTAACGCTGTTTGCCGAATCTTGGTCATAAGTAACGCCGCTGCCCGTCAGGTAAGTACCTAGATTAACGACATCCCCTGTGTTACCAAAGAAGCGGTAGTTAATACCGGTGAGGTCTGCATTCAAATCTTCACCGTGGTAGCCAAAGTTCAGCAAAGCACCGTAAGACTTGTCTTGATCCTTGAGTAGGTCAGTGCTGCCAAAAGCACCCGCTTCCGCAACCCATTGACCTTCGTGGGTATAGATATTGCCGTTACGAATGTACGTTTGGGCAGCTAAAGTGTTGCCCGCGATAAGTGATGCTGTAATAAATAGTGCGATCTTTTTCATTGTGTTCTTCCATTTAAGGGCTTATGTTTGGATATGAACACTGTACAAAATCGATAGGGAGGATAATATCAATAGTTTGTATGGCTATGTCTGACTTTCGTCAAAGCGGCTTATTCTTGCCCTAATCGTTGCAGTGGTTGGCTACGTTCGTTTATCCGAATCACATAGCCTTTCAGGCTTGATTTTGTGTGGGCAGGGCTCTGTTTGCTTGGCGCGGTGTTTTTTATTTTCAGACCGCAAGTCCTCGAAGTACTTGCGAAAAGTATTGGCTGATTGCTGGCGAGTATTTGGCAGGCGACCAATGTTGAAGAGGTAAATGCCGGATAAATAAACTCGTATAAAAAGCCGTTGTGTGGGCAACGGCTTTTTATGGGATTATTCGCTTAATTTCTTAAAAATAATCGAGGTGTTGATGCCACCAAAAGCAAAGTTATTGCTCATTAGGTATTGCACATCCAGCTCACGTCCTGTACCTGTAATGTAATCAAGATCGCCACATTGCGGGTCGATGTTATCTAGGTTAAGGGTTGGATTAAACCAACCGCTGCGCATCATTTCTAAACCTAACCAAGCTTCAACCGCGCCACATGCGCCTAATGTGTGACCAAAATAACTTTTCAACGAGCTGATCGGCACTTTACCCAACGCGTTTGCGGTGGCGTGACTTTCGGCTATGTCACCCCGGTCGGTCGCTGTACCGTGAGCCGAAACATAGTCAATTTTATCTGCACTTAACTTGGCATCACGCAGCGCCATCTCCATGCAGATTTGCATGGTGTCCATTTGTGGTTGAGTGACATGGGCGGCATCGCAGTTGCTGGCAAAACCGATGATTTCTGCGTGAATAACGGCACCGCGTGCGATGGCGTGTTGATACTCTTCAAGCACTAAAGTTCCAGCGCCTTCACCAATCACTAAACCATCACGCTGAGTATCATACGGGCGGGGGGTGGTTTTGGGTTGGTCGTTTTTGAGGCTAGTGGCAAATAAGGTATCAAATACGGCCGATTCGGTAGGGCAGAGCTCTTCACCACCGCCCGCCACCATCACGGTTTGGTAGCCGTGCTTGATCGCTTCGTACGCGTAACCGATGGCTTGGCTACCAGACGTGCAGGCGCTACTGGTTGGAATGACGCGGCCTTTGAGCCCGAAAAATAGGCCTACGTTCACCGCGGCAGTGTGAGGCATCATTTGCACATAAGTGGTGGCGGTAATAGCTCGAGTGGTTTTTTCGTTGAGCATGACACCAAACGCACCGATGGCATCGGTACTGCCTGTTGATGAACCATAAGCGATACCGGTTTGGCCATTCGTCAGCACTTCATGACCAATTAAGCCCGCTTGCAGCAGTGCATTTTCGGTGGCAACGGTCGCCAGTTGTGACACGCGGCCCATACCTCGGACTTGCTTACGCTTGTAGTGGCTAGGCAGTGTAAAGCCCATTATTGGCGCGGCGAGTTTAGTGTTTAAACCCTCATACTGCTCATAGGAAGGCATATATTGAGTGGCATTTTCACAAGCTCTGAGTTTTGGCTCAATACTAGACCAGTCATTACCAAAAGCAGTCACGCCGGACATGCCTGTAACGACAACGCGACGGGTCATACTAAGCCTCCATTAACCGAGATAACTTGGCGAGTGACATAAGCAGCAATATCAGACATTAAATAGCTCACAAGGCCTGCGACTTCTTCGGGTTCACCCATGCGGCGTAAAGGAACTTGTGGCAGTGCGTGCTCTTTGACGTGCTCATCCACCATGCCTGTATCGATTAAGCCCGGCGCAACGCAGTTGACGGTGATTTTGCGCTTAGCCAGTTCAAGCGCGAGCGATTTGGTCGCGCCAATCACGCCAGCTTTAGCTGCGCTGTAATTGGTTTGGCCCCGGTTGCCTGTGATGCCCGACACCGATGCTAAAGTCACAATGCGCCCACCTTGGCGTTTTTGCACCATTGGCATCACACAAGGGTGGAGGACGTTATAAAAGCTGTCTAAATTGGTGTGAATTACACCATCCCATTCTTGTTCTGTCATGGCGGGAAACGCCGTGTCACGAGTAATGCCCGCGTTATTGACCACGCCGTAATAAGCGCCATGCAGAGCAATATCGGCTTCTAATACTTCGCGACACTGAGCTCGGTTGCTGATGTCAAATTGAATCAGTCGGCCTGAACCACCGTTTTGCTCGATGGTCGCTAGTGTTTGCAGGGCACCTTGTTGGTCGCCCATGTAATGGACGGCAATGGCAAAACCATCTTTGGCGAGCGCAATCGCAATCGCTTTGCCTATGCCTTTACTCGCACCAGTCACTAATACGTGTCGGGTCATGCTTGACTCCTCATTTTCATTTCTTCTAATTTTTGTTCTGATGGCACATACACATTTAATTGGCATTCGGCCAAAAGCTGGTGTTGGTGCTCGATTCTTGCCTTAAACACGGCCATGCCATTGTCTTGCATTAGCTGTTCAGCGTAGATATCGAGCGTTTGCCCTTTCAAGAATGCATTGCACAGCGCGCGATAACGGCGACTGCCGAGCAGAAAGCCAATTGGCGGTTGAATGCCTTGGACAAGTGAGTGATACCCAGACCACGCGGCAATGGCTTGTGCCATAAACTCGATACCGACATAGGCCGGTATGCTTTGTGTCGCTGGGTTAAAAAACAGGTGGTGCGATTCAATATCCACTTGGCAGTGGATAGATTCGCTCTGTACCTCAAGCGCGCGGTCAATCAAAATCATCGGCGCTTGATGAGGCAGCAGTTGATCAATTGCAGGAAGCTTTGTCATTAACGTAACCCAAAATGAGGCTAATATTGTTGCCACCAAAAGCAAAGGAGTTGCTTAAAATGGCCTTGTTTTCTAAATATTGAGTGGTTTCCACTAGCGTAATATCGATGTCTGGCGCTTTGTTAGCACAGCGCTGAATGGGCAAAGGCAATTGGTATTGCAGTATGTGCCAAGCAATGGCGGCTTCGGTTGCACTGGCCGCGCCGAGCGTGTGTCCAGTAAGTGGTTTGGTTGAACTCACTGCAACGTGCTGGCCAAAAACGCGAAAAATCGCTTTACTTTCCATGCTGTCATTGAGCGGTGTTGCGGTGCCGTGAGCGTTGATATAGCCGATATCACTGGCGGTTAATTTGGCATCTTGCAGCGCGTTACGCATTGCCTGTTCTGCACCGTTTCCATCTGGGTGGGGCGCAGAAATATGGTGTGCATCGGAACTGTCGCCAGCGCCCAATAGCGCAATGGCGTGAGCGTGTTGCTGAGACGGCGTTTTACCCAGCAGCATAAAAGCGGCAGATTCACCAATGTTGATGCCATCTCGCTGTGCATCAAACGGCTTACACAAACGTTGAGACAACGCCTCTAACCCGTTAAAACCATTGAGTGTTAAGCGGCACAAAGTGTCAGCACCACCGACAATCACCGCATCAACCAACCCAGCATTAAGCATTCTTTTGGCGGTGATAAAGACGCGGCCACTGGACGAACAGGCGGTCGAAATGGCGTAGCAGGGGCCGCTTATTGCAAAATAGCGAGCGATAAAATCACTGCAATTGCCTAATTCCTGTTTGTAGTAGTGGTAGTCGCTTGGGAATTCGCCCTGCTCTAACTTGTGGGCGAGTGCGATTTCGCCATCAGCAATGCCGGATGTGCTCGTGCCAACCACCACTGCGATGCGATCTGCACCATAGGTGGCAATCGCGTGGCGGACACTCGGTTCAATCTGTTTCAGTGCAGAAAGAGCCAGTTGGTTGTTGCGCGTATTGAACGCACTTAAATGCGCTGGGATTTCTGGTAGTGGCTCACTCACTCGGCCTACGATGGTTGCGGTGCCACTATTGAGCGACGTGTTGTCAGCCACCATGTTGTCACAATAGCCCTGCGCTAAACTTTGGTGAATGTGCGACGAGTCACTCCCCATCGCGCAGTGAAAACCGCAGTCTTGGACATAAATAGGTGAGCGAGAATCAATAGGAGAAGTCGTGGATGAGTTCATGATAGCTGTCTACGGTTGTGTGAGCGGCAAAGGGTACTGAGCACTGAGCGTTGTAATCGTAATGGTGTAATTTAATAACTGATTGTGGAAGCGAATATCGCCCTTCATCGCGAAGGGATGTTGATAATCAATAACAATCACTGTTTCACCCAGTTCATTGATGAGTGTTCGTCTATTCTTATCATCAATGATTTGCCACTTTACCTTATTTAACGGGGCTTCCCAAGCATTTCGCGGCCAGAGCGTGATCATCAGGTTAAAGAGTATCTGTTCGGGCTTCGGCAAGGTGTTTTCCAAGCCATTGAGTACGCTGGTCTCAACAGTATCTTGCTGATAATTGAGCGATAAAATCCTCGTTCCCCAAGATGAAAACCCTGCCAGCACAATCTTGTCATCGGTGACCTGCAACTGGACCGGAAGCTGTTGGTTATGCTGGCCGTTATCATCTTGCCAATGGGCGCTGATCAACTGACTTGCCGTGACTTGATACCCAAGTTGCGCAGGTTTGGGCAGAGTAACGAATGTGTTGGGGCTAATTTCTACCTGTGTGGAGGCTTGGTTTGGCACTAAAGAGCAGCCAGACAACATCAGTAACAGCAAGGGCAGCGCACGGCGTATTCTCATCATCATAGTTTTTCCTCATGCGCTTTCATGGCGGCAGGTTGTGATTTGATCGCCATTGGTGAAAGCAACCAAGCCACGAAAATGCCGCTCAGTACCGTCAAACCAAAACTGTGGATGGCGTGAGTTTGGCTAAGAGCAAGCAGACCAAACGAGAGCAAAGTCGTTAGTGCCGAAAGGGTTATGGCAAGCAAGGTACTGTGACTGCGGGCTTGTTCGGCAAAAAAGAGCGTGTAATCAATACCGATACCTATCACTAATACCAGCGCTAATAGATTGAATAAATTGAGCGTAGAGCCTGTTGCGACGGTGACGGCTAACCCAGCGATGCAAGCAATCAGCGAAGGTAACATAATGCGAATGCTGTGTTTCACGCCGTAGCGCCAAATAGTGAGAGCGCTGATCAAGGTCAGAGCCAGCGCAATTAACTCCATCACTTTAAGGCGATACTGCCCAAACAGGGTTGAGATCTCTTCGGTTTTATTCAAATAGGCGTAGTCGCTATTTTGCGCCGCAAACTGCTTAATTACTGCTGCTTGGTGAACCTCTTTCAACAGCACTACCGCCGCCACTTTTTGCTCAACTTCACCTAAATAAAGAAAGCGCAGCGGTTGGGAAACATCATGGGCTAAATAATGCACCAGTGTCATGGGCAAAAATGACGCTTCAAGTTTAGGAGCCGAAGATAGTTTCAGCGTTTGAGCCAGTACTGCGCCTTGGTTTGCGTACAGTGCTTCAACCAGTGCGTAGTTTTCTTGCTGACGCTTAAGCGAGCTGATGTTTTGGCTTAAACTTTGGTAGCCAGAAAGTACGCCTTGTTGTTGCCATTGTGAAAATTGCGTATCTAATTTTTCTAACTGCTGCATTAATGCTTCATCATCGTTGGCACTGACGACCAACATCTGCTGTGATGATTGAATACCAGTCAAGGCGCTGATTTGCAGCTCTTGCTGTTTCAAGTCGCTAGGCATGGCTTGTAATTGTCGAATGTCATCGTTGTAGTGCACTTGCGTCAGGGCAAGGCTGCTGATGATCAATAACGCCGTGGGTAGGCCCCATTTAACCCATGGCTTTTGCCAAAGCGCAAACCATAAAGACCAATAAGTGATGCCGGGAAGCGTTCTCGATGAACTTGGTTTTTTGGCCAAAATCGGATACCAAGCCACGACCGTCGCGTAAGCGGCAACGAGCCCTAAGGCGGAAAATAGCGCTAACTGTTGTAAGCCGGGAAAAGGGGCGACCAGTAGACCGAGATAGCCAATTAAACTGGTGATTAATCCTAAGGTAATGGCAGTCAGGATATGCTTTAGTCCTTGCACGCTGTCCCAGTGTTCATTTGCGGCAAGGCGATCGGTCAGGTAGTGAAAGGCGTAGTCGATTGAAACGCCAATCAGGCTGGCCCCAAACACTAAGCCAAACAGATGGATCTGACCAAAAAACGCGGTGGTGATCACCATGGCAACCACTAATCCAACGGATACCGAGAGCAGTGCCAACAGTAAAGGCATGGCACTGCGAAAAACCAGCATCACCAACAGCACAATGCCGAGTAATGAGAAAAGGCCAATAGTGCTGATTTCTGACTTAGCACTTTGAGTACCAAAATCGGCGTAAAATAAAACACCAGTGTGATAAATATCCGCACCAAATTGTTGCTTGATGCGTTGTTGCCATTGAGCAATATCGGGCACCACTTGCTGCGCTTTGAAACTGTATGGTGAGTCGTTGAGCTGCGCGGTGATCAGCACGTATTTTTGGCCTTGATACTCGCGGGTTAAGTATCCATCTTGCAAACGAAAATGAGACGATAGCTGGCTAAGTTGTGCTAAGTAGTCGCGAAATAGCAGAAAAGGGTCGTGACTGAGCTCTTGCCCTGTTACCCCAGAAAAAGGGTTATATAGGGCTTGCACTACCGTTTGCACTTGTTGTTCGGGATGTTGACTGAGCTGATTGCGTTGCTCGCTGGTGAGCAGTTGTGCTCGATGTTGAAAGTAGTAACTGGCCCAAGCGCTCTGTTGAGTGGCATCGATTTTCCCAACCACATCCTTGAAATAGCCACTCTGCTTGAGCTCGCTTTCTAGCGCTGTAACGGATTTGAGTCGGTCAGCCTCATTGGGCGCAGTGACAATAAAGACCACCTTATCGCTCATACTGGTAGTGACTTTTTCAAACGCTTGCTCGGCGAGCACACTTTGCTGGTTGACCGGCAGTAGCTTAAGGATATCCGTCTCGATCGGTGAAGCCGCCGAAAAGACCCACTGCTTGAGTAGTAAGCCAAGACAAAGGGTCACAAAAGCCAACCAGAACAATGCCAGCCGGTTCGATTTAGAAGTTAAACTGTGCTTGCTCAGCATGGGTTAAACGCTCTGGCTGGTGGTTTTGGTTAGTAAACTGAATCTCGGTTTTGTCGCCTCGTACTTCTTGCAGGATCAAACCATCAATGTCATCTCGCCCCGTTAATGTTATCGAGGTAAACACCGAGCTCAGTGGCGCATTTCTCGGCGTTAAATTTAACTGCCACTGGCCATCTTCGCTGTGCAGCGTCATCGTAAATTGTTCATTCAATTGCTGCGTGTCACCATGAAATACCGACAAAAAGAGATGGCTGAAATAAAACGCCATTGGGTTCTCTTTTTCGGTAATCACCTGTGGTGGTTGGTTAGCAAAAGTTTGGCGAAGCTTATCTTGAGTTAGCACCAAATTAACTGGAAATGGTGAGTTTTGTTGCCAAAGTAAGCCATTTTGTTTATCGAGCAAGAATTTCCCGGCTGACGACAGTGGTTGTTCGAACATCTCAATATGGCGGAGTTGAGTAAACTCTCCGCGTACGATCTGGTGTTTCGCCAACTGCGCTTGCAGTGAAGCAAGGTCGGTCACCTGCGCCCAGAGTAGGGGCGAGAATAGAGCTAAAGTTAGCCAGAGAAAACGGCGCATCATAATTTCCCATAGGTATGCCAGTGCTGCACTTTGTCGGTAAATAGCGTTGGTGAAGCGAAACACATCTCTTGCGTGTCGATGCGAACCGCTACTTGAGTGGTGTGCGCTTTACACATTCGTTGCCCGGTCTGGCTATCAAAAATCATGTAGTCAACACGCAAGCGATTTTCCCATTCTGTCAAGGTCGCTTTGACACGAATCGTATGGTTGAACGGGATCGCTTTCACGTACTTCACGTGGGTATCAATCACCGGCCATAGGTAGCCCGACTGAGTCATCGCGTGATAGCTATAATCAATTTTTTCCATCAGCACGCGGCGTGCTTCTTCAAAAAAACGAAAATAATTGCCGTGGTAGATAACGCCCATTGGGTCGGCATCTTGAAACGAGGTGACTAAAGTCACCTCACTTTCCAATGGATGGAGTACATCGCTCATCGCGCTTCCTAGTAAAGTGTCCAGTGGCGTTGTTGAATGCGGCTAATGAAGTGGCGCAAATCATGTTCTAGCGGACGATCTTCCACCACAAAATCAAACTCTTGTAACACGGCTAAGCGCATCTGCTTGATATTGTGACTCATGTGTTGCTCATCCAGCTCATGATGACGTTTGCGTAATTCTATTGCTTGGGTCGCTGCTAGCAGCGAGGCGGCCGCCACTTGTTCTGTCAGTTCAAGCACACGTAGACAATCACGTGCGGCAATGGTTCCCATGCTGACTTTGTCTTGATTGTGACACTCAGTCGAACGTGAAAAAACGCTGGCAGGCATGGTATGTTTCAAGGCTTCGGCCGTCCACGCTGAAATGCCGATCTGCACGGCTTTAAAGCCGTGGTTGATCGGTTTTCTTTCGCCTTCTGCGCCAGTTAAGTTAAACGGTAAACCGTTGTTGAATTTGTAATCCATCAATTGCGCCATTTGGCGATCGAGCAAATCGGCTAGGTTAGCAACCTGTGTTTTTAAGGTATCCATTGCCATGGCAATGTGGCCGCCGTAAAAATGGCCGCCGTGCAGTACGCGTTCATTATCGCCATCGATGATGGGGTTGTCGTTGGCACTGTTGAGCTCATTTTCAATCAGTTGACGTAGCCACGGCAGCGCATCTTGCACTGTGCCAATCACATGAGGTGCGCAGCGTAATGAATAGCGATCTTGCAGGCGATCACTGTTGCGAGGTGGGCGCTCTGCTTGTAAGTCATCACGTAGCCATGCTGCGATTTGTTGCTGGCCAGGATGCGGCTTGACGGCAAATAGCGCGGCATCAAAATGGAAGTCGTTACCCTGAATACCGACAGACACCATGGCGGTAATTTTGGTGCAGAGTTGAGTTAAATACTCGGCGCGTTTATAGGCTAAACAGGCCAAAGCAGTCATGACTGATGTGCCGTTCATCAGCGCTAATCCCTCTTTTGGTTTTAGCTTGATCGGGCGAATACCCAGCTCGTTAAACACATCTTGAGTTGGGCGCATCTCATCTTTATAAAGCACGTCGCGCTCACCAATCAGTGTGGCCGCGAGGTAGGAGAGTGGCGTTAAATCGCCGCTTGCCCCGACCGAACCTTCTTGTGGAATACGAGGGGCGATATCGTGGTTGATCAAGGTGACTATTTGGTTAAGTAGTTCATGGCTCACACCAGAGACACCTTGCGCTAGTGAACACAAGCGTGTTGCTAATACTGCGCGAGATTGCTGATGGCTTAATACCTCGCCTAAGCCACAGCCGTGAAAGCGAGTCAAATGCAGTGGTAATTGGTCTACTAGATTCGGCGGAATGGCAACGGTACATGAATCACCATAGCCGGTGGTTACGCCGTAAATCACGCCTTCTTCTTTTAAAAGTCGTTCTAGAAAAGCGACGCCGCGATCAATTTTAGCGGTGAATTCCGCTGAAGAATTGAGGTTGGCCTGCGCGCCTTGCGAAATCGCGACAACATCTTCAATGGTGAGGCGATCGACGCCAAAAGTTATGCGGTTATCTGTCTGAATCATCATGCTGCTGTTTACTTAGAGTCCAAAAGTTGAAAAAGTTATACCACTGCAGTGGAGCTTGCAGTGTGTAATGTTCCAGCCGATCAGCGTAGCGTTGTACTACCTGCGCTAGCGCCGCTTGTCGCTCTTTTCTCGGTAAATCTATGTTGTCGCTAAAGTGCTCGAAATAGACGTTAAAATGTGGAGTTTTAGAACGTTCATCTCTTAAGCCAAACAAAAGGTAGACGGGAGCTTTCAACACCGAGGCCAACATAAAAGGGCCTTGTGGAAACGGTGCGGGTTGGCCTAAAAAATCGGCCCATACGGCTCGGGTCTCTTTGCTGGTGGACGTTCTATCTCCGACGATCACCACCCATTCTCCTTGCTCTATTTTCTGTTGAAGCAAAATAGCGGTATCGGGGCCCAAACGGCTCACTTGAATGAGGTTCAGTTCTGAGTTGGGATTGATCGCTTTCATTACCGCATTGAAGCGTTCGGCGTGCTCGGTGAAGACTAACGCATTGATCTTAATATGAGAATGCCGACGTCCCAGAGCGCGGCACAGTTCAATATTTCCAAGGTGAGATCCTAAAAGAAGCACACCTTGTTTTCGTTTTGCTAAAGTTTGGAACGATTCTTGACCATGGATGGTCAAATTTTTTACCGAAAAATCGCCTTTCCATGCCGCCAATTTATCCAGCATAGTGTGGCCAAAAGAGAGCAGATGGTTATAGCTAGAGAGATGATTTGGCAGCGTGATTTGGCGACGGTTTGCGTAGCTTTGTAAGTGCTGTAAATACTGTTCAGAGGCTTGGCGAGCTTGTTTTCCGGTAAGGTAGTAATAGCTCATTACAAGTTTCAGCATCAGGTTAAAAATTGGCCGACCGAGTAGGCTATATACCGCCAGTAACGCTTTAATACCCAGAACCGTTCCTCGTTCTTGACGCTTTGACCAGTGCTGGTTTGGCTCTGCGCCACTTTTGTTGTGCCTGCTTTGGTTGCGTTTCAGAAGTTGAGGAATACGCGGTAACATGCCAAAAAATAATTTGCTGTGCATCCAACTGATTTTGACGTTATCCCACAGAGCATCAAAATGAGAGACGCCTCCTTCAGGATAAATGACGCGAGTTTCCACAAAATCGATATCGACCCCGTGCCAATACATGCGAACTAAGATTTCGATATCGAAATCCATGCGCGTGCCGATCTTATGGTTATTGAGCACCTCAACGGTGAGGTCTACAGGATACGCGCGAAAACCACACATACTGTCTTTGATCGTAAAGGATAGCGTTTCAATCCAAACCCAAATATGCGTTGCGTAACGGCCATATAAACGCGCTTTGGGTACGCTGTCATCGTAAATCGGCTGACCAGAAATTAGGTGGTTTGGATGTTGCTTTGACGCGGCCAGTAATTTAGGCAGCGCTTGTAAATCATGTTGGCCATCGGCATCAATTTGGAT
The DNA here is from genome assembly GCF_029478525.1 of Vibrio sp. 1151_11. Classification (NCBI taxonomy): domain Bacteria; kingdom Pseudomonadati; phylum Pseudomonadota; class Gammaproteobacteria; order Vibrionales; family Vibrionaceae; genus Vibrio; species Vibrio sp. 1151_11. The sequence continues at coordinate 269,159 of NZ_SHMN01000003.1, read as the reverse complement.
GACGTGACTAAACCCCAACTGCTGCGCTTGGCGAATACCAGCCATTACCGCACCACCTTTGCCTTGGTTTTGTTCTAGGGTAATTAGGTGAACATGTGTTTGCTGAGCGACGTTGCTCAACACCTGTTTTGTTTGCTGATTGCTGCCATCATCAACCAGTAAAATGGGAAGTTCAAATACGCTGAGTGATGAGACCACTTCTGCTACTGTGCTGCCGTGGTTGTAGCACGGAATTAAAAAACAAGCTTGATAATCAGCCACAGATTTCACCCAACTTCATTTTTCCTGATGAGTGAATGATGTTTAAACCCTCACGCTGTGAACTATAACTAAACGCGAGTTTCTGTTTTTCCTCATCCCAACTTAATGCCAGTTGAACGGTCATGTCTGGCAAGATAGGTTCTTGGAATTTGATCACTTCCATACCTTGAAAGCTTGTGGGTACAGATAAGTATTCTCGTGCATAGCGCAGTGCCCAATCGATTTGGGTAACGCCTGGCAGCAATGGAAAATGTGCAAAGTGTCCTGAAAAATCAATAATGTCGGCGTCAACGCGCAGCGTCAAATTCACCGTGTGAGGCTGAGTTTCAGCACATAATAATGTGGGTGTTCTTTTGGCCATAATCTATTGGGCTTCGTTATTTTTATGGTTGGAATAGTGTTTCTAGTTCAGCAACAAGGCGCTTACCTTGGCTGTTGAGTGGGATCTCTTTTACCACTCTAAAGCGTCGAGGTACAGCAATAGGTTCTAACCATTGGCGCAGTTCAGAACGCAGCAACAGCCAGAACTTCCCCTTTCCAAGTTGAGCTAATTTTTCAGTGCCGCAGGCTGACAGTACAATCGCTGAGATTAAGATCAAACGTTCACCGTCTTGTTGTGGTAACACGGCTGTTTCACTGATCCACGGCAGTTGTTCAATACGCTGTTCCACTTCAACCAGTGAGATCCGTTTTTCTTCGATTTTGATAATGCGATCGGTGCGACCTTTCAAGGTAAAGTGCCGTTGGTCGGAAAACTCACATTCATCGGCTGTTTGATACCAATGATTCGGATCAATGTGTGCGGAGCGCAAGGCTAAGCAGTTCTCGCTGTTAAGTCTTGCTTCAACAGTAGGAAAAAGCTGCCATTGCTGTGTTGCACTGTGCTGTTGCCGAAAAGCGATGCCGCCAGTTTCCGTACTGCCATACACTTCGATAGGTCGTTGCCCAAACAGGGTTTTTGCGTGACAAGAAGCAGAGTAGGGAAGCGGGCCACCGGAAGAAAATAGTGTGCGCAGTGGGCTTGGATGCTCTTGTGATAAGCGTTTCAATAGCGCAGGGCTACTGATCAGCACAGTGTCCGGATGCGCATGTGCGGTCACTTGTTCTGGAAATTCCAAGTTATGGCGGGCAAATGCTCGGCCTGCACACAGTGGCCATAACACACGAAATAGCAACCCATAAATATGTTGATGAGAAACTGTACTTTCCACTTTTGCACCAATGAGCTGTTCGCCCCAAAGCTGCTCTAAAATAGCGATTTCAGCTTCAAGCTGCCGCAGTGTTTTGATGATAGCCTTAGGCTGACCGCTGGAGCCTGACGTAAACAGCGTCACGGTTTGTGTCTCTAATGAAAGTGGTGCAAAACAAACGGCTTCATCGCGCATGTCGTTGGGTAGCGCTAAATGGTTAAGAGAGAAAGTTGGCGTAGAATTGGGTATTGTTATTGCCTCATCACACAGCAACAACTCAAAGTGTTGACTCAGTTCTGCCAGTGCCGCAGGTTGATAATTACCGGGCAGAATTAATGATTTTTGCGTGTAACAGACGGCGAAAAAACCGACTGAGAACCGATAGCTATCGCCAGCACACAGTGCAATATGATGTTCATTTCGCGATGCCAATTGCCGGCTTAGTTGGCTGACATCGGCGACAAAGTTTGCCCAGCTAATGGTGTTATTGAGGTCAAAAGCAACACAATGCGAATCGTTTCTTGGTGAGGAGAGTAACGTTGCAAGCGAACAAAAATCGGGGTTGCCGAAAGTCATAGCGTACCTAGCCTTTGCGAATCCTTTGCCTTACTAGCCATTCCGTTACAAAGAGGCTGCCAGCAAGGAGATAACTGATCAATCCGTTATACAACGTCCAGATCTCGATAGATTGGAAGCAGGTATAAAGTGCGATGGCTCCATTCATGATGAAGTAGAGGCACCACACTTTAGTGACCGTGCGTGTGTACTCAATGCCACTTTGAGGAAGTTCAGGCTCTTGCAGTCTCGCCAGCCGTTCAATCACTGTTTGCGGTTGCGTTAGGCTCAAGGCAAAAAGAGCCAAAAGACATACATTAACCACAACAGGGTAAAACAGTAGCCAACCATGCTGCTGAAAGAGCATCCCCAAAGTCACCAAAGTGATACCAACGAACCCACTAAGCCAAGCCAGTTGCTTCAGTTCTTGAAGCTTGGCTTGCCAACCAGAAAGAATTCTTAAAGCGAAAATAGCGGCTAAGAAGCCCCCTATAGCTTGCAAACCAAACTGATTAATCCCGAAGTAGACCGCGAGTGGGTAGGTAAGCAGGACGATTGCAGACAAAATCGTCAGCAATCGCCGCATTAGCTTTCCTTAACAAGTTCAATAACCGATTCCACCACATCATTGACGGTGCGAACGGCTTTAAACTCTTCAGGCTTGATTTTTTTGCCAGTCACTTTTTGTAAGTGAACGACAAGATCTACAGCATCAATACTGTCGAGATCGAGATCTTGATAAAGGTGAGCATCTGGTTGAATATCGGCTTCATCAATTTCAAATAGTTCAACGAGAGCTTCTTTAACTTGATCAAATACTTGTTGTTGGTTTACTTCTGTCATAACGCTATCTATTTATTAGTGGCTAGTTTGAGATGAAATATAATTTGCTAAGTTTGCCACTGATGCAAAGTGTTGGCGAGTATTGGAGTCATCAGCGTCAATGACGATATTATACTTCTTTTTAATGGCCAAACCGAGCTCTAAAGCATCGATAGAATCTAAACCTAACCCATCACCAAAAAGTGGTGCGTCAGTTTCGATATCGTTAACTGAGATATCTTCAAGATTTAGTGCGTCGATAATGAGCTGTTTTATTTCTGTGTGTAGTATTTCCACTTCAACCTACTTATATAATGTTCTAGCCGTTTTGAACAAAACCTTGATATACACTTCCTCACTTAAAGTTGTAGCGGTGCTGTCTACGTTCGCTCACCCCAATCATATCGTTATCTATACGAATGGGGACTTACTCACTTTCTGCTTCGCTGTAACTTGACGTTATGGGGCGATAACTTCAATAGTTTTGTCATTTCTGGTTATTGTTTTGGGGGAAAATCACCTCTGCAAGGTGGCGATTTAAACGTCGTGCTGCAGTGGTGGGGTTATCAGCACCTTCAATAAAAGGTGTGACGACAACTTTACCCTTTATCTCCACATGGAAAAAGGGTTTGGTTTTAGGAACTTGGTACCACTTTTGCTCTTTTGTGAGAAAACTCGGAGAAACGGTAATATGTACGATGCGTAAGTCTCTTTGAGTTCGGATTGCGATTTGCGCCGCACCGCGCTGCAATTTGGGTTTAACGCCGGGTGTGGTTCGCGTGCCTTCAGGGAAAATCAATAATACGTTTCCGCGGCTCATGCGTTCCTCGCACACATTTAACAAATCATCAGGTGTTTCATTGGGGATATAACCTGCGGCTTGAACAATCCGTTTCATAAAAGGATTGGCCCAGATAGCTGATTTAACCAAGCAATCGCACTGATGAAGTTGTGATGCAATGAGAACATAATCAATTAAGCTTGGATGATTGGCGATAATAAGGCAGCTTTTATCCTGTTTTAATAGTTCTGCGTTGGTTATTTTATAGTCGATGGCACCTGTTAATTTCATCAACTTACAAAATATATTGAATGAGTTTTGGATTGATTTTTGAACTTTATATTCACGACGATCTGTTTGCGATGAAAATAATGCAATCAGTGGGATAATAATAAAACTCAGCGTTAATCCGCCTAAACCAAATATAAAAAAACAAAAACCTGTAGCAGCAATACGCCAGTAGCGGTTGAACTCTAACATTTTCGTTGCCATTTCCAAGCGCTTTGCGAGCCCTCAATGATCCATTCAGATTTTTCTGACAAATAGTGGTGAAGAAACGACAATGCTTGCGGCTGTTGTGGCTTGGTATCAGACATCTGCATAGAGAGCGTAAAATCTGAACCGTGAGACAGGGTTAACCCTAAGGCATAGCCTTGAAATTGCCACTCTTCGTATTGTTGGTAGTCGCTAGGTAATGGCTCATCAAAATCAACCAACAGCACTTTGTGACTAGGGTGCTCATTTAAATAGAGCCAAGCTTCTAATATGGCACTTTGAAATGTGTTTTGTGCTGCTGCAATCGAGGTTAACGGGATCGGTTGTTTTGAAGCGATGGTTGCTAGGCCTGCCGCTGTATTATGAACAGATTGTGAAAACGCCATTGGTGAGGCTTCTTCGCCAATCAATATCGACTTCACGATTTCAACGCTACGATGAAGCTCGCCATGACGACATGAAAACACCATGTAATCAATATGTTGTGATTCTATAGCAGTCAGTGCAGTCTGCACGGCTAATTTGCTCAAACTACTCATTCTGCGGCGCATCATAGGAGGAATATGGTCTGTGTTGAGCGTATTATCGTCAGGCCAAATCTCTTCTCTCGCCCAATTTTGCCAATCAGAAGGGTGAGATAAGCCTGCAGAATTTGCAACCCAAGTATCAATATTTAACGTGATTATTTGCTGTTGATTTGACATAAGATATTGCATTGTTTTTGATAGGGTTAAATACTATGGCACAAGATTATTCTTCGCAACTATAAACGTTTGTATCCTTGACTTAAATATTGATTTTTAAGAATTGAGTCGAACTTAGATTAAGTGTTTGGATATTGTTCACAAATTAAAGTTAGGTTTTAATGTGTTAAATCAAAAAATAGATCCTTATAACGCTTTAGAGGCAAAAACCGAAGCTCAAAAATTATCTTTTGCCCCCATCGTTTTTCATACGGCGCGTACATTACGTGACTTAGGCATATTGGCTGCATTAGATAATGCTGGCGAAAAAGGTTTAAACGCAGAACAAATTGCTCAAGAAACGAGCGTGTCAGAGTATGGCGTTAAAGTATTACTCGATATGGCCATCAGTGCCCACATTGTTTTATGGGATAAACCGAATTATTCGTTGGCTAATCTAGGCATTTTTTTGCTGCATGATGGGATGACGCAAGCCAATATGGATTTCACGGCAGACGTTTGTTATGCCGCCATGATGCACTTAACTGAATCGATCACCGAAGGCAAGCCTGCTGGTCTGAAAGAACTCGGCGATTGGGATACCATCTACCAAGGTTTATCGCGTTTGCCCCAGCAAGCTAAAGACAGTTGGTTCAAATTCGATCACTTCTATTCCGATCGTTCTTTTCCTATTTTGCTGAAAGAAGTGTTTCGTAAAAAACCGAAACATTTGGTCGATATTGGTGGCAATACGGGTAAATGGGCACTGCAATGTTGTCACTATGATTCAGACGTTGAAGTGACGATTGTGGATCTGCCACAACAGTTGGAAATGGCGATGGCTAACGCGCAGCAACAAGGTTTTACGCAGCGTATTCATCCTTTTCCAGCCAACATGCTCGATAAAGAACAACCGTTACCAAAAAATGCGGACGTGTGGTGGATGAGCCAGTTTTTAGACTGTTTTTCGCCAATGGAAATTTTGAGTATTTTAAAACGCGTTCGCGCCAATCTTTCTGCATATTCGACGGTTTATATTTTGGAACTGTTCTGGGATTCACAGAAGTACGATGCGGCTTCTTATAGCCTCAATGCCACCTCTTTGTATTTTACCTGCCTTGCAAATGGTAATAGTCGCTTCTATCGCAGCGAAGATTTCTTAGAAATCGTTCAAGCAGCAGGATTACAGGTGATCAAACGAACCGACAATATTGGCCTTGGCCACACCTTGTTAGAGCTAAAAGCCCAAGCTTAATTAAAATCGATGCGAGTCAATTCATGAATAAAGAGATAACTCAAGTTGTTATCATTGGTGCGGGCCCTTCGGGTTCGACTGCCGCGGCATTACTCCATGCGCAAAACATACGCGTGTTGGTTATCGAAAAAGCACTTTTCCCACGCTTTTCTATTGGCGAAAGCTTATTACCTGCTTGTATGGAAGTGATAGAAGCGGCGGGAATGTTACCTGATGTTATGCGTGCGGGTTTTCAATATAAAAATGGTGCTGCCTTTCGAAAAAATGGTGTATACGCCCAGTTTGATTTTACCGACAAATATTCGAATGGGCCGGGAACCACTTTTCAGGTACAGCGTAGTCAATTTGATAAAGTATTAGCGGATTCTGCTGTTAAGCAAGGGGTTGAAATTCGTTATCAACATCAACTGACGAATATCGAATTTGAAGAGAATAAATCACAATTATTGGTGACGGATCAACACGGTATAACGTATCAAATTGAAGCCGACTTCGTGCTTGATGCCAGTGGCTTTGGGCGAGTATTGCCTAAGTTACTCGATTTGGAAGAGCCGTCGTGTTTACCTCCGAGAAAAGCCATCTTTACCCATATCATTGATCATATCTCCCCTGAACAACCAGACTACGACCGAAACAAGATACTGATCTCCGTCCATCCGCGTAATCCTGACGTATGGTACTGGCTCATTCCTTTTTCTAACGGCACATGTTCATTAGGTGTTGTCGGTGAACCGTCGTTTTTTGACGGCTATCCAAGTGATAAAATTGCGGCGATCCAGCAGTTGGTGAATGAAATGTCTGAGCTGGCAGAACTGCTTTCGAAGTCCGAATATCCTAATCCTGCTGGTGAGCTAGGCGGCTATTCTGCAAATGTTAAGCACTTGGCCACGGTAAATTATGCTTTATTAGGCAATGCTGGTGAATTTTTAGACCCGGTGTTTTCATCAGGTGTAACGATAGCCATGAAATCGGCTCAGTTAGCGGTGTCTTGTGTTGTACGCCAACTAAAAAAAGAAAGTGTAGATTGGCAGCAAGAGTATTCTCAGCCATTAATGGTCGGAGTGGATACGTTCCGCACTTATGTGGAAGGTTGGTACAACGGCATGTTACAAGAGGTGATTTTTTACCAAACGCCCAATCCAAGAATAAAGCAGATGATTTGCTCTATTCTTGCAGGATATGCTTGGGATCGTAGTAATCCTTATGTCGCTGAGCATCAACGACGCTTATCAAGTTTAGCTGAAATTATTCGTACTTCATCTCATTAATAATATCCGCACCGAAATTATGTTTTGGTGCGGATATGCATCTCACATTCTAATTTTATGGGTTTATTCTCTTGTAAGATTATTCCTACACTACATTAACGTGTTGATAAATATGTATTTTAACCAGTTTTGTTCTGATGCCCTATTCTTGGCAATGACGAGCAGGATCGTTAAACTAGTTGGATATTGGAATCAATATCACGAGAATGAATTTGTTACGTATCTACTTGCTGTTAATTTTAGCAATTAACTTACTTTTTAATACTGTTTGTGCTGCCGATTATTTATCAGATTCGGAACGTACCTATTTAAAAGCAAAAAAAGTCATTGTAATGGGTGTATTGTCTGAACCTTGGCTACCTTATTGGGGCGGCATTGAGAATACAATCGGTATTCAACATGATTATGCGGTAGGGATAGGAAAAGAGCTTGATGTCAAAATTGAATATCGTAGCTATCAATCGATAACTGATCTTGTCACTGCTGTGCATGATGGTGATGTGGATTTTGCTATTGGTTTTAGCAAAACAAAAGAGAGAGAAAAAAACATTTTATTCAGTTTGCCACTCTATAATAACCTACGAGTGATTTGGCTAAGGGACAAAAAATTAAATCAGCAAGATATGAGTCATTTGAAATGGGTTTGCGTACAAGGTTCATCTTATTGTGAAACATTAGAGCAGAGCCATTACCCACACATATTACTAGCACAAAGTTTCTTAGAATCAGCAGAAATGATGAAGCAAGGTTTAGCCGATGCAACGATAACCAACTATATATCACTCAATCATTATATCAGCCCTAATTCTGGATATGACGGTGAGATTATTGCAGATGGTCGATTAGGTGTCGAAATAAATAGAATCATTTTGCCGATGGGAAATAATGAATTAAAAAACATTTTTGATAAACTCATTCTTGCTGAAGCAACTGGAAATACAGCTAATAAGATAGACTCGACTAATATTTATTTTTTGAATAATAAAGACAGCCTAAAATTATTAAGTCAAGAAAATAGCAATCAAATTGTCAGATACACCATAGAAGAAGATATATATCCACTCTCTTATTGTGATGAGGGTGATAATCAGGTGAAAGGATATGTCCATGATTTACTCAAGCTCATTGAATCAAAAAGCTTCCTTAAATTTCAGTATGTACCGGCCAATGGCAGAGATATTAGACAGATGCTTATCGATAATGAAGTTGATTTATTGCCTTCATTAAGTGTCGATGATATCGATAATCGTGATTTTATAGCGACCCCATCTTACACTAATTTGCAATTTGGTTATGTGGTCACTAAAAAGCCTTTTCAACAGAAAAAATTAGCGATATTAGATCGTACTGGTTACTTATATAGCCACTTAAAAATCTATGAAGATAATAAAAAAGTTAAAGTTTATAGAGATCTTAAAAAGGTTATTCTAGATTTAAAATCAGGTAAGATAACCCATGCCTTAATGAATCAAGATATTATAAATCAGCAAATGGCATATCTTGGTGATAAGTTCTTGATACTTCCAGCAATAGATAATGAAGGTTACTCTATTAATATCGGTATGGTCTTTCGAAAGGATGAGTCGATATTGTTTGAAATGCTCAGCCGATCTTTAACTATGGTAACTGAGTCTGAGATTAATGCACTAAAATCACTCCATAAGAAAGTGAATGTGAATTATGGTTATGATAAGCAGCAAGTTATAATCTATTCTTTGATTGCAATGTGTATTTTTTTGTTTTTATTATTATTTGGAATAATTATATTTTATAAGTTAAAAAGTTCCTTAAAATACAGTCAAATCAGTTCAAAACTTTCAGAAGTTCAAGTGCAATGGCTGACGGATTTGCTCGATAAAATACCCAACATGATCTTTATTTCAGATGTGAATGGGAAAGTAGTGTTATCTAACCGTTCATATAAGCAATGTAGCAAGGCTTCTCTAATTAGTGATGATGTGAATTGCCTCATATGTACTGGCATCGGATCTGTCGATCTGTCGAATAAACACTATCAGATTGATGAGAAATATTATGTCATTAATCATGAATCGATTGCGCATCCCAAGAGTGGGGATACTCATTACTTGACCGTTTGCAGTGATATCACAGAACTCAAGCTCTCAGAATTAGCATTACGTGATTCTAATAATAAGGCACTAGAAGCCGTAGATGCGAGGAATCATTTTTTAGCTGTAATGAGTCATGAGCTTAGAACGCCAATTGCGGCCATGCTAGGGTTGATGGAGATTTTATCAACTCGAATTAAAAACGATGAGAGCCGTTTGCTATTGACGAATGCAATTCGTTCTGCCGAGAGAATTAAGCACCATGTCCATGAGATTTTAGATTTTTCAAAAATGGAAGCTCAGCAATTACAATTAGATATACGCCAGCATAATATTTTAGAAGAGTTATGTCCCACCATTAGAAGCTTTGAAGCGAGTGCTAAGTTGAAAGGCGTTGAGTTCGTTGTTGATTGGGTGCCGACAGCTATTATTTACGCAAAGTTTGATGCGTTACGCTTAAATCAGGTTCTTACCAATGTATTAGCCAATGCTGTTAAATTCACTACGGCAGGTACGGTTTCGATCCACGTTGAATTGACGGAAGAACAGATAGTCTTTGCCGTAAAAGATACGGGGTGCGGAATGAATGAAGCGCACTTGGATTCGTTATTTAAGCCATTTATGCAAGCGGATAAAACCATTACTCGCCAATATGGTGGTACTGGGCTTGGTATGTCAATAGTATCGAATTTAGTCAATCTAATGGATGGTCATATCACGGTTTCCAGTACGCTGAATGAGGGGACTCAAGTAACGATAGTGCTTCCCATTTGTGGTGAGCCGCTGTCTGAACCGTTGAGTCAACGTAACTACCGTTGCACTAACGAACGCATTATCGAGTGGCTGAAGTGTTGGCAGGTTTCGGTAAGTCAAGGTGGTGTATCCTTGGTCGATTTTGACGCGATAATGACCCAAAAACATCTCTATCCTGACCTGCTTATTGATAAGATAAAAGATAGTGAACAAGTGCTGGTTCAACCGAAAAAAATGAAACTTTGTGGGCATGTTTTGGTGGTTGATGATGACGCTATTAACCGTTTGTTATTAAAAAAACAGCTGCATGAACTTGGTGTGCAAGCAACCATTGTTGGTGATGGAGAAGAGGCATGCCACCTTTTACAAAGCGAAGACAGCCAGTTCGATTTACTACTAACGGACTGCCATATGCCTAAAATGGATGGTTTCGCTTTAGCAAGATTTGTTAAAAATAATATTCCGCAAGAGAGATATAAGGTGGTTATCGGTTGTACGGCGGAAGACTCACGGTTGATCGCAGAGAAGGCTTACCAGTCAGGTATGGAACACGTGCTGTATAAACCCTATTCGTTGGCGTCGCTGTATACTATGTTGAGTGGTTATCTTTCTATGTATCCTTTAGTAAATGCTGACTCAAAAAGCTGGCTTGAGAGCTTTTTACCGGGTGAAAAAAGTGAAATTGCTTCTGTTGTGGCAGAATCTTTAGCGGCCGAGGTCGATAGACTCGAAAAGCATGATTCTGATTACAAAATGATAGCTCATCGTGTTAAAGGCTCTGCCGGGGCGCTTCAACTGGATTATCTCGCGAGTCTTGCGGTTAGCTTGGAGCGCGAATTAGAACCACAAGCTGTTGTATCTGCAAAACAACGACTGATAATGGAAATTAAAATCGTGATTACACAAGCACAAGAATGGTTAGATAAACAGCAACGAGTAGATGACGAATGAACATTTTGATTGTCGAAGATGATCGAATTCAAGCCACGAGTTTGAAACTGAAACTCAGACAACTTGGGTTGAATAACGTCGATATTGCAGCAAATGGACACCAAGCGTTGGCTTTATGCTTGCGCAAAGAGATATCACTGGTTTTTTGTGATATTCATATGCCGGAAATGGACGGAGTTACGCTTTTGTCGATGCTTGGGGATAAACATCCTTCACTCGGAATTATTATATTGAGTGCTGTTGATGATGCTGTGTTAGACCTTACTTATAACATGTGCTGTTTAGCGAGCTTTAATTTTGTCGATGTTTTACGAAAACCCTATTCTATTGAGCAACTTGAAACCGTGATTCATGCGTTTCATGTGAAGTGTGAACAACAGGCCGCAAGCATTACGCCTATCTCATTAGGGTACAAAGAGATAGAAACAGCATTCAGTGAAGATTGGTTATTCAATTACTATCAACCTCAGTTTGATTTTAAAACGGGTGCCATGGTTGGAGTCGAGGCACTTGTCCGACTAGATCACCCAGTTCATGGTGTATTAAGCCCTGCGCATTTTCTGCCTCTTATTGAAGAGCTGAATTTGATGGATAAGCTGTTTTTAATTGTTTTGGATAAAGCATTATCGGCTTTAGGCAGTTTGTCAGCCGATCTCCAGTTATCAATCAATATCTCCCAGAGTAATTTACAACAGCTGATCTGTGACCCTATTCTTACTCTCTGTCACAAATACGCGTTTCCCACTGATAAACTCACGCTCGAGCTGACGGAAGATCATGTCTATAACGGTACGACAGCATCACTGGCTAATCTTGCGCGTTTAAGAATGCATGGTGTTGGTCTATCCATTGATGATTTTGGCACAGGCTACGCCTCTCTAAGTCAGCTCTCGAAATTACCCTTTACAGAACTTAAAGTAGATCAAAGCTTTGTCCGCGATCTCTCTACCAATTATAAAAACCAGCAACTCACCAACATGTGCTTATTGCTAGCGCAATCCTTAGGCTTGCATTGTGTTGTCGAAGGTGTGGAGGACGAAGATACTTGGCAATATTTACGTCATTTAGGCGTGGATACTTGTCAAGGTTATTATTCGGCGATGCCGATGCCGATTGGCGATCTCGCTGAACTGTATAGCAAAAATATCAGCAAGCAGTTAAGCCATCAAAGTATTGAAGATGGTGTGTATTGCTTATTAGTTGGAGAAAATTCGACTAGCGCTAATGCCCTAAGAAAAATGTTGATGAGAGAAAAACGCGTTACGCAGGTGGTCGTTGCCAGTGATCTCGCTTGCGCTGTAAAGAGATTGCGTGATTTACCTTTTAATTTAGTGGTTGTGGATAGCTACTGTAGTAAAGACGCTAGTTTGCAGTTGCATCAGCATATTGAATCAATGAATTTTAAGGGAAGACTTATTTTTCTCAATGAATATCATGAAGCAATATCTGCAGAACTTGCACATGCGCGCCACATTGTGAAATCAGCTGCATTGACTGACACCATTCAGAGCATAATGGGGGAAGTTGGGCGAACAGTTAATTTTCAACCTAGTTTTCGACTCAATGAAAGACTATCCAGCAGAGAGTTGAGTGTGGCAAATTTGTTGATTCAAGGTTTGACCAATAAGCAGATAGCTAATCAACTGGATATTAATCAGAAGACAGTCAGTACTTACAAAGCGAGAATTCAAAGTAAATTGGGCATTCGTTCGGCCATGGAGCTGATTCGTTACATTGAGCTCGATCATCTTAGTGCCAGTTTGAGCATCGCGTAAACTGAATGTCGATTTGCGTAAGCATTAGATTACACTTTTCGGTAAAAGTGTTTATTTATTATTACCAATCAACACGTTGTTAATTTATTGTTAATCGATTTTAGTGACACTCTTCACGGATTTTATTTTCAGATGGCAGGATTATCCCTTTAAGTTAGATCTAACGTAACTAAGATGTTAAAAAAAGGCTAATTTTCCAGTGAAACGTGCTGAAAATGTACTCAACACTAGATGATTTAGCACTATGGTCTGACCAGATGGCGCTTGATAACTTTAATTCACTGAGTTTGAGTTAATTGTTGGGCTATTTATCTATTCCATTAGGTAAACCATGGAATTATGCATTTTTTTGCTACGATTTTATGGCAAATTACTTCAATGGTTGCTAATGTGTGCCGCTATCCTTAGGAGTTTTTAGATTTTTCTGCTTAGTTTTTGCGCTAAATAAATCTAAAGTTCTAGCGATGCTAGAGAGCTCTCAAGGAAGTCATGGATGCAAAAATAAAAACTTGGAGTTTATGCATGTATAAAAATAAAATCACCCAAGCCCTTCTTCTAGGGGCGGGTATGGCAGTGGCTGCCACTTCTACTTTTTCTATCGCGGCTGATGTTCCAGCCGGAACCAAATTGGCCAAAGTTCAGGAAATCGTTCGTGGTAACGGTACTGAAGTCGCCACACTCGATCCTCACAAATCCCAAGGTGTTCCTGAGTCGCACGTAATTCGTGACTTATTGGAAGGGCTTGTAAACCAAGACGCGGATGGTAAAACCATTCCTGGGGTTGCAGAGAGCTGGGAAACCGCAGACAACAAAACCTTTATTTTCCATTTGCGCAAAAATGCAAAATGGTCAAATGGTGATCCTGTCACGGCTGGTGATTTTGTTTTCAGCTTCCAGCGCGCCGTCGATCCTGTAACGGCTTCTCCTTACTCTTGGTATATGGAATATACCAAGATGAAAAATGCAAAAGAGATTATTGCAGGAACGAAAGACAAAAGTGAACTTGGCGTTAAAGCTAAAGATGACCATACGCTCGTTGTTGAACTTGAAGATGCTGTGCCTTATTTCGTCATGATGATGGGCCACACAACCGTGAAACCAGTCCATAAAGCGACGGTTGAAAAGTTTGGTGACCAATGGACCAAGCCTGAGCATTTTGTTGGCAACGGTGCCTACGTTGTTGATCAATGGGTTGTCAATGAGCGTTTAGTATTAAAACGTAACGAGCAATATTGGGACAATGACAAAACAGTCATTAACAAAGTCACCTTCTTGCCCATAGAAAACCAAGTATCAGAAATGAACCGTTTCCTAGCAGGCGAAATCGATATCTCTTATGAATTACCCACCGAGCACTTCAAGCGTCTGAAGAAAGAACACCCGGAATCAGTATCGATTCAGGGTAACTTGTGTACTTATTACTATCTGTTCAATACCAAAAAGGCACCCTTTGACGACGTTCGCGTGCGTAAAGCGATTTCTTACGCTATCGACCGTAACATTGTGAGTGATGCGATTTTGGGGCAAGGCCAAAAACCAGCTTATTTCTTAACACCTGAAATTACTGCAGGCTTTAATCCTCAAATGCCAGCATATGGCAAGATGACGCAAAAAGAGCGCGATGCAGAAGCGGCAAAATTGTTGGCTGAAGCGGGCTTTAATAAAGACAACCCTCTGAAATTCAGCCTCCTCTACAATACATCGGAAAACCACAAGAAAATCGCTGTAGCACTGGGTTCTATGTGGAAAAAAACGCTCGGTATTAATGTCGTATTAGAGAACCAAGAGTGGAAAACCTATCTAGATTCTAAAGATCAAGGTAACTTTGAAGTGGCACGTGCTGGTTGGTGTGGTGACTATAATGAAGCGTCTTCATTCCTGACCTTGATGGTGAGCAATAACACCACGGGTGGTTTGCACTACCAAAGCGCTGAATACGATGCCATTATTGATAAAGCGTTAAAATCAACCTCTGAAGAGGAGCGTACTAAGCTATATCTGGATGCTGAGAAACTATTAACCAAAGATATGCCGATTGCCCCTATCTATCAGTATGTTAAATCTCGTTTATTATCTCCTAATGTAGGCGGCTTCCCGATGAATAACGCGGAAGAGAAGATCTACTCAAAAGATCTTTATATCACAGCAAAGTAAGTCCACTTACGCTGATAAAAATATAACGACTTAGACACTGCATGTAGCTATCTTCAGATAGTAATTTACATGCAGCGTCTTTCTAATTTTCATTGTCACAGACTGAAAGAGTGAGTTTATGCTTAAATTCATCGCAAAAAGGATATTGGAAGCGATACCAACCATGTTGGTATTGATCACAGTATCTTTCTTTCTCATGCGTTTCGCTCCGGGTAACCCATTCTCAAGCGAACGTCCTTTACCACCGGAAGTGATGGCCAACATTGAGGCCAAATATGGCTTAGACAAACCCGTCTCTGAGCAATACTTCACCTACTTGACCAATATTTTGCAAGGTGATTTTGGTCCATCATTCAAATACCAAGATTATACGGTGAATGAATTGATCGCCGTTGCCTTGCCTGTCTCGGCAAAAGTCGGCTTTATCGCGTTTATTTTTACTGTTATCGCGGGTGTTTCCATCGGTACGATTGCCGCACTAAAACACAACACTTGGATTGACTACACCATCATGTCGACGGCAATGATTGGCGTGGTGATGCCGTCGTTTGTTCTCGCCCCAGCTTTAATTTATCTCTTCTCCTTGCATTGGAAAATATTCCCGGCTGGTGGTTGGTTAGATGGAAGTTTCCAATATTTAGTACTGCCAGTGCTGGGTATGTCGATGCTCTATATTGCCACCTTTGCCCGCATCACCCGTGGCTCAATGATAGAAACACTCAACAGTAACTTTATTCGCACGGCACGCGCGAAAGGATTGAGTTATCCCTATATCGTTGTTAACCATGCGTTGAAGCCAGCTTTACTGCCTGTTGTGTCGTACATGGGGCCTGCGTTTGTCGGTATTATTACGGGGTCTGTGGTGATTGAAACGATTTTCGGTCTACCGGGTATCGGTAAGCTGTTTGTTAACGCTGCATTTAACCGCGATTACTCATTGGTGATGGGTGTGACCATTTTAATTGGTTTCCTATTTATTCTTTTCAACGCCATTGTTGATATTTTGCTTGCGGTCATTGACCCGAAAATTCGCTACTAACAGGGACGTATGGTTATGTTAACGAAAAGAGAAAACCTAGCCGCGGTTGAGAAGTTTTCTGAAAACTTAGAAATAGCGGGCCGCAGCTTATGGCAAGATGCGCGCATTCGCTTTATGCGTAACAAAGCGGCCATGGTCAGTTTATGTATTCTGACGATGATGACCCTTGCGGTGATCGTACTACCGATGATGGCCCCGTATACCTATGACAATACGGACTGGTATTCAATGCACGTTGGGCCCAATGCGGATCACTGGTTTGGCACCGATAGCCTTGGACGTGATTTGTATGTGCGTACCTTAGTTGGTGGGCGAATTTCGCTGATGGTTGGCGTAATGGGCGCGTTGGTTGCTGTTCTGATCGGCACACTTTATGGTGCGGCGTCGGGCTTCATTGGCGGTAAAGTAGACCGCATTATGATGCGTATTTTGGAGATTCTATACGCTGTTCCTTTCATGTTCCTTGTGATTGTGTTGGTCACGTTCTTTGGCCGCAATATCGTACTTATCTTCGTCGCTATCGGTGCGATTGCATGGCTTGATATGGCGCGAATTGTGCGTGGCCAAACCTTGAGCCTACGCAGCAAAGAGTTTATTGAAGCGGCACATGTGTGTGGCGTCAGCAACTGGAAAATTATTACACGCCATATTGTGCCAAACGTGTTGGGTATTGTAGCGGTCTATTCGACGCTGTTGATCCCAAGTATGATTTTGACAGAGTCATTTTTATCTTTCCTTGGTCTTGGTGTTCAAGAGCCGATGACAAGCTGGGGAGCACTTCTTCAAGAAGGTTCACAAACAATGGAAGTCGCTATTTGGCAACTTGCTTTCCCAGCCGCGTTCATGGTGGTCACCCTGTTTTGCTTTAACTATGTCGGTGATGGTCTGCGCGATGCGCTTGATCCTAAAGACCGATAATTAAAAGATTAAGGAAGCAATAATGAGCTTATTAGATGTCAAAGATCTACGGGTCGAATTTACCACTCAAGATGGTATTGTTACCGCTGTCAACGATTTAACTTTTTCACTGGAGCAAGGCGAAACCCTCGGTATCGTAGGGGAGTCTGGCTCTGGTAAATCGCAAACCGTGTTCGCTATTATGGGCCTACTTGCCAAAAATGGTATTATCACGGGTAGCGCAAAATTTGAAGGGAAAGAGATCCTCAATTTGCCAGAAAAAGCCTTGAACAAAGTGCGCGCTGAACAAATTGCGATGATCTTCCAAGACCCAATGACGTCACTGAATCCCTATATGAAGGTCAGCGAGCAGTTGATGGAAGTGCTGATGCTGCACAAAGGAATGAGCAAGTCGGCCGCATTTGAAGAGTCGGTACGTATGCTAGAGGCGGTTAAAATCCCCGAAGCGCGTAAGCGAATTACCATGTATCCGCATGAGTTTTCTGGCGGTATGCGTCAACGCGTTATGATTGCAATGGCGTTGTTATGCCGGCCTAAGTTACTGATTGCCGATGAACCCACCACCGCATTGGACGTAACGGTACAAGCCCAAATTATGGATTTGTTGAACGAGCTCAAAAGCGAATTCAATACCGCCATTATCATGATCACCCATGATCTAGGTGTGGTTGCGGGTTCATGTGACAAAGTATTGGTAATGTATGCTGGGCGTACGATGGAATATGGCTCTGTGGATGAAATTTTCTACAACCCGAGTCACCCTTACGCTGAAGGTTTATTAAAAGCCATTCCTCGTTTGGATACGGAAGGTGAAATATTACCAACAATTCCTGGAAACCCACCTAACTTGCTACGATTG
Organism: Vibrio sp. 1151_11; assembly: GCF_029478525.1. Taxonomy (NCBI): domain Bacteria; kingdom Pseudomonadati; phylum Pseudomonadota; class Gammaproteobacteria; order Vibrionales; family Vibrionaceae; genus Vibrio; species Vibrio sp. 1151_11. Next base: position 251,331 of record NZ_SHMN01000003.1, on the reverse strand, counting down.
CCACCGGGTTGCCCTTATCAAGAGCGCTGCCACCGAGTGACAGAACGCTGTAAACGTGAAGCACCTATTTTATTGCCATTTGCTGATGGTCGCCAACGTGCCTGTTTTTCTGATTGGGAGGCTTGGGTTAAATGAGCGAACAAAAACCATTATTACTGGATGTAAAGAACCTCAAAGTTCACTTCAACATTGCCTCTAAATCCGCGTGGCCGTGGTCTAAACCATCGAACCTAAAAGCCGTAGATGGCGTTAATGTGCGCCTATATGAGGGTGAAACTCTCGGCGTAGTAGGCGAATCAGGTTGCGGAAAGTCTACTTTTGCGCGAGCGATCATTGGTTTAGTCGAAGCCACCGAGGGTGAAGTGGTGTGGCTAGGAAATGATTTGACGAAAATGCATGAGGTTGAGCGTCGCAAAACCCGTAAGCAAATTCAGATGATTTTCCAAGACCCACTGGCGTCATTGAACCCAAGAATGTCGGTTGGCGATATTATTGCAGAGCCACTTCAAACCTTTTATCCAGAACTTTCGAAACAAGAAGTAAAGGATCGTGTAAAAGAGATGATGACAAAAGTCGGTTTATTGCCGAACGTCATTAACCGCTATCCCCATGAATTCTCTGGTGGTCAGTGTCAACGTATTGGTATTGCCCGTGCGCTCATTTTAAAACCGAAAATGATCATCTGTGATGAGCCAGTTTCTGCTTTGGATGTTTCAATCCAAGCGCAGGTGGTTAACCTGCTCAAAGAGCTGCAAAATGAGCTTGGTTTAAGTTTGGTTTTTATTGCCCATGATTTATCGGTAGTGAAACACATCTCTGATCGTGTACTCGTGATGTATTTAGGCAATGCGGTCGAGCTTGGCACCTCTGAGGCGTTGTTTGCGAATCCATCACACCCTTACACCAAAGCTTTGATGTCGGCTGTGCCAATTCCAGATCCGAAACTGGAGCGTGCTAAGAAAATTCAGATGCTAGAAGGGGATTTACCCTCGCCAATCAACCCGCCTTCTGGATGTGTTTTCCGTACCCGCTGTCCTCAAGCGACGGAAATCTGTGCACAGCAAAAACCGCAGATTAAAGGCAGTGATGAACATGCTGTGTCTTGTTTACATGTCGAGCTCTAAATTTAGCCTGTGACAGGCTTAAGCGCGACGCATTTCTGGGTCGCGCTTTTTTTATCTGTGCGCTTAGCGGGGTAAATCGCACTGTTCAAAATTTCTGAATAACAAGGACAACTTCCTCCGGTTTTACCATTTTCTATCCTACTTATAATAAAAAAGTCATCGGAATGAGGAGTGGAGATCATGGGAAAATTAGTTGAAGGCGTCTGGCACGATGTTTGGTATGACACCAAAAGCAGCGCTGGGCGTTTTGTTCGCGAAGAGGCAGGATTCAGACACTGGGTCGACAGCCAGCCAGACGCACGATTTCAACCAGAATCGGACCGTTATCATCTGTATGTCTCTTTGGCATGCCCTTGGGCTCACCGTACATTGATTTTTCGCCAGCTTAAATCACTCACCGAACACATTGATGTTACGGTCGTTTGCCCTGACATGCTAAGTGAAGGCTGGTCTTTTGGTATTCCTGAACCACTGTTCGGCTATACCAAACTCCACCAAATCTACACCAAAGCAAAGGTAGATTATTCAGGGCGAGTAACTGTACCTGTGCTGTGGGATAAGAAGACCAATACCATTGTTAGCAATGAATCTTCTGAGATTATTCGCATGTTTAACAGTGCATTTAATGAGTTAACGGGTAACCAGCACGACTACTATCCGCAAGCACTCAGCAAAGCTATCGATGAATGGAATGCGTATATCTACCCCAATATTAATAATGGCGTCTATCGATGTGGGTTTGCGACCACGCAAGAGGCCTATGACGATGCTTATGATGCACTCTTTACGGCATTAGATAAGGTCAACAATCATTTAGCGACGTATCGCTACTTGGTCGGTAACCAGATCACCGAGGCGGATTGGCGTTTATTCACTACACTTATCCGTTTTGATGCTGTTTACGTCGGGCATTTTAAATGCAATAAACAGCGTATCGCCGATTATGAGAACTTAAGCGGTTACTTAAAAGAGCTTTACCAAATCGACGGTATCAAACAAACGACCGATTTTTACCACATCAAACGCCACTATTATTTCAGCCATATCGGTATTAACCCAACGCAAGTGGTACCTAAGGGGCCGGATCTTGATCTTGATACGCCCCATGAGCGCGGTTTTATTGGGTTATAACGAGGGTGGAAGTGTGCTATAAAAAAGGCTCTTATGTGATACATAAGAGCCTTTTAATCAGCAAGTTAAGCTAAGAATTTTATTTTGTTTCTTGGCTTGCTTGAATCGCCGTCAACGCGATTGTGTAAACAATGTCGTCAACCAACGCACCGCGAGACAAATCGTTTACTGGTTTACGCATGCCTTGCAGCATTGGACCGATAGAAACAAGGTCTGCTGAGCGTTGTACTGCTTTGTAAGTTGTATTACCTGTGTTTAGGTCAGGGAAGACAAATACCGTTGCTTTACCAGCGACTGGAGAGTTTGGTGCTTTAGAAGCCGCCACGTTTTCCATGATTGCAGCATCGTATTGCAGAGGACCGTCGATAATAAGATCTGGACGTTTCTCTTGAGCAATGCGCGTCGCTTCACGCACTTTATCTACATCAGCACCTTTACCTGATTCACCTGTCGAGTAGGAGATCATCGCCACGCGCGGGTCAATGCCGAATGCCGCTGCAGAATCGGCCGATTGAATCGCAATTTCAGCAAGCTGTTCAGCATTTGGATCTGGGTTGATGGCGCAGTCGCCGTATACCAACACTTGATCAGGCAATAGCATGAAGAAGATAGAGGATACAATCGAGGCATTTGGCGCGGTCTTAATGATTTGGAATGGAGGAACAATGGTGTTGGCTGTGGTATGAACCGCACCAGAAACCAAACCGTCAACTTCATCCGCTTCAAGCATCATTGTGCCAAGGAATACTGAATCTTGCAGTTTTTCACGAGCCACAACTTCCGTCATGCCTTTTGAACCACGCAGCTCAACCAAGCGAGCAACGTAGTTTTCGCGTACTGAGTCAGCATCGATAATTTCAACGCCAGCACCTAACTCAACACCTTGCTGCGCAGCAACACGGCGGATTTCATCAGGGTTACCAAGTAGAACACAAGTCGCAATACCGCGCTCAGCACAAATAGATGCCGCTTTTACCGTGCGTGGTTCATCCCCTTCAGGAAGCACAATACGTTTACCTGCACGACGAGCATACTCAGTTAACTGGTAACGGAATGCTGGCGGGCTAAGGCGACGAATACCTTGCGTGCCCTCAGTGAGCGAATTAATCCAAGGGCCATCGATGTGGCTAGCAACATGATCGCTGATGAACTCGATACGTTCTTTATCGTCAGCTGGAACTTCTAGGCTAAAGCTTTGTAGGTTGAGTGACGTTTGCCAAGTGTTACCTTGCGCTTTAAAAATAGGCAAGCCGCTTTCAAAGGCTGGTTTACATAGGTTCACAATCTCTTGTGGCATGTCGTAACCGCCAGTCAGCAGCACCGCACCAATTTCAACGCCATTCATTGCGGCCAGAGAGGCGGCAACAATCACGTCAGGACGATCGGCCGATGTCACTAAGAGTGACCCTGGCTTAAAGTGCTCAATCATGTGTGGCAAAGAACGCGCACAGAAAGTGATGCTCTTAATACGGCGAGACTTAATTTCACCTTCATTAATGATTTCAGCTTTCAGGTGTTTGGCCATATCAATAGCACGAGTCGCGATAAGATCGATACTCCAAGGTACGCAACCTAACACACGAATTGGGCTGGTGTTGAAGATCTGCATCACTTCTAAATTGGCTTGTTTCGCGCTATCTGCATCATCAAAAATTTCTGATAAGTCAGGGCGAGTACGGCCTGCTTCATCAACAGGGGCATTAAGCTTGTTGATAATAACACCTGAAATGTTTTTATTTTTTGTTCCACCAAAGTTTGAGCACGCAACTTCAATACGCTCTTTCAACTGAGTTGGGTTGTCCGTTCCCGGTGTCGCGACAAACACAATTTCTGCGCCCAGTGTTTTGGCAATTTCTGCGTTCACTTGGTTCGCGAATGGGTGTTTGCGTGTTGGCACAAGGCCTTCAATCAGCGTTACTTCAGAATCTTTATTGATGTGGTTGTAACGCTCAACGACGGTTTCAAGCAACACATCCATCTTTTCGCTACCGATCAACGTTTCTGCCGCTGACATCATCATCGGTTCTGCAATGCTGATGTCGCTGTTGCGACCGATAATCGTTGAAGTGAGATCAGGTTGATCGCCACCCGAGCGAGGTTGTGCAATAGGCTTATAAAAAGAAACGCTAACACCTTTACGCTCCATGGCGCGAAGGACACCCATGCTCACGCTGGTAAGACCAACACCAGCGCTGATAGGGATAAGCATAATAGTACGGGACATGAGTAGAGTACCTCAAACTATTGAAATCAATCTAACCGAAACTAGATTGAAAAAGGAACAAAGCCCAACATGACCTTCTTCGGAAATAAGCCTGCTGACCTAAATCGCTAGAAACTAAGGGTTGAGCCCCGGTAAAAAACTGGCTAACTCAGAGAGTTAGCCAGAAAGTCAATTAAAGACCTGCCAGACGAGCAGTATCTTCAGCAATCACTAGCTCTTCATTGGTCGAGATAACCATAGCTGGAATACGGCTGTTTGCCGTTGTGATCACACCTTCGCCGCCAAAACGTGCTTTTAGGTTTGCTGCGCTGTCGACTTCGATACCGAAGATAGCCAAACGGTTTAGTACCATTTCACGGATAGGGCCTGAGTTCTCACCGATACCACCAGTGAAGACGATAGCGTCTAGGCGACCGTCAAGGCTTGCTGTGTAGCCAGCCACGTATTTTGCTAGGCGATGGCAGAACACGTCCATTGCACGAGTCGCTTCTTCTTTCTCACCGTAGTTATCTTCAACAAAACGGCAATCCGAAGTCACTTGTGTTAAGCCTTGTAGGCCAGACTCTTTGGTTAGCATAGTGTTGATTTGATCAACAGAGTAACCCAGTGCATCGTGCAGGTGGAAGATGATTGCAGGGTCGATGTCACCACAACGTGTGCCCATCACCAAACCTTCAAGCGGCGTTAGACCCATTGAAGTATCAACTGATTGACCGTTTTTGATCGCACAAACAGAAGCACCATTGCCTAGGTGACAGTTGATGATGTTAACTTCTTCAACTGGCTTGTTGAGTAGGCCTGCAACTTCACGAGTGATGAATAAGTGTGAAGTACCATGCATGCCATAACGACGGATACCATGCTCTTTGTATAGATTGTACGGAAGAGCGTATAGGAAAGACTCTTCAGGCATAGTTTGATGGAACGCAGTATCAAACACAGCCACGTTTTGAAGCTCAGGGAAGTTTTTCTTAGCGGCTTCGATACCGATGATGTGTGCTGGGTTATGAAGCGGTGCAAAGGTTGCAGCGTCTTGAATACCTTTCAGTACATCATCAGAGATAAGTGCAGATTGAGTGAACTGCTCACCACCGTGTACGATACGGTGACCGATAGCGCCAAGGTTAGCTTTAAGCTCTGGCTTAGAAGCAAGAATAGTTTCAACCATAAACGCGAGTGCTTCTTCGTGCGCTGCACCTTCGCCTAGTTGCGCTTCGTGTTTACCGTCAAGTTTCCACTTGATACGTGCTTCAGGAAGGTGAAGACATTCAGCAAGACCTGATAGGTGCTCAGCACCTGTTTCTGCATCGACAACAGCAAATTTAAGAGAAGAACTACCGCAGTTTAAAACTAAAACTAGCTTAGACATGTGTGACTACCTGTAATAATCGGTTAGGATAAAAATCATTCACAAGAATAGTAGAACCGTTGTGGAGCGCTACTAATCTTGGTCAATAAAACTTGAATTTCCGTATAATGAGACGGGGCTTTTAACGTAAAGTCGTCGATGCATTCCTTGCAGATTTCATCTCGGAGTTGCCTAAATTGTAAATAACGGCAACAATGAGATTGAGGGCTCGCAAAGAATAGCGATAATGGGCCAATATAACAAAAAAAAATTGAAATAATATTAACTTCTATCAATTTTTTACTAGATTAGTTGAATCATTAAACTATTTTTTAGTTAAATGGGCAGCATCGAGAGTGAGGGCGCGCTATGAATAACAAAGTTGGAATCGTTCACAGCCTGAAAGATGGTCAGAAATATATGGATGTTTGGCCTGTGCGCAAAGAGCTAGGCCTCATTTTTCCTGAGCAACGGATCATTAAAGCCACGCGTTTTGGCGTGAAGGCTATGCCAGCTATCGCCGCAATCAGTGTATTGACACAGATGGTTTTTGAAAATACACAGGCGATGCCCCAAGCAGTGGTAGTGGCACTTTTTGCCATAAGCTTACCGCTACAAGGTATGTGGTGGCTGGGAAATCGCGCCAATACCCAACTTCCACCTTCGCTTGCTGGGTGGTACCGAGAGCTGTACCAGAAGATTGTCGATACTGGTTTTGCTTTAGAGCCAATCAAAGCGAAGCCGAGATACAAAGAGCTGGCTGCTATCCTCAACCGAGCATTCCGGCAGTTAGATGAAGCCGCGTTAGAACGCTGGTTCTAGTCACCCAGTTATCATGTGAATAAAAGGCAAAGAGGGCTTCCGCAGTGAACTCCTCTTTGTTATTCAACTTTCGCCTTATTCTTAGCTCTCTTTTTGTTACTTTACTGTTAAACCTCACTTCCCTTTAGCCTGAGTTACTGGTAATAATGTTGTCAGCGACGCTCAGTGCGCGTACATAAAAATATTAAAAACACAACATCCAACATGTATACCCAAACAATATGAAGTTGTAAGCAATCTGCAATGGGATGAATCCTAATGTGGCACAGGTTAACTGTGTTTAACGGGATGAGCGCATTTGCTAGCACTGCTACCGCTTTAAGTAGGAAGGGTATAATGCTTAAATCAAGGAGTTAAGATGAAAGCAGGCAAAGCCATTGTTACCGCCGTTTTTGCAGGAGCAGTATTACTCTCTTCCACAAGCATCATGGCCAAAACAGCGAAAGTCGCCGTATCGCAAATTGTTGAGCACCCAGCTTTAGACGCAACCAGACAAGGTTTACTTGATGGTTTAAAAGCAAAAGGTTATGAACAAGGCAAAAATCTAGATTTTGATTTTAAAACCGCGCAAGGCAACCCAGCCATTGCTGTTCAAATTGCGCGCCAATTTGTCGGGGAAAATCCTGATGTGTTAGTCGGCATCGCAACCCCCACGGCGCAAGCGCTCGTCTCTGCAACCAAAACTATTCCTGTCGTGTTCACGGCGGTGACCGATCCTGTCGGTGCTAAATTGGTAAAAAAACTTGAGCAACCGGGTAAGAACGTGACCGGGCTTTCTGATCTATCGCCAGTTGAACAGCACATTGAGCTGATCAAAGAGATCATGCCAAACGTGAAATCTATCGGGGTAGTGTATAACCCCGGAGAGGCGAATGCAGTGAGCTTGATGGAACTGCTTAAATCGAGCACTCAAAAACATGGCATTAAACTTATTGAAGCGACAGCCTTAAAAAGCGCAGACGTACAAACTGCGACACAGGCGATTGCCTCAAAATCAGACATTATCTATGCCTTGATTGATAATACTGTCGCCAGTGCGATTGAAGGGATGATTGTTTCGGCAAACCAAGCTAAGACCCCAGTATTTGGCGCAGCAACCTCTTATGTTGAACGCGGAGCGATTGCTAGCCTTGGCTTTGATTATTACCAAATTGGCGTACAAACCGCGGACTATGTTGTCGCTATCTTGGAAGGCCAAGCACCGGGTAAACTGGATGTTAAAGTGGCCAAAGGGTCTGATTTAATGATCAACAAAACCGCAGCGGAAAAACTGGGCGTAACGATTCCTCAGTCAGTACTTGATCGTGCTACGAGCGTAAAATAAAGACCATTCAGAGCTAGAGCGAAGGCTTTAGCTCTGTTTAAGCAGAGAAAGGAGTTGTTATGTCTGCTTTTGCTTTTTTTGGCGCTCTAGAGATAGGGCTGCTGTACGGATTAGTGGCATTGGGTGTTTACCTCACTTTCCGTGTCCTTGATTTCCCCGATTTAAGCGTTGACGGCAGCTTCCCGATGGGCGCTGCGGTGGCCGCAACGGCGATTGTGGCAGGTATTAACCCTTGGGTTGCTACAGGAATGGCAATACTTGCGGGTGCCTTTACCGGTTGGGTGACTGCATTTCTTGCGGTTCGCTGCGGTATTTTGCATCTATTGGCGTCGATTCTCACCATGATTGCCGCCTTCTCCATCAATATTCGTATTATGGGACGCCCCAATATTGCTCTGCTTGGGGAGGAGACCATTCTTACGCCCTTTGAAGCCATGGGTGACTCGGTTTACATTCGCCCGCTGGTCGTGGGTGTATTGGTCTTGATTTCGGCCTGGTTTGTGGTGCGATTATTAAACAGTGACTTTGGACTTGGACTGCGTGCTACGGGCGTTAATGCCCGCATGGTGAGAGCACAAGGCGGAAGCACCTCGTTTTATACCTATTTTGCTCTTGCGTTATCGAATGGTTTTGTCGGTTTTGCTGGGGCACTGTTTGCGCAAACCAACAGTTTTGCTGATGTAACTTCGGGCGTAGGGACGATTGTCGTTGGCCTTGCTGCTGTGATCTTGGGGCAGACGTTGATCCCCGGGCGCCGGATCTGGGTTGCAGTGCTGGCGGTCATCGTCGGTTCAGTGCTGTACCGTTTAGCGGTCGCCTTTGCTTTGAGCTCGGGCATGTTCGGTTTGCAGGCGTCTGATCTCAACTTAGTTACTGCTGTGCTGGTGGCCATTGCACTGATTGCGCCAAAAATGAAAAGGAACTTCAAAGCAAAAAAGGGTAATTCTCCTGCTCAGAAGTCGGTTGTTGCTAAGCAGGATAAAGCGTCAGGAGAAACATTATGATTCGTTTAGAAGATATTCAAGTCACGTTTAACCCTGGCACAATTTTAGAAAATAGAGCGTTAAGAGGTGTTCACCTCGAAGTACCTGAACATCAATTTTTAACTGTGATTGGCTCAAATGGTGCAGGGAAATCGACCTTATTAGGCGCTGTAACGGGCGAAACGCCCATGATGGCAGGCAAAGTACTCATCGATGAAGTCGATGTCACGCGCCAGAGCGTGGATCAGCGTGCACGTTTATGCGCTCGCGTATTCCAAGACCCACTTGCCGGTACATGTGGCGATTTAACCATTGAAGAGAATATGGCTTTAGCCTACATGCGCGGCAAGCGCCGAGGGTGGGGGCTGTCACTTTCTTCATCACGTCGCAAGTTGTTTCAAGAGCGAATCGCTATCCTTGGTTTGGGATTAGAAGATCGTTTAGGCGATAACATCGGCTTACTGTCTGGTGGGCAGCGTCAAGCGGTTAGCTTAGTGATGGCAACCTTATCTGACAGTAAATTGTTACTGCTTGATGAGCACACTGCGGCTCTGGATCCTAGAATGGCGGCCTTTATCATTGATTTGACCAAAACAATCGTCAAAGAATTTAACTTGACGGTGATGATGGTAACGCACTCGATGAAAGATGCTTTAGCGTGTGGTGATCGCACTGTAATGCTGCATCAAGGTGAAATTGTTCTTGATGTGTCTGGTGAGCAGCGTGCCAATATGAAAGTGCTTGATCTACTGGAAATGTTTTCGAAAGTTCGAGGCGAAGAGCTGGCAGATGATAGCCTTCTACTCAGTTAATGGTTTTATTTCGTTATCACAGAGGGTTAGTTAACACAGTGGTTGACTAAGCAGCAACAGGCTTTCTCGGCGTGATGTTGAGAAAGCCTGAAGAAAACGCATTACAAGGTGTTTTGTAACCGATCACGGTAACGCTGAATGTGCTCCACGATAGGTTCCGATTTGGTGAAGGTCCTGATTTCGCGAAATAGCTCGTTAGCTTGAGGATATTCTTGACGTAAGTAGGTAAACCATTGCTTGACTCGGTTGGGATAGTAAAAGCCTTTATCGCCTCTAATTTCAAATTGCGAATAGCGCAGGAGCAGATCAACCACTTCATGCCAAGGCATCACTTTATGGTTATGTTTGACCACATTGCCTAAATTGGGAACGTTGAATGCGCCTCGACAAACCATCAATGACTCTACGCCCGTCGCTTTAATACAGGCTTGACCATCGTCGTAGTTCCAAATTTCGCCATTAGCGATCAGAGGCAGAGACGTCTTCTGGCGTATCTGATTAATGTAATCCCACTTAATTTCACTGGCGCGATAACCGCCCGCTTTTGTTCGGGCATGAACTGTGAGCTCGTTTGCTCCAGCTTGTTCAATCGCATCGACAATTTCAAAGCAGTCGTTAGGGTCTTCCCAACCTAAGCGGATTTTAGCCGAAACAGGGATCGCTTTCGGTACCGCATCTCGGCATGATTTTACCACTTGATAAATCAATTCCGGATGTTGTAACAGCGCCGCACCGCCTTTGTGTTTGTTGACCGTTTTCGCTGGGCAACCAAAGTTCAAGTCAATGCCGTGCGCGCCTAATTCAGCAACTCGTGCGGCATTTTCTGCCATCCAATGTGGCTCTTGGCCGAGCAGTTGAACGTGCACGGGAACACCTGCTTGTGTTTTTGAGCCTGTTTTCAGTTCAGGACAAAGGCGATAAAAAACGTGGTCAGGCAATAATTGGTCAACGACACGCACAAATTCAGTCACGCACAGATCGTAATCATTCATCTGGGTGAGCAGTTCACGCATCAAGTGGTCTAGCACACCTTCCATTGGGCCCAAAATTACACGCATCATCATTTCGCCTTAAAAATTCGAGGCGAGATTGTAGTGGTTACCGAATCAAAAGTCACTAAATGCAAGAGTTGGTATATAATCCCTGGTCAACCATTTTAACTGTACAGATTTTCATGACCTACTCATTGCTCTCTCTACCTCAATCAGCTCCTCAATCCGCTCATTTTTTTGAAGGGGCTATTTTGGCATCCAATTTCGCCACTAAGCCGTTAGAACCCACAACTTGGTTAGAACCTTTAGTGGGGGAGCAAGTCAAAGCACTTGAACCAGCGGTGATGGCGCAAATTAATCTGCAATATAACTTGCTCAAACGTAGCGAATATTCGGCGTTAGCCTTGCTAGATAATGCGACTCAGTGGGCTGATTTTGCTGAAGGGTTTATGAGCGTCTGGCCAGTCGTTGAACCGCAATGGTTAGAGACTCCAATTGGTGATGGCAGCCTGCGCATGCTGCAAGCTTTGTTGACCACCTTCATGTTAGCCATCGATGAAACACAAACACAGCAGCAGATGAGCGAAGCGGGTTTTGCAACACCACCCAGTTTGAGTGATTTTGCTGAGCAGTTGGATGTCATGATCACTGAAGTGGCGTTAATGGCTGATGAATTAATGCTCGGCATGAAAACGCAGCGGGTTAACCCATTTAAAGAGATTGGACGCAATGATTCTTGTCCGTGCGCCAGTGGCAAAAAATTCAAACAGTGCTGCGGCCAGTAAAGTGCGCTGCCTGAGGTTTAATCTCAACAAAACGCTGACAAACCCAAGCCAATAAGCCCTTATAAACGAGCTGTTCTTATAAGCGAATGCTTCTTAAAAGAATGGGGTCTTATCAATAGACGTTATAGAAAACGTTATAGACAAAAAAATTGTTATCCATGGAGTGTGGTAATCATGAAAAGAGTGTTAGCCCTGTTGCTGTGTAGTTTTTCTGTCGCTGTTTTGGCTGCGCCAAAAGACGAGTTGAGCCAACGCCTCGCGCTGAACGCTGGTTTTAGCGCTACCTTTGCCCAGCAAGTGATCAGCCCTGAAGGTGATATTGTGATGGAAGGTCAGGGGAAAGTTGATATTGTTCGGCCAAGCCTTTTCCGTTGGCAAACGACCGCTCCTGATGAAAACTTACTGGTGTCTGATGGTAAAACCTTGTGGTATTACAGTCCATTTATCGAACAAGTGAGTATTTATAATCAAGAACAAGCGACGGAACAAACTCCTTTTGTGTTGCTGACTCGTAATCGCGCCAGTGATTGGGATCACTACAAGGTTGCACAAAACGGTGATGATTTCACCCTAACGCCAACCGCGGTAGATTCAAACCAAGGGCAGTTTCAGATAGCGATTGATGAGAAAGGGATCGTGAAAGGTTTTAACGTGATTGAACAAGATGGGCAGAAGAGTCTGTTTACGTTTAGCGATGTACAACTAACACCGGCCGCTAAAGCGCGTTTCACGTTCCAGATCCCGCAAGGTGTCGAGGTTGATGATCAACGTAATTGAGATAGGGACTAAGGCGTGAGTAACTATAGTGTGGGTAATTACAGCTTAGATTTTTCGGGTGATGAAGATTTCCGTCCGTTGGCCGCGAGAATGCGCCCTCAGACGGTTGAGCAGTATATTGGCCAGCAGCACATTTTAGGCGTGGGTAAACCCTTGCGGCGTGCATTAGAGGCTGGTCATATTCATTCGATGATCTTGTGGGGGCCGCCCGGTACGGGCAAAACGACCTTAGCTGAAGTAGCGGCGAATTACGCCAATGCAGAGGTTGAACGTGTTTCTGCGGTAACTTCCGGCGTTAAAGAGATCCGTGCTGCCATTGAAAAAGCGCGCGAAAACAAAATGGCGGGCCGACGTACTATTTTGTTTGTAGACGAAGTACATCGCTTTAATAAATCTCAACAAGATGCTTTTTTGCCACACATTGAAGATGGCACTGTGACTTTCATTGGTGCCACGACAGAGAATCCCTCTTTTGAACTCAACAACGCTTTGCTATCTCGTGCTCGGGTGTACAAATTAACCTCGCTGGCTAGCGATGAAATTTTGCTGGCGCTCAATCAAGCAATCAACGATGCCGATCGCGGTTTAGGTAAAGTTGCAGCGCAGTTTATGGATAAGGTGCTCGAACGTTTGGCTGAATTGGTCAATGGTGATGCGCGCATGTCACTCAATTATCTTGAGCTGCTGTACGACATGGCCGAAGAGAATGCGCAAGGTGAAAAGCTCATTACGCTCAAACTGTTGGCCGAAGTGGCAGGCGAAAAAGTGTCGCGCTTTGATAATAAAGGCGATATTTGGTACGACCTTATCTCTGCGGTGCATAAATCGATTCGAGGTTCCAACCCCGATGCGGCGCTGTATTGGTCGGCCAGAATGATCGCAGCAGGCTGCGATCCACTTTATATCGCTCGCCGTTTATTGGCGATAGCTTCGGAAGATGTCGGCAACGCCGACCCAAGAGGCATGCAGGTGGCGCTCGCCGCTTGGGACTGTTTTACCCGCGTTGGCCCTGCGGAAGGTGAACGTGCGATTGCACAAGCGATTGTCTATTTAGCGTGCGCGCCCAAAAGTAATGCCGTGTATAGCGCGTGGAAGCAAGCCTTAGCTGATGCGCATAATTTGCCAGAGTATGAGGTGCCGCCCCATTTGCGTAATGCACCAACCAGTTTGATGAAAGATCTTGGTTATGGAGCACAATATCGCTATGCCCACGATGAACCGGGAGCTTACGCGGCTGGCGAAAGTTATTTGCCGCCTGAAATGAGCGATACACGCTACTACCAGCCAACAAATCGAGGGTTAGAAACCAAAATTGGTGAAAAGTTAGATTACTTGGCCAGTTTAGATGCAAAAAGCCCACAAAAGCGCTATGAAAAATAGTCTCTTTTCGTTATCTTTGTCGGGTTCAATTTTCTCTACGCGTCGCTCTTATTAGAAAGGGATGCAGGCGCGTTTTTCATAACTAAAAGCATAGGATTAGCAATGCTGGATTCTAAATTACTTCGCACTGAGCTGGATGAAACAGCTGCAAAATTAGCGCGTCGCGGTTTCAAACTCGACGTTGAGACAATTCGTCAACTTGAAGAACAACGTAAGTCCATTCAAGTAGAAGTTGAAAATTTACAATCCTCGCGCAACTCCATCTCCAAAGAAATTGGCCAAAAAATGGCCGCCGGCGACAAAGCGGGCGCAGAAGCAGTCAAGCTACAAATCGGCTCTCTAGGCAGTGACTTAGACGCGAAAAAAGCGCAGTTGAATGACATCCAAGCACAATTGGATGCGATTACTATGTCTGTACCCAACGTACCAGATGAATCGGTTCCTGACGGTAAAGATGAAAATGACAACGTAGAAGTTTCTCGTTGGGGCGAACCCAAAACTTACGATTTTGAGCTCAGAGATCACGTTGATCTTGGCGAAATGGCCGGTGGTTTGGATTTTGCTAGTGCGACTAAAATTACTGGCGCTCGCTTTATCGTGATGAAAGGCCAATTTGCTCGCCTACACCGCGCCATTGCACAATTTATGTTGGATCTTCACACTCAAGAACATGGCTATACAGAAATGTACGTGCCTTACCTTGTTAATTCAGACAGCCTATTCGGTACTGGTCAGCTACCTAAATTTGGTCAAGACCTATTCCATACTGAGCCACTAACTGAAAAAGTGAATGATGAAGAGCCACGTAAACTGTCTCTTATCCCAACGGCTGAAGTACCGGTAACGAACTTAGTGCGTGACACCATTTCTGACGAAGCCGATCTGCCATTGAAAATGACAGCTCATACACCTTGTTTCCGTTCTGAGGCGGGATCGTATGGTCGCGATACACGTGGTCTTATCCGTATGCACCAATTTGATAAAGTCGAATTGGTTCAGATCACGCGCCCAGAAGATTCAATGGCGGCGCTGGAAGAGTTAACCGGTCATGCGGAAAAAGTGCTGAAATTGCTTGAACTACCGTACCGTAAAGTGGTGCTGTGTGCCGGTGACATGGGCTTTGGCTCTCGCAAAACTTACGATCTTGAAGTGTGGGTTCCTGCACAAGGTACATACCGTGAGATCTCCTCTTGCTCAAACATGTGGGATTTCCAAGCGCGTCGTATGCAAGCCCGTTTCCGTCGCAAAGGCGGCAATAAACCTGAGCTTGTACACACGCTGAACGGTTCAGGCCTTGCTGTGGGCCGTACTATGGTAGCCATTTTGGAAAACAACCAACAAGCCGATGGCCGTATTGCCGTTCCTAGCGTACTGCAACCATACATGGGTGGCGCAACGCACATCGGTTAATCATGATGCGTTAAACACAGTAAAAAAACCGACTTGCGAGTCGGTTTTTTTATGCATCAATAGTATGTGTCGGTTCTATTTAAGTCCCATCGATTTGAAAGCATTGCGAATTTTGCAATGCCACAGCTACAGCGTTGATCAGTTTTTCAATGTCATCTACTTGGCTAATAAAGGGTGGCATCACATAGATTAAACAGCCAAAAGGACGGATCCAGACCCCTTGCTCAACAAATAGCGCTTGAATGACCTCCATATTGACAGGGCGATGCGTTTCAATCACGCCGATAGCGCCCAGCCAGCGCGTCTCTTTTACCATCTCAAAACGGTTAAGCATAGGCAGTAAATGAGCAAATTGCGCTTCAATATGCTGGGTTTGCTGTTGCCAATCGCCCTGTTCGATGAGCTCTAAGCTAGCGCAGGCGACGGCGCACGCCAATGGGTTAGCCATAAAGGTTGGCCCATGCATAAAGCAGCCCGCTTCGCCAGCACAAACCGTATCGGCGACTTGCTTGGTCGAAAGTGTGGCCGAAAGCGTCATATAGCCACCCGTTAAGGCCTTGCCGACACATAAAATATCAGGCGCGATATTAGCGTGCTCGCAGGCGAAGAGCTTTCCAGTACGGCCAAACCCAGTTGCAATCTCATCGGCAATCAGTAGCAAACCATATTGATCGCAAAGTGCCCGCACGCCTTTTAAAAACTGAGGATGATAGATACGCATACCGCCAGCACCTTGCACAATTGGTTCTAAAATCACCGCCGCAAGCTCTTGATGAGCGTGCATGATTTTATCTCGAAAATCATCGAGATCGCGTTCATCCCACTCATCCAAAAAACCGCAAGTTGGCGAATCGGCAAAAATATGCTGCGGCAAAAAACCTTTGTAGAGCGAATGCATCGAGTTATCTGGGTCAGTGACTGACATTGCGGCAAACGTATCGCCGTGATAGCCATGACGTAAGGTGAGAAATTTCGCTCGTGGTTGACCTTTTGCATGCCAGTATTGCAACGCCATTTTTAAACTGACCTCCACGGCGACGGAGCCAGAATCGGCTAAAAATACGTGCTCAAGATTGCTTGGCGCTAATGCCAGTAATTTTTTACAAAGCGTAATGGCGGGTTGATGTGTGATACCGCCAAACATCACGTGTGACATTTTATCAATTTGCTGATGCGCAGCGTAATTAAGGTGTGGATGGTTATAACCATGAATAGTTGCCCACCAAGAGGACATTCCATCAATCAAGCGTCGCCCATCTTCCAAATAAAGATGGACACCTTGAGCGTGAGTGACGGGATAACAAGTCAATGGCGTCAGCGTTGAAGTGTAGGGATGCCAGATATGTTGGCGGTCGAAGAGTAAATCCATGATCAGTCCATATTGCTGGGTTTGTTTAAATATCAATCAAACGTAAACTTATGTTTTCTTTGTTTGTTGACAGTTTATCGCTTGTCAGTAGACTAGCCAAGCAACAAAATAATAAAACTGAATAAGGAAGAGATGTGGAAGTTCGTCATAACTGGACCGTTGCTGAGGTGAACGCACTGGTCGAAAAGCCGTTTATGGATCTACTGTTTGAAGCGCAGCAAGTACATCGTCAATACCATCCCAAAAATTATGTTCAAGTCAGCACGTTACTTTCTATTAAGACGGGGGCGTGTCCTGAAGATTGTAAATATTGCCCGCAGAGTGCGCATTACCGGACTGATGTTGATAAAGAACGGTTAATGGAAGTCGAGCGGGTGTTAGACGCGGCGCAAAAAGCGAAGCGCTCTGGGTCGACCCGCTTTTGCATGGGAGCGGCGTGGAAAAACCCGAAAGCGCGTGATATGCCTCTCTTGAAAGAGATGATCAGTGGCGTGAAAGAGATGGGCTTGGAAACGTGTATGACGTTGGGCATGCTAACGCCTGATCAAGCAAGCGAGTTGGCCAGTGCAGGGCTTGATTATTACAACCACAACCTAGATACCTCACCTGAATACTATGGCAACATTATCACCACCCGAACCTATCAAGATCGCCTTGATACCTTATCGCACGTGCGCGATGCAGGAATGAAGATCTGCTCTGGGGGAATTATCGGTATGGGAGAGAGCGCTAATGACCGCGCTGGCCTGTTGGTGGAATTAGCGAACTTACCAACCCATCCTGAAAGTGTACCGATTAATATGCTGGTCAAAGTGAAAGGCACACCGTTAGAGCAAGCCGAAGATGTCGAAGCGTTTGATTTTATTCGTCTGATTGCCGTTGCTCGCATCATGATGCCACAATCGGCGGTGCGTTTATCGGCTGGACGTGAAAATATGAATGAGCAGATGCAAGCGCTGTGCTTTATGGCAGGTGCAAACTCCATTTTCTACGGTTGCAAGTTGCTAACGACTCCTAATCCTGATGAAGATAGCGATATGCAGTTATTTAAAAAACTGGGTATCAATAGCCAACAAGTGAGCCAAAAACCGGATGAAATTGCAGAAAGTGAGTTGCTTGAACGTGTCGTAAAACGGGTGGCAGATCGTCCTACTAAAGATGATCTTTTCTACGATGCCAGCGTTTAATTCACGTATTTCAGCGGCGCTCAGTGCTCGTCGCGATCTTGGGCTTTCTCGCTCTCTTATCGAGCTTGAGGGGGGTAACCAGGTTCGATTGTGCAAAGATGGCCGCCAGTATCTTAACTTTTCCAGTAACGATTACCTTGGCCTTGCGCACGACTCAGAATTGATTGCCGCTTGGCAGCAAGGGCTGAGTATGTATGGTTGCGGTAGTGGCGCGTCTCCTTTGGTCACAGGCTTTAGCTCAGCCCATCGCAACCTTGAAGCTAACTTGTGTGAGTGGCTAGGTTATGAGCGAGCCATTTTGTTTGGATCGGGGTTTAGTGCCAATCAGGCACTGTTGTTTAGCCTGCTCAATAAAGACGATTTGCTACTGCAAGATAAACTTAACCACGCCTCTTTGATGGAAGCAGGAATGCTTTGCGCAGCCAGTATGAAGCGTTTTCGGCACAACGATGTCACTCATCTTAAGCAACAGCTTAACAGCGATAGTCATACATTAGTGGTGACTGAAGGGGTCTTTAGCATGGATGGTGATTGTGCACCGCTGTGCGAAATCACGGATGCACTGCAAGGTGAAGCGTGGTTGGTAGTCGATGATGCACACGGCATCGGTGTGTTGGGCGAGGGTGGGGCCGGCAGTTGCAGTGCGGCAGGAATAAAACCACAGCTCTTAGTGGTGACCTTTGGCAAAGCCTTAGGGTTATCGGGTGCAGCTATCTTATGCAATCAAGAGGTGGGTGACTTTCTTACGCAGTTTGCTCGTCACCACGTCTATTCTACAGCCATGCCGCCAGCGCAAGCTTATGCAGTAACTCATGCTATTTCAATGGTCACTCAGCAGTCTTGGCGCAGAGAAAAACTAACTGAGCTGCAAGCTTATTACGCTGAATCTATGCAAGGTTTCGATGGCTATGTTGAAACGCTAACGCCAATCAAGCCCTACCTTGTTGGTGAGGCGCAAACAGCATTGAATATCGCCGATCAATTGCGACATCACGGGTGTTGGTTGACCGCGATTCGCCCACCAACGGTGGCTCAAGGCCGTGCCCGATTGCGTATCACTCTAACCGCCAACCACACTATTGCTGACATAGATCAACTAACCACACAACTGCAACGTGCGCTAGAGGAGAGCTGAATATGTCACAAACTCATGCGATAGAGATAAATGCGCTGCATGACAAAGCCGCCATTGCCCATTCTTTTAGCCGCGCGGCAAAGCATTATGATGTACATGCCGCTTTTCAACGTGACGTAGGACACCGTTTATTGGACAAAATGCCGCACAGTCTAGTAGGGAAAAGAGTGCTCGATCTTGGTTGTGGTACGGGCTATTTTTCAGAGCAACTGCGGCGTAGAGGGGCGTATGTGGTATGTGCTGACCTCTCCAGTGAGATGCTAGTACAAGCTAAAATACGTTGTGGTGATGTTGGCGTCACCTACTATCAAGCCGATGCTGAGGCGCTTCCTTTCGCCAACGCCTCTTTTGATTACGTTTTTTCTAGCTTAGCGCTGCAGTGGTGTGATGACCTTGTTCTACCACTGCGACAAATTCACCGCGTATTGAAACCACAAGGGATGGCTTATTTTTCGACATTATTGGACGGTTCGCTGTTTGAACTGAAACAAGCGTGGACAAAAATTGATACACATCAACACGTCAATGATTTCATCACACTCAATCAGGTAAAAATTGCGTTAGCGCAATCTCACTGTTACCACCATCAACTAGACTTGCCTTCGATCACAGTTTGGTATGACAAAGCCTTTTCCTTGATGAGAGATCTTAAAGGAATTGGTGCAAATCACGTAAGTGGACGCTCACAAGGGTTAACAAGCCGTAGGGCTCTACTGCAAGTTGAGCAGGCATACCAAACATTTCAAAACCATCAAGGTCTTCTACCTGCAACTTATCAGGTTTGTTTAGGGGTTATACATCGATGATTGATGCATTTTTTATTGCGGGTACGGACACCGACGTTGGAAAAACGGTCGCTTCAAAAGCGATTCTACAAGCATTAGCTGCCAAGGATTTGGTGACTATTGGCTACAAACCCGTTGCCGCTGGTAGCGAAAAAACGGAATTTGGCTTACGCAACTCAGATGCATTACATCTGATGAAAGCGGCAACCAAAGAGATGCCCTATGGTGATGTGAATCCATATTCTTTAGCGCTCCCTACATCACCACATATCGCCGCAAAACATGAACACGTCGAGATTGATTATGGCGTGCTCAGTAGCAAATTAGCTAAGCATAAAGCGAACGCTGACATTGTGTTGATCGAAGGTGCTGGTGGTTGGCGCGTTCCGATCTCTGATACCGACTGCTTGTCTACTTGGGTTAAACAAGAACAACTACCAGTGGTATTAGTGGTAGGGATTAAGCTAGGTTGCTTAAGCCATGCAATTTTAACAGCGGAAAGTATTATTGCCGACGGGTTGAAGATTGTTGGCTGGGTAGCCAACCGAGTGAACCCCGGAACTGAGCATTACGCTGAAATTATTGCAATGTTGGAATCGCGCATTCCAGCGCCTAAGCTTGGTGAAATACCCTATGTGCCAACGGTAAAACGGCAACAAATTGGTAAGTATATTAATGTTGATCCGCTGCTTGCGTCAGAGTAAGCGATGTGAATCAGCCAAAAGGCATCTCTTAGCGAGGTGCCTTTTTTGATCAAGCAGGTTATTACCGCAGCTTATTGACGGGGGTTTTCGCGAACTGAGCTAAAACAACAAAAGCGAGCACCAGCAAGTTAGCAGCATAGATGACCACTAGCCACTGTGGCATGGAAAGCGTTAAAAATTGCCATACCACTTTCGAACAGTCACCGTAAGCTTCGAACATCCAAGGTGCCCATTGATTGAGTGGTGCCCAGCTGGGGAAAGTGACAAATAAATCACAAGTGGCAAAAGGAGAAGGGTTGAATTGGTAATCCACATGTTGCAGAGCTAAGGTCAAACCTTTATAAGCACTGGCTCCCCAAGCAACGAGTCCAATCCAACGAACAATCGGATTATTGGGTGCGATTAAGCCAAGCAGAGCCGCTCCGCCAATTCCTAGCATCGCCACACGTTCATAAATGCACATCACACACGGTGCGAGCATCATGATGTGCTGAAAAAAAAGCGCACAAGCCTCAAAAAAAACCACAAAAAGAAGTAATAAAAACCAAGATTTTCTCGATTGAGAGAACAGTTTCAGAGTAGAAAAAAAAGTCACATTCAATACCTGTAAAAAATAAAAAGCCCTGATAGTTCAGAGCTTTTTAACTTAGATAAGTTTCATTATCAACCGAATATTTTAATGCCCGGCAGAGATTGCTTGAACTGCTTTGGCTGAATGGTGCGTAATCCACCCTAAGTCATAAAAATGCGCAGTCATGGGTTCAACTAAGAAGACAATGCCAAACAGGCCAACTAATGCCAATACAATCGTGTAGGGCAGAGCCATGATGACCATTTTGCCATAAGAAAGGCGGATCAATGGTGCAAGTGCTGATGTTAATAAGAATAAGAAAGCGGCTTGACCGTTTGGTGTTGCTACTGACGGTAAGTTCGTACCTGTGTTAATCGCGACAGCCAATAAATCGAATTGGTCACGCGTGATAACACCTTCTAGTAGCGCTGTTTTGACTTCATTAATATAGACAGTGCCAACGAAAACGTTATCCGAAACCATCGACAAAAGCCCGTTAGCCACATAGAAGAGAGCAAGCTGAGCCCCTTTATCTTCAACATTCAACACAGCATCGATAACTGGTTTAAAGAGTTGTTGATCGATAATTACGGCTACGATGGAGAAGAATACCGCCAGCAGCGCCGTAAAGGGTAGGGCTTCTTCAAATGCTTTGCCTAGCGAATGTTCTTCTATCACACCAGTAAATGCTGTCGCCAAAATAATAACTGAAAGACCAATCAAACCCACTGCCGCTAAGTGCAGTGCCAATCCAACAATCAGCCAGACAGCAATAGCGCCTTGGATCCAAAGTTTTGCGACGTCTTGATTGGTTCGATTTTTGCGCTCAGCCGTGTCAAAATCGACCAGAATTTGACGAACGTTAGCGGGTAATTCTGCGCCGTAACCAAATAGCTTCAGCTTTTCAACCAATACACAGGTCAAAATACCACAGAGAAAAACAGGTACGGTTACCGGAGACATACGGATGATAAACTCGCCAAAAAACCAACCTGCTTGATCGGCGATGATCAAGTTTTGTGGTTCACCAACCATGGTCATCACCCCGCCTAAAGCGGTACCTACGCCAGCATGCATCAGTAGTGAGCGCAAAAACGCACGATAGTTTTCTAGGTCATCACGTGTTAGTTCTGAGATATGCTCATCTTGAGTATGGTCATGAGCGGAGCTTGTTCCTTGTCCCGATGCCACTTTGTGATAAATCGAGTAAAACCCAACGGCGACACTGATGACCACGGCAATAACTGTTAAAGCATCCAAAAATGCAGACAGGAAAGCAGCTGTAATGCAAAAGGCGACCGAAAGCATCGCTTTTGAACGAATACCAAGGAGTATTTTGGTGAAGATGAACAGCAATAGCTGTTTCATGAAATAGATACCAGCCACCATAAACACCAGTAGCAGCAGAACTTCGATGTTATTCACAAGCTCATGTTTTACTTGCTCTGCACTGGTCATCCCAATGGCGATAGCTTCGATAGCCAGTAAGCCACCAGGTTGCAGGGGATAGCATTTAAGCGCCATCGCTAGGGTGAAAATGAATTCAACCACAAGTAGCCAACCAGCAATAAATGGGTCGACCAAAAAGAAAACAATCGGGTTGATAATGAGAAAAGCAATAATGGCAACTTTGTACCAGTCAGGGGCTTTACCAAGAAAGTTCTTGAGAAAAGCGCTTCCGAGGGACATCGGCATGGGTAGTTCTCTTACTGTTGAGATGATAGACGCTGTCAGCTTATCTTTAATTCATTATGTGAAGTGGCCAAATAGAACGTGTTAAACACGAAAACAGTATCTATCGGCAATGTTCTAGCGAAACAACAAACCGTTTAGGGATTATGGTTTTACCAAGACACTCCTTGAGTGAGACAAGCAATCCTTACTTCGACCGTCACTCTACTCCGCAAGCTTTTTTAGTCAATAATAATCAGGTTATTGATAAAACACTTACCGATATTTTGGTCAAAAACGCGATCAAAGTTGGGTAAGCATAGCATAAGAGTTGTGAAAAATTCACGCCGAGCCGTATTTTGAAGTGGAGTTAAGGTAATAGGCATCTAAATGACTAAAAAGAGCGAATTTTGCAAGCTTAAATTGATTATTTTAAGTTTATTAATGTGAGTTATATCTCTTTATTTTTTCTACTCTTATGTGTTCTTCCTTTTGAAGAACTGCTAAAAACTGCTATTTCATTGACTCGGTATTGTTCATAAACAAGATGAATAAATTAGAGTTTAAGCTCTATTTTGTTTGTGATAACTTCGCGGATGGTTTGTTTCCGATAACGTTCAACTAGTGGTATGATGAGTCCCATTCGACCCAAATAAATAGAAAACTGGATAAGTACTTAATGGTCATTAAGGCAAAAAGCCCAGCAGGTTTTGCTGAAAAATACATAATTGAGAGCATTTGGAATGGTCGCTTTGCACCGGGTTCTATCTTACCTGCAGAGCGCGAACTTTCAGAATTAATTGGTGTAACACGTACAACGCTTCGAGAAGTATTACAACGCTTAGCCCGTGATGGTTGGTTGACTATACAGCATGGTAAGCCAACAAAAGTAAACCAATTTATGGAAACTTCCGGTTTACACATATTAGATACATTAATGACGCTCGATGCTGAAAATGCCACCAGTATTGTGGAAGATTTACTTGCGGCTCGGACAAATATTAGCCCCATATTTATGCGTTATGCATTTAAAGTGAACAAAGAGCCTGCCGAGCGCACTATTACTAATGTTATCGAAAGCTGTGAAGCACTATTAAGTGCCAAATCTTGGGATTCTTTTATGGAGTTATCTCCTTATGCACAGAAAATCCAACAGCATATTAAAGATGATGGTGAAAAAGACGAATATAAACGTCAGCAAATATTGATTGCGAAAACCTTTAACTTTTACGATTACATGTTATTTCAGCGTTTAGCGTTTCACTCAGGAAATCAAATTTATGGTTTGATTTTTAATGGGCTAAAGAAATTATATGACCGAGTCGGCAGCTATTATTTTTCTAATCCAGAAGCACGCGAGTTAGCCTTGCAGTTTTACCGTGAATTATTAGCAGTATGTGAAAGTGGCAATCGTGAGCAGTTGCCGATTGTGATCCGTCATTACGGCATTGACAGCGCTCACATATGGAATCAAATGAAAACAACGTTACCGACAAATTTTACAGAAGATGATCATTAGAAAATTCGTTTCACTGTACAAAAAAGCCCGTATGAAACGGGCTTTTTTGTAGGTTAGATATCTTCGTTACCACCCGCTTCTTTGAACCAAGCGGCTAAATGTAATTTTAAATCTTTCAGTTCATCTGGGCCGATTAAGGCCAACCCTAAATCTTCTGCACGAGTAATGTCATTATGGCGGAGCGGGCGAAAGCTCACGAGCATAGCGCGAGCTTGTAGCCCACCAAGCAAATCACGTAATGATTCTAGCTTATAAAGCGTATCATCGCCGTCATCACGCATACCTTTCGTTTTACATTCAATAATATGCAGTTTGTTATTTACCACTGTAGCGACATCGAGTTCATTTCTGACTTCTCGCTCACCTAATTGACGGTAGACTTGAACATTCAAAGAGCGATCTTGAATGGTTGGCATATCATCTTGGATCTGCCTTATTGTACTGTGCACTAATGTTTCTAACCATTCTCCATTGGAAAATCGGCGCGCATCTTCGTTGGCGAAGGTTAAAATGCCATTTTGATAGGTGGCGATTTGTGCTTCGACCAGATCGGTCAACAGAATATGAAGTTCACGATACCCTTGTTGTTTTTCTGAAAGTGCAACATCTAGCCGCTGCTCTTTGCGGCACGTCGTCGCTAAATAGTTTAATGTGGCTAAACCAGGACCAAGTTCTAATGCATTACTTGCCCAGCGCTCGCCGAGTTCGTAAAGTTTTTGGTCAAGTTGTGGCGGAATATGATGCTCACTAAATTCACCCCGTGCGCCAAAAATGGTTAAGTAATCTGAAATGGTAATGTGGTCTTGCACTTGGGTATTATTTTGACTATCGGGATAAAGCCAACACAACTGATCACTGTTCGGTTCGACGACAAAAATAGGCCATTGGTAGCTACGGAACACCTCATAAACGGATAATAAACGATGTCTCAAACCACAACTTGCGTTCAGCTTGACTTCGTCGTATCTGGTTTTCAAATCTTCCGCTAAAAACTGGATAGCTTGTTTGATTGCTGAGGTATTGGAACCCGATGGGATTTCAAAAAACTCAGAAGTGATGTCGCGCTGACTCAATACCGAGTGTAAACGTAAATACATTGATTTTTGGTCTTGATCACCGATGAAGACAATGTGCGAACTTACCGTTCGATTATCAAGCAGGGGAGTAACCAAGCGAATAGGGTCTTGGTCGATAATGCCAACATGAACAGCCATAGATCATCCTCATGTTTGGCTTGCAAAGAGTAGGAGGTAGATAATAATGCGCAAGCCGATAGTTATCATATAACGATGTGGCATCAAAAAAACAAGGGCGACTTTAGATTAAAAGCTGCCCTTGAGACATAATTTACATGTAACTTACAAATGGGGTTGAGTTTGTTAACGGTCACTCATAATGTAAAACGATGGACTAATTCATTCTGCTGATTAGCAAGCTGAGTTAGGCTGGCGCTTGCCTGTGCAATTTGAGACATGGCTTGATAGCTACCATCTGCGATTAAATTAATATCCTCGATACTGCGTGCAATGTCACCGGTTGTTTCACTCTGCTCGGCGGCCGCCTGTGTAATATGAGTACTCATCTGACTGATTTCTAGAATTAACGCTTGGATCTCTTCCATTGCGCTATTCGCCGTTGATGCTTGCTCGACAGAAAGTTCCATATCAGTCATGCAGCTTTCAATAACAGTACTGGCAGAAGATGAGCTGGATTGCAAGTTGCTGATCATACTTTCAATTTCAGACGTCGAATCCGTTGTGCGTTTTGCCAAAACACGAACTTCGTCTGCTACGACTGCAAACCCGCGCCCTTGCTCTCCAGCACGAGCTGCTTCAATCGCGGCATTGAGCGCCAATAAGTTGGTTTGTTCTGCAATGTTACGAATCACATCCAAGATAGAACCAATTTGGCTGCTCATCTTTTGTAGTTCACCGACAGCATCAACCGATTGATTTAAGCGAGTCTCCAATTGATTAATAGTAGTGATATTGTCACTCATAATTTTACGGCCCGATTCAGAAGCCGATTCAACTTTCTGCACCATCTCTAGCGAACTTTGAGCACTTTGTGCTACTTCTTGTACTGAATGAGCCATTTCTGTCATTGCGGTTGCCACGCTCGCGGTTTGCTCACGTTGGGTGCTGAGTTGTGACTGTGCTTTTGAAGAGGTGGTTTGGTTATGGTTAGCTGTGTTGGTTAAATTTTCAGAAGCATCATTCAACTGCACCAAAATATGGTGCAAATTATCTGCTAGCGAATTGATGTGGCCACTTAAGCGACTAAACTCGTTGTTGTAACGAATTTCAATGCGCTGTGTCATATCTCCTTTTGTTAGCCCTTCTAGCGTTTTGAGTATACGATTTAACGGCTCACGAACACTTTGCGCAATGTGGTAACCAATACCCGTAGCCACTAGTACAACCGCAATACCAATCACGATCGCTTTAATAACTCCTTGCTTATAGACTTCCCCGGCTTCTCGCAGAGAGGCATTTAAACCGTCGGTCGCAGTATCGTTAAAAGAGTCTAAAATCGTCATTGCTTTATCGACCTCGATAGCCAAATTCGCAATGTTTTCATAAAGAGCTGTTTTCGCTAGTAAGTAACTATTGTGTTGATCAAGCACACCACCCTTTTGCCCAATATCTTGAGAGAATTTTTGGACGAGATCGTCAAATGTTTTTTTCAGTTCAGGTAATTGGGTCGATAAGCCTCGGTAAGCGTAGTTGAGGTGCGTGACTGCTTTTTTATTCATGGTGACGGCCTTGTCAACAAAGGCGACATCCGAACTGGACAAAGCGTCTGAAGTGATTAATTCCGCATCTTTCAATTTAATGAAATAACTTTTCGCCATGACTTTAACTGAAATGCTATTTTGCCCATCGACAAAATCTTTCATTCCTGTGCTTAAATCGGCATGAAGTCTTTGAAATTCACGAGTTGATTTTTGCACTTGAGCTTGCGCCTCAAACATCGCCTGATAATTATTCATGGCTTGTTCTGCTTCTGAAAAGTAGCGGAGTTCCATCTGTTTAAGTTGGCTTATCCGCTCTTCAAGAGAGGGGTTCATTGCACTTGCTTGTTGGAGCTGGTTTAGCACGTCAGCAAAATCTTGTTTTGCTTTAGCAAATTCTGAACGCATCACATTCATGCGATCTTGGTTTTGTGTCGTCAAAAAGTCCTTAAAAGATTTATCGGCAGAAAGCAGTTGAACACTTGTTTTGTTTGACAAAGAAACGAGCGGTAAGGCGGTGGTTGATACACTTTCGAAATTAGAATGAATTTGATTCATTCCTCCCATCATAATGGCGGTCGTTACTGCAAACATGATGATGATCAGTGTGAAACCAGCGTACATTCGCCTAATCACTGAACCCTTCATAATCCTCTCCCTAGAAAAATAGTGTTTTGTTTTAAAAAATAACAAAATAATGAGTATTGTATTGAATGTGAGACGTACATTTTATGACGGGCCTGGCAAAACGCATTTTTTATATTAGTGTTCTGTCATTTATGCTACGCGTACGGTGTTTTTTATTGAGCTTTTGACAGGGTTCACGCATACTCAAATCCAACTACACACCTATTATATTCAGTAGCATTAAGGTCAAATTAGTGTCGGTTCTGTCGGTTCTGTCGGTTCTGTCGGTTCTATCGGTTCTATCGGTTGTCGATATGTTGTCGTGGGCCACTTAGGTATTAGCCTTGAACCACTTATCTCGATCTAATGTACTTTGATGTGACTGCGTAGGCCTATTTACTAGAGGAGTATTTCATGGCTGAAGAAACCATTTTTAGCAAAATTATCCGTAAAGAAATTCCTGCAGATATCCTCTATCAAGATGATTTAGTGACCGCCTTTCGGGACATTAACCCTAGAGCGCCTAGCCATATTCTTATCATTCCCAATGCGTTTATTCCGACGACCAACGATGTTGAACCTGAGCATGAAGCGGCTATGGGACGTATGTTTACAGTGGCAAAAAAAATCGCTCAACAAGAAGGTCTTGCACAAGATGGCTATCGCTTGATAGTGAATTGTAACGCTCATGGTGGCCAAGAGGTTTACCACATTCATATGCACTTGGTTGGTGGTCGCCCGTTGGGTCCGCTTTTGATGAGCTAATGCATGGGTCGCCCAGCCACTATTGGGCGCTCGATTGATACGATTAGAGTTAAATATGGAGTATTGAGTGAAGCGTTACGTGCGACATATTACGGTTTTTTTATCGCCTTTTTTTCTCAATGCCTGTGCTAATTTTTCTGCGGGGAACTTGTTTAGTCATTACAGTGCTCAAAATGGCGCTGTCTATCAGTCAGTTAAATCTGGGCAGTATCAAGATGCGGAGAATGAACTTGCGGAATTTGTCGCGGGTGACATTCTGGACAATCTGGAAAAAGGGCGAGTCCATTTTCTTAACCAGAATTATGTAGACAGTAAGCGTAGTTTCGAATTGAGTGATTCTGCGGTTAAAGTTCAACAAGATAAGGCATTGATTTCACTAAGTGATACGGCGACAAGTGTCGGTGCGTTGGCTGTGAATGATAACTTGATGGAATACGTTCCTGCTGATTATGAACTTGGTTTTTTACATCTTTATCTCGGTTTGAATTAT
This sequence comes from Vibrio sp. 1151_11, assembly GCF_029478525.1. Taxonomy (NCBI): domain Bacteria; kingdom Pseudomonadati; phylum Pseudomonadota; class Gammaproteobacteria; order Vibrionales; family Vibrionaceae; genus Vibrio; species Vibrio sp. 1151_11. The sequence goes on along the minus strand of NZ_SHMN01000003.1, from coordinate 222,662 downwards.
TTACAACAGAATGATTTGGATGGAGCTCTGGTTGAGGTTCGGCGAGCGAATCAGGTACAAGAGCAAGCAAGGCAGGCTAGAGAAGCGGAACTTGAAAAGGCGCAAAAAGAGCTAAAATCACAAGGTGTGACACCAAACTTAGGCAGCGTACTAGCAAACTACCCTGATGCAGGAAAAGCTTTGCAGGCGGTGCAGAATGGTTACCTTTTTTACCTTTCTGCTTTGCTTTATGAAGCCTCTGGTGATCTTAACAGTGCCTATGTCGACTATCGACGCGCTTTGGCAGTCACTCCCGATAATATCGAGGTCATAGAGGGGACATTACGCGTTGCGAAACGATTAGGGATGAGAGAAGACCTAATCCAATTAGAGAAACGCTACGGGAAATCTCATTCACTGACGGCTTCTCAAGGTCGTGTAATTATAATAGAAGAGCAGAGTGTGGTGAAAGCCTTAGATAGCTGGCGTCAATCTTTACCCTTGTATGACAGCAGAGGAAATGGTGCATTGTATTCTCTCGCCTTACCTTATTATCCTAATACATCCGTTGAATCATTTTCATCGCTAAAGATGAATGACAAAGTACTGACTTCTCATTTTCTGACGGATGTGAATTTAATGGCAAGCCGAAACTTGTCGGAGAAAATGCCCTCTATAGTAATAAGGCAAGCGTTGAGGGTGCTCGCAAAAGATCAATTGCGCAAGGAAGCGGCCAAAGATGACAATGTTGGTAATTTAGTCTTCAACGTTTGGAATCTGCTGACAGAGCAGCCCGATACGCGCAGTTGGCTAACGCTGCCAGGGCTGGTGCAAACGGCCAGTCTGCAAGTCAATGCAGGCGAGCAACGGATAAGGGTGGGAGAGCAAGAATATCAGTTTTCTGTACCGGAAAAAGGAACTACTTTGGTGTGGATTTCTCGTCAAGGACGTCATTCAACCATCTGGCATAAACAACTAGGAAGATTGTAATGAAAAAGTGGATATTGGGGTTGTTAGTCACATTCTCATTGATTGGATGTGCTGAAAATACCGCAGGATTAAGAGTTGATGGCGCTTCGCAAAAAGTGCTATTTGGCGACAATGTATTAGGTAATCGCTTGGTTGTTGAAGATATTGCAACTAACCAAGTGGATGGTCATACGAGGGGACTTGTGCGTTTAGTGAGTCATTACCAAGGTGACCAAATTATCGAGTACCGTTTTTCTTGGTATGACGATGATGGGCTTGAAGTCAATAACAGACAAAGTCCTTGGAAACAAAAGATCATCAGTGGGATGGAGACGGTGTCGTTGTCGGAGATTTCTGTCAATCCAAATGGAAAACAGTTTCGCGTACAGATCCGTGGGTCAAATAATTAAATTGGGAAAGTAAGGAACCAATATGAACAAAAGTATTATCGCATTGCTAGGACTCGCTGTCATTTTGGGCGGCTGTTCAAATAAAGTCAGCTACGGAGATGCACAATCCGTTGAAACGACGACAGTTGACTTTGGTTCAACAGATTTACAAAAAATCGCGGGGGAAATGGTTGATAGCATGATGATGTCAGGTTCGGTAGCAGCGATTACCCGTGATTCTCGTCCTATCGTGTTTGTCGAGCGAATCAAAAATAAAACCAGTGAGCACATTGATACTGAATCTATCACTGATACCATCAGTACTAAGATGTTGAATTCAGGTAAGTTCCGCTTCGTCGACATGGATCGTGTTGAAGCCGTGCGCGAACAGCTCAATTTCCAAAATAATGATGAGTTGGTCAACCAAAGTACTGCCATTCAGTTTGGCAAAATGGTTGGCGCGCAATATATGCTGTATGGCAACTTGTCGAGCATTGTAAAAAATGCGGGTAGCGATAAAGACGTCTATTACAAAATGACGATGCGTTTAATGGATCTTCAAAGCGGCCTTATTGAATGGGCAGATGAAACCGAAATTCGTAAACAGCAGTCAAAAAGTTTACTCGGTTTTTAATCACAAAATCGAGTAATTGAGAGAAGAGGTCCTTATGGCGAGAATGTCTTGGCGTGAAGCTTGTCAGCTTGATCGTACCTTAACGTCGCTAGAAGGATTCTTCTCTGCTCCCCCTGACTACGCACAAACGCTGACAGGGGGGTTAACAAACCGATGTTGGAAAATTGTCACGGAGGAACGCAGCTTTGTTTGGCGGCCTAATACGCCGATCACTCAAGCCTTTTCCATTTCGCGTTTTCAAGAATATCAAATTCTCTCTGCTATCGAATCTTCTCACTTAGGCCCTAAGCCACTTTCCATTAATGATCAAGGATTATTGGTTGAATGGATTGATGGCCAATCCCTTACTGGTGGTTTACCTTTCGATTCTCTATTAAAAACACAGATAAAGATCCATAATCTCAGTACAGCACGCATCCCAGTTGCCCCTTTCAGTTTTATCGCTCGGGTTGATCATTATTGGCTACAGCTCAAAGCTGAGTATAAAAGTGAGGACTTGTCGGCTTTATACCAACGTTGGCGCACCGCACCTAACCTTGCTGATGTTGGTCAGACTTTGTGTCACTTTGATTTAGCTGGCTACAATATGGTTAAAACCGATGAAGGTAACCGCGTGATTGATTGGGAATACGCCTCAATTGCCGACCCCCGACTCGACCTAGCTTTAAGCATTGATGTTGCAGAAGAAAAACCATTAGAGGCGGTCTACCGTTATTGTCAATTGCGTGAGATTGTGGGGGTCGATGATTGGGTCGAAGGTGTGGTGGCTTGGCATCCAAGAGCAACAATGATGGCCATGTTATGGTATTTGTTAGCACATCAATTATGGGGTGATGACTATTATCGCCAACAAGCCGAACATCTAAAACGCACATTATGTAGCTAGGATCACTGTTTCGTCGTTTTGTTGCAGTAAATTAAGGTTAAAGTCTTTGAAACCACAATCTTCGTGGTAGATTAAAAACCTCAAGGAGTGGGGAGTTATTATGATTATTTATCTGCACGGTTTTGATTCAACAAGCCCAGGAAACCATGAAAAAGTACTGCAATTGCAATTTATTGACAGCGATGTCCGTTTTATTAACTACAGTACACAGCATCCCAAACACGATATGCAGCATCTTCTAAAAGAAGTGCATAAAGTGATTGAGTTGTCTGATGACCCACATCCGATTATTTGTGGCGTAGGCCTCGGCGGCTTCTGGTCTGAGCGGATTGGATTCTTATGCGGAATTAAGCAAGTGGTGTTTAATCCCAACTTGCATCCGGAAACAAACATGACTGGACGCATCGATCGCCCTGAAGAGTATGAAGATATTGCGACTAAGTGTGTTGAGCAATACAGGGTAAAAAATAAAGGACGCTGTTTAGTGATTTTATCTAAAGAAGATGAAATTCATGACAACAGCAAAACAGCAGCAGAGCTTGAAAACTATTACGATATCATTTGGGATGAAACCCAGAACCATAAGTTCAAGAAAATCTCACAGCATTTGCAAGCGATGAAGGCATTTAAAGAATCAAATTAAGCATCCGTGCATCATAGTTTCGACTGAACGACTCACAATTGTGAGTCGTTTTTTTATTGCCCAACACCTCTATATCTCGTAGTGAAATAGGGGAATTCTTTGGTTGCACCATGAGTTTTGCTCTATATAATGATTAAACTATAAATATTTTGATAAATATCAAAAAAATTGAGAGCAAGTCTTAAATTTGCCTAATTTGTGTGTAGTTACATGCATTTATCCTAATGAAACGTGCTGCGAAGATAGCTTCATTTGCTGAACAAGATTTATCTGAAGCAAGCGCATTACTGAGAATTCCTTCAGTGTGAGATTTCACGCTGAATCATGTTTATTTCTTTTTGAGGATTATTGTTGTGACACGAATTATCGTAGTCGGTGGTGGCGCGGGTGGTTTAGAGCTCGCGACTAAACTTGGTCGCACTCTTGGCCGTAAAAATCGCGCAGAAATCACATTAGTAGATCGTAAAGCAAGCCACTTATGGAAACCGTTATTGCATGAAGTGGCAACGGGTTCATTAGATGAAGGAGTGGATGCGCTAAGCTATCGCGCTCACGCAAAAAATCATCGTTTTGATTTCCAAATGGGTAGTCTTGCTGATATCGATCGTGAACGCAAAGTGATTGTTCTTAGTGAATTGCAAGATGAGCATGGTGAATTGTTAATGCCAAGTCGTGAGCTTGAATATGACATTTTGGTGCTGGCAATCGGTTCAACGTCTAACGACTTCAATACTCCAGGAGTTCGTGAGCATTGTATCTTCCTTGATAGCCCTGAACAGGCAAATCGTTTTCGTACTGAAATGAACAATGAGTTTCTAAAACTTCATGCGAAAAATGGTAACGGTACAGTTGATATTGCGATTGTTGGCGCAGGTGCAACGGGTGTTGAATTATCTGCAGAGCTACATAATGCAGTAAAAGAGCTGCGGACTTATGGTTTTGGCGATCTTGATTCAAGCAAACTGAATGTCAACCTTGTGGAAGCGGGTGAGCGTATTCTGCCCGCTCTTCCACCTCGCATTTCTAGTGCTGCGCACAGCGAATTAACGAAACTAGGTGTCAACGTTCGTACTGCGACTATGGTCACGCGAGCAGATAAGGATGGCCTAACAACTAAAGATGGCGAAAAGATTCCCGCTCAGATCATGGTGTGGGCTGCTGGCATCAAAGCACCGGATTTTATGAAAGAGATTGCTGGTTTGGAAACAAACCGCATTAATCAGTTAGTGGTAAAAAACACCTTACAAACCACAAGAGATGACGATATTTTTGTGATCGGTGATTTAGCACAATGTACACAAGCCGATGGTTCATTTGTGCCACCTCGTGCACAAGCAGCGCACCAAATGGCAAGCCAAGCGTTCAAGAATATTGTTGCTAAGCTTAACGGGCGTGAGCTCAAACCGTATGTTTATAAAGATCACGGTTCGTTGGTTTCATTAAGTCGTTTTTCTACCGTTGGTAGCTTAATGGGTAATTTAACCAAAGGCTCGATGATGGTTGAAGGTCGTATTGCGCGAGTAGTGTACATTTCTTTGTATCGCATGCACCAAATGGCGCTGCACGGTATGTTCAAAACAGGGTTGATGATGTTAGTTGGCCGTATTAATCGTGTGTTGCGTCCAAACTTAAAGCTTCACTAATATTCCCAGCGTACTGGCCATAAAAAAGCCTCGCCTTTGTTAAAAGGCGAGGCTTTTTTTGTCATCCCCCCACCACCGCCTTGGACGGTAGTGGGGGTTATATCAAATTCAAGTTATTTAATGGTACTTGAGCGATAAGTGTTATGTGTTAGCCAACTAGGCTGAGCATTGGTTGGTACTGAGCCATCTTGGTTAATGTTTGAGAAATGGAACGAATGTTGGTTCCAAATTCTCGTTGCATTTTTCCATGGTTTATCAGCATCGGCTGATTCATAAACGTAGACGCCGTGGTTGATTGCGCTTTCTTTTGCATAATCATTTGCGACCACAATAAGCGATGCATTGTTGTTGCCTTCGAGATCCGCCACAACAGGATATTCCCACAAGGTGTTCGACGAGTTAGCAATCGTTGCTAATACTGCTCCTGTGCGCCCATCAAGAATACGGACTCTCAGAAGATCTTGTACGATAACTTCATCAATGCCATCACCAGTGAAATCGTAAGCCGAGACACCAATTTTACCGCTGTTATAGTCATCATTTGCTACAGACCAAACTTTGCTACCTTGTGCATTATACATATCAACAGCATGATAACCTGCATAGACAATACCAGTGTTCAGGTAACTATCATTAATGCTTTCCCCAACAACAAACTGAACTGCATTAACGTGTTTTTTGAAGGTAAAGATAGGTTTTGGTTTGCTCCAAACATTTAAGCCTACCAATTGGGTATTGCTTGGGACTGTGTATCGTTCAGTGGTTGCTTTGCTCTTCATGACGGGAACAGCATAAGGAATCGTTTTAGTTTTCCAAACAGGAGCTAGGTAAGAAACTGTTTTGGTATGCCAGCCAAAGAACCAGTAAGAAACTTGTTTTGTTCTCCACTCCAATCCAAGATATGGAACTTCTTTGGTTCGCCACTCTAATGCTGGGTATTTAAAGGCTGAGTCTTTTGAACCTAACGTTATTTTCGAACCATCATTGAGAGTGAATTCCATCTCGAGTACGCCATATGTCCACCACGTTTTATATTTGCCGTAGGTTACATCGACAGAGCGGACTTTGCTTGCATCAATAGTATGCAGTGAACCGCCTTGACCACCCACCATATTACTTGCTGTTGATCCAATAGCGTCAATCAGATCTCCTGAGCGGATTTTAAGTTGGTTGTCATCTGCTATTTTAACTGGATGGCTGTGATGTAAATGGGTATATCCATAAACAGGGGACTTAGCTATTTCATTGGTAGAGTTAGTTGCTGTATTACCAAGGAAGTTAGAGATAGCTTGTACACCACCGCCTGGGTTTTCAAGGTTATTAACCTCCCATTTTACTGAGCCGTCATGCTCTAATACGGCAAAGCTACTATTTTGTGCAGAGCCTTTCGAGGCCGGAACTGATACCACAATTTCTGGTTTATTGTCGCTATCTAAGTTGGCAACGGAAGAAAACCAAACCGTATCATTCGCTTGATATTGCCAAGTAAATGAGCCATCGCTTTTATAAAGAGCGCCGTTTGAAAATACTTCTTGGATACCATCGCCATCCGCATCAAAACTGATCGGTGATGGAGCCCACTCTAAACTAAATAGCAAACCAGTATCGTAATTATAAACACCATCGGCAGAGAGAATATCAATTGAACTATCATTGTTTAAATCAGATAGTGAAATTGCGCCAACCGAGCGCCATCCTGAAGCACTCTTCAGGATTTGTTTTTTTATCTGACCTTCATTATCTAATATATTGATGTAAGGGCTGATTGTGCTCGTTGTCACAATTTCAACTACACCATTACCATCAAGATCTGCAACTGCAGGAGAATAGCGAGCATCGGCTATAATGCCACCATTATCATACGACCAAAGCTCAGAACCATCGATACCACTTAGTGCCCTAACCAATCCACCTTGCGTATATTTATTACCTTCAAAAGTAATAACGATAATATCAGCGATATCATTCTCGTCGATTTTTCCATCACCATTATCATCATTTAACTGAGCAACGATAGGTGCCGCCATAACTTGGTTAGACTCAGGTTTAAATGAACTGCCTTGCCAAGACCATTTTAATTGGGTGTTTATCTCACTAGGGCTTGATGCGATTGCAATGTTACTTGCTGTGATACTGCCTATTGACAGTAGCCCGACCGCACATAACGAAAATTTAGAAGTCATTAGGTAACATCTCTCTCAGTATGTTTGTGTAAATTCCGATTTAAATTGATGTTGTTAACCTGTGCTCTACTTCAACGATAGGTATTACGGTAAATGAGTCGAACATGGCACAACACGAGATGGGGAGATTATCAAGACTTAATAAGAGGGATTCAATCTTACATGGCTCTCATAAATGAGAGGTCTTAAAAATGAAACACTCACTAATGAAATACATTGTCAGTTTAACTTTTAGAAGATCACGTACCCAAACCATTGGAACGGTCTGTAGGAGGGTTGTGTTATTGGTTTTAATAAGAATAGTTAACAACAGAATAACTCTAACCGGTAAGGATATTAAATCAGTGAGCTAAACTGTATGAGAGATGAATAAAAGAAGAAACGCCCAGGCAGGGCGCTTTGTTAGGCTTTATTCTGCAACGCGGCGAATTTGAATGATCATTCCCATTAATGGATGGTCTAGATAGTGGGTTTCGTTGCTGCGCATACGGCGTTTTTGGTCCATCCGATAGCTCTTTAAAAACTCTTCCTTTTCCACTGTTGGGGAGATAGCTTCTAGGTTCCCCAGTTGAACCTCGGCATTTTGCTCTTCAGGTGTAATGTCTAACTCTAATGGTTTACTTTGGAGCATGATTTCTCGCACACTCGGGGCTTTAAGGTCGAGCGTAGCTTCAGCATAAAGATAGTGCTGCACATAGATTTGCAATTTACCGTCGAGTTCGTAAAGGGGACTCGCGATGCTTTGTTCTAGCACACCGTTTACTGGCGATTCTTCTAGTACGGCCACTTTTTCACTGCCGTCAGTATTGAATTTAGCGGAGTAATCTTTACCCGCTTGAATATGGAAAATCGGTGCGGAAGCTCTGCCTTGATCGCCTTGACGCCAAGCCGTATGCAATAGCACTTCAAAGCCGGCGTGGTTTTTCAGTTTTTGTGCTTGATCGTTAAGTTGGTAGTCGGAAAAAGGCAGCATTTTCACGCCTTTTTCTTGGCGATAGTTTAAGTCACTAAAACTGCCCGCGCGTTGAATATTGATTTCAGGCAATGAGTTAGGCCACGACTCACTGACCTTCTCTGCATCAATTGCACGCTTAAAAATGATCACTTCTATGTCAAATTGCCGTTGTGCCAGACTTGGCATCGAAATAAGCAAAAGTAGGAGTGGGATCAGTTTTTTCATTATGGCTCCATCATTTTTTGTGCGTAATTTATGCTCTAGGCATCAGGTTTTGTTGGAATTCGCTGAGCATACTCGACACAAATTGAATTCGTTCACGTCTATCAGCTAATGGTACAGCAAACTTAAACTTAGTTGGCCCTTCCATTGCAAATTTTTTCGGTTGTGATTGCAGAAGTCTAACCAAAAAGACGGGATTAATGTCAGCATCTGGATAGAACTCAATGTAGCCGCCTTTTTCATGCGCTTCGATTTTCTTCACTTTTATACGTGCAGCATCAATTTTGACTTCAGCAACGCCGAGTAAGTTATTTGCAGCATCAGGTAACTTACCAAAGCGATCAATCAACTCGACTTTGAGCTCGGCGAGCTCATCTCGGCTAGCGACACTCGCTATCTGTTTATACATGGAGAGGCGAGTATTTACATCAGGAATGTAATCATCGGGTAATAGCGCTGGCAAACGCATTTCCACTTCGGTTTGTTCACGAAGCAAATCGTCAAGAGAAGGTTCTCTGCCATTTTTTAATGCTTCAACCGCTTGCTCTAGCATCTCCATATAGAGAGTAAAACCAATTGATTGGATCTGACCGCTCTGTTCATCGCCCAATAATTCACCCGCTCCACGGATTTCTAAATCGTGCGTTGCTAGAGTAAAACCGGCCCCAAGATCTTCAAGAGATGCAATCGCTTCTAAACGTTTCACGGCATCTTTAGTGATGGCTTTAGGATGTGGAGTGAGTAAGTAAGCATAAGCTTGATGGTGAGAACGTCCTACTCGGCCACGAAGTTGGTGTAGTTGTGCTAAGCCAAGGTTATCTGCTCGGTCCATAATGATGGTGTTCGCGGTTGGGACATCAATCCCGGTTTCAATGATGGTTGTGCAAACCAATACATTGAATCGTTGGTGATAAAAGTCGTTCATCACTTTTTCCAGCTCACGTTCACGCATTTGTCCATGGGCGACGGTAATTCGAGCTTCAGGGACCAGCTTTTCTAAATCGGCGGCCACTTTGTCGATAGTTTCTACTTGGTTATGTAGAAAATAAACCTGTCCACCGCGCATGATTTCACGTAATACGGCCTCTCGAATCGTATTGTCATCATGTTGGCGTACAAAGGTTTTGATGGCTAATCGTCTTGCGGGTGGTGTGGCGATAATCGATAGATCGCGCATTCCGCTCATCGCCATGTTTAACGTGCGCGGAATCGGCGTTGCCGTTAGCGTAAGAATATCCACATCAGCACGCATCGCTTTCACTTTTTCTTTTTGGCGAACACCAAAACGGTGTTCTTCATCAACGATCAAAAGACCAAGATCGCTAAATTTTAGCTCGCTGGAAAGCAGTTTATGCGTGCCAACCAAAATGTCGACTTTGCCGTCGGCGACATCTTGTAGAATCTGCTTTTGCTCTTTCGCTGATTTGAAGCGTGATAAAACTTCGACACGGATCGGCAGGTTAGCGAATCGGTCTCGAAAGTTCTCAAAATGCTGCTGCGCGAGTAAGGTTGTCGGCACTAATACGGCCACTTGTTTATTGTTGTCGGTGCAAACAAAGGCGGCGCGCATGGCGACTTCTGTTTTGCCAAATCCAACGTCACCACACACTAATCGGTCCATCGCTTTTTTCTGACACATGTCCGATAGCACGGCGTTGATAGCTGTATTTTGATCATCGGTTTCTTCAAATGGGAAACCTGCTTTAAAGGTCGCGTATTGGCCACGATCCAGAGCGAACTTATAGCCTGGTTTGAGCTCTCGCTTGGCGTAAACATCCAGCAGTTCCGCAGCAACATCACGGACTTTTTCGGCCGCTTTTCGTCGTGCCTTGGTCCATGCTTCACCCCCGAGTTTATGCAATGGTGCGCTTTCTTCCGCGCCGCCAGAGTAACGACTAATGAGATTCAATGAAGCGACAGGGACATAAAGTTTGGCTTCGTTTTGATACTCAAGGGTGACGTATTCGGTCATCATGCCACCCGCTTCAAGCGTCTGTAACCCGAGATAACGGCCGATACCATGATCAATATGAACAACGGGTTGCCCTGGTTTGAGTTCGGCTAAGTTACGAATGACAGCGTCACTATTGGTGACTTTACGATCTTTCTTACGGCGAAGAATGACACGGTCACCGAGTAAATCACTTTCGCAGATGAACGCTAAGTTAGCATTGTTATCGATAAAGCCGTGCTCAGATGCCCCTAATACGAGACATTGTTTTTCTTTTGCTTGGCACGCTTGCTGGAAGGTTTCTTTTTCGATAGGGCGCAGTTTTACGCGTTGCAATAGCTCTAGTAATGCTTCGCGACGGCCTTCTGATTCGACGGAAAAAATGATTTTCCCAGTGAAACTTTCACTAAATTGCCGGATGGCGGCTAAAGGCTCTTTATTTTGATGCATGACCGCCAAGTCGGGTAATGCACTGACCGCTAAATTGATTCGTCCTTGCTTTTCGGCAATCGGCTCGATGCTGAGTTGTATTTGAGCCACGTTTTTGAAAAGACTAAAAAGCTCATCTTTTTTAAGCCACAATTCATGAGGTGGCAGCAACGGGCGAAGAGGGTCAACTTTACGCTGCTGGTAACGATATTCGACGTCGGTTAAAAACTGGTCAATCGCTGTTTCGATGTTTCCTACGACAATCAGTTGGCTTTCTGGCGCGATATAATCGAACAAGGTTTCGGTGTGTTCAAAAAATAGCGGTTGCCAGTATTCAATACCTGCGGGCCAAATCCCCTTTGAGACTTGCATATAGACTGATTCTGGTTCGCGACGCGCTTCAAATCGTTGACGCCAGCGGGTGCGAAAATCTTCAATGGCACTTTCTGTGGTGGGAAATTCATGAGCAGGCAGTAAGCGTATCTCGCTGATCTCTTCAATTGAGCGTTGATTATCAGGATCGAAGGTGCGTATGGTGTCGATTTCATCATCAAAAAAATCAATGCGATAAGGATCGCTGCTGCCCATTGGAAATAAATCAAGAATCGAACCTCGGCTGGCATATTCGCCTGGGCCAAACACTTGATCAACATGACGATAGCCCGATTTTTCCAGTTGAAGACGTAATTTATCTAAGGAAAATTGATCACCGATTTTGACCATTAAAGTATGCTGTAGCAGAAATTCTCGCGGCGTCTGACGCTGCAATATGGTGCTCACTGGCACAATGGTAATGCCTGTTTTCAAGCTCGGTAATTGATATAGGCGCGCGATGCGATCAGAAATGATCTCTTGATGAGGCGAAAAACTATCATAAGGCAAAGTTTCCCAATCAGGAAACAGCGCCACTTCGGCGTCACTAAACTGCTCAATTTCGTGCTGCAGCTTTAAGGCGGTTTGAGGATCAGGTACAGCCAGTAAAGTGTGGCTATTATGCTGGTTGGCCAGCTCTGCAATTGCCAACGCAAGGCTTGCACCACGTAGGTTACCAATGTGTTTTTTGTCGCCCGCGCCAGCAGGTTTAATCAGAGTCAGTAAAGAGTGTGTAGTCATGAGAACGCTTATGGTTTATTTCGGTCTAAAGAGCGTTGACGCAGCAATTTTTGCTGCTGGTACAGTGCGGCTTTAATCAAGAGATCTTGGTCAGTATCTCGCAGTAAATCGTATTTCATCGTGATGAGATAGTGTTGCTCGTCCGCTTGGCAATCAATCACCGAACTATAGCAATAAATAGCGGCTGCAGGGTGGTCCAAAAACAGTTTACAGCGGGCTTGGGTACCAATTTCTAGTGCGTTTGGGTAACGAAGTGAGAAGCGACTGGCACCAAATGTGCTGGTGATGAAGCGTGAATGTGGCTCATCTTGCTGTGATAACATAAAGGTCAGCAACAAATTCAATTTCGAATTTTGAGTATCAAGTAACTGAACGACGTGCTTGAAATCACTATTTTTCAGTTCTAGTCGTGCACTTTCGGTGAGTGCATCCAACTGGCTAAACTCACTGGCCACAATAAATGGGGCAGGAATCTCCGCTTCAAATATTGATTGGGAAGGTAGCATAAATGTGCTGTCTAAAAGTTCAATATTGGTTGTCAGTCCATAGTGAACCGTAAAAAATTCTTGCTCGGTCATAAAGGCATCCTTCTCATCGCTTTGTTGATTATCGTCATACCGGCGAACTAATCAAGGTATGTCCTTGTTATCGAGTCTATTTAACCGATTTTTGGCAAATTAAAGCTACAACCTTCCACCGTTTCTCGTTACAGTACTGAGCATCACTTTTAGGCGGTTTTTCTTATGTTTCATCCTATTTCGGCGTTCATTGGCTTGCGTTATTTACGTGGGCGATCCGGTGATAGATTCAGTCGATTTGTCTCTTATATGTCTACGGCGGGGATAACCATTGGCGTGATGTCACTGGTGACGGTGCTTTCGGTCATGAATGGTTTTGAATCCCAGCTCAAAAATAGAATTTTAGGTGTGTTGCCTCAGGCTGTAGTTTCGCAAAATGGCGATCGCACTTTGCTCACGCAAGATGTGCCTCAATTCATTAGCCAGCTCTCTAGCGCCAGAGCGGCTGAACCGATTGTACGCAGTGAAGCGGTTGTTCAAAGCTCATCGCAACTGGCCACAGGCTTGTTGGTGGGAATTGAACCTAATCAAAATGATCCGATTGCGGCGCACTTGATTGCGGGTCAAGTGAGTGCGCTCAAGCCGGGCGAATATCAACTCTTCCTTGGCCATTCACTGGCGCGTGCGCTCAACGTGACAATTGGCGATAAAGTGCGTTTGATGGTCACTTCAGCTAGCCAATTTACCCCCTTAGGTCGTATTCCTGCGCAGCGTAATTTTACAGTCGCAGGCATCTTCAATACGGGGTCTGATGTGGATGGACAGCTGATGCTGACGCACATCAAAGATGCAGCGCGATTGCTCCGTTTACCATCAAATACTGTGTCGGGATGGCGGCTCTTTTTTGACGATCCTTTTGTGGTCGCAGACCTAGCTAGCGCACCTTTGCCTGGGGGGTGGCAATGGAGTGACTGGCGAGATCAGCGTGGCGAGTTGTTCCAAGCTGTTCGCATGGAAAAAAATATGATGGGTTTGATGCTTGGGTTGATTGTGGGCGTGGCGGCTTTCAATATCATTTCCGCGTTGATCATGGTGGTGATGGAAAAACAAGCTGAGGTCGCGATTTTGAAAACGCAAGGCATGACAGATCAACAAGTACTGGCCATTTTTATGGTTCAAGGCGCGAGTAGTGGAGTGATTGGTGCGCTTGTCGGTGGTGTGTTAGGCGTATTGCTTGCCAATAACCTCAATGGATTATTAGAAAGCATGGGTGTAGCGCTGTTCTCTGTGGGGGGAACGCTGCCTGTAGTGATTAACCCCATGCAAATTATGTTGGTGGTGATAGCAGCCATTACGCTCAGCTTATTCGCGACACTGTTTCCTTCCTACCGCGCGTCATCCGTAAAACCTGCCGAGGCTTTAAGATATGAATAACCTTTTACAATGCCATAACGTATGCAAAACCTACCAAGAAGGGGAGCTACGGACTCAAGTGCTAAAAGGCGTCAGTTTTGGCATTCAAGCGGGGGAGTTAGTCTCAATTATTGGGACTTCTGGATCTGGGAAAAGTACGTTATTGCACATTCTGGGTGCACTGGATGAGACAACCGAAGGTTCAGTGTCGTTTTTAGGTCAGGATTTATCGAGCTTAAGCTCCAATAAACAAGCGAACATTCGCAATCAACATTTGGGTTTTGTGTACCAGTTCCACCATTTATTAGCCGATTTCACCGCTCTTGAGAATGTTGCCATGCCGTTGCTTATTGGTGGCCAAAAAGCATCGCGTGCTAAACAGGCCGCGCAAGCATTGTTAGAAAAAGTGGGGTTGGGACATCGTTTATCTCATCGACCCTCTGAGCTCTCTGGTGGAGAGCGGCAGCGGGTAGCGATTGCGCGAGCGCTTGTCAATCAACCCGATTTGGTGTTAGCCGATGAGCCTACGGGCAACCTTGATCACAAAACGGCGCTGGCGATTTATGATTTGATGCGTCAAATGAATCAAGAGTTTGGCACGGCATTTTTAGTGGTAACGCATGATAGCGAACTTGCTGCAAAAATGGACAGACAGATGCACATGCAAGATGGTTTGCTGATTAATGTGGAGGCACCGTAGATGTTCACCTCGCTCTCTTTAGTGATTGGTCGGCGTTTTAGCCTGGCAAAGCAGCGTAATAAAATGGTGTCGTTTATCTCGCTCTCTTCCATTATCGGTATCGCCGTGGGCGTTGCGGTGATCATCGTGGGCCTGTCGGCGATGAATGGTTTTGAGAGAGAGCTGCAGAATCGCGTGTTATCTGTCATTGCACACGGAGAGTTTGAAGGGGTTCAACAACCCATCGCAAACTGGTCGTCATTAGTCAAGCAAGCCGTGCAGCATCCAAAAGTGGAAGCGGCCGCTCCTTATGTAAAATTGACGGCGCTGGCAGAGAAAGGCGCACAACTGAAAGCGATTGAGGTGCGCGGAATTGATCCGCAAATGGAGCGCGCCGTGTCGCGTTTATCTCAATTTGTCTCTTCCGATGCATGGCAAGGTTTTGTCGCAGGTCAGCAACAGGTCATTTTAGGCAAAGGAGTGGCGGATAAATTGGGCGCGGCAGTCGGTGACTATGTCACTTTGATGATCCCCTCTGCGAATGAGAGCGCTAAAGTTCAAGCGCCAAAGCGCGTGCGCGTCAAGGTCTCAGGGCTTTTGGAACTCAATGGCCAAATTGACCACAGCCTTGCATTAGTGCCATTGGCAGATGCACAAGCTTACGCCAAATTAGGAGAGCGAGTGACGGGCGTTGCTATCAAGGTCTCAGAGGTATTAAATGCAACTCAAATTGTAAGAGAGGTCGGCAATACGCTTGATCAATACGTCTATCTACGCAGTTGGCAGCAAAAGTTTGGCTTTTTGCACCGTGATATTCAGCTGGTCAGGACCATTATGTATTTGGTGATGGTGCTGGTGATTGGTGTGGCGAGCTTCAACATCGTTTCAACACTTATGATGGCGGTAAAAGATCGTGCGGCTGAAATCGCCATTTTGCGCACTATGGGCGCGAGCGATGGATTAGTAAAACGAATTTTTGTCTGGCAGGGTGTTTTCTCTGGTGTATTAGGCAGTGTGATAGGTGGCGTGTTAGGTGTGTTGATTGCGTGGAATTTAACAGCGTTAATCAAAGGATTAGAACGATTAGTCGGCCATCAGTTTTTGTCTGGTGATATCTATTTTGTCGACTTTTTGCCATCACAAGTGAACCTATCGGATGTGGTGCTTGTCTCTTCGACGGCGATTGTGTTGAGCTTATTAGCTACTTGGTATCCGGCCTCTAGGGCCAGTCAACTGAATCCGGCGTCTGTGCTTAGCGCTAAATAATCTCAACTCGGATTCTTTTCGTGCATCAGCATTGAGCTATTTTTAGCAAACAAAAAGGACCATTTGGTCCTTTTTCAACATCATGCGACATCGTTTTACATGCTCAGTTGTATAGCCAGTCTCAATCTCTTGAAGCTTTTATCTCGTTTGGCGCTTTTGCCAGCTTCTTACGACAGAATAGCGCCATAAACCGTGAATGCCGAAGTAGCCGATTATGGCGGAGATCACTCCACACATCATGCAACCCAAAAGGAATGGCGGACCAATGGTACTCATTTGTTGCATGATAAAATGCCAAGAGAGTTCAAAGTGAAATGGTTGTGGTGGTGTTTGCATTACCCATGCGCCAAGCTTGTAGGCGAAGTAGAACAGCACTGGCATGGTGATGGGGTTGCTAATCCAAACCAAGGCTACAGAGAGCGGTAAATTGACGCCGCACATAATGGCAAGGCCAGCGGACATGATCATTTGACTCGGAAGTGGAACAAAAGCCATGAACAAACCTACGGCGAAGGCGCCCGCTGCTGAGCGGCGGTTCAAACACCATAAATTGGGGTTGTACAGCACATTGCCAAAAATTTTCAATGCCTTCTGACGCTTAATCACTTCATGGTTAGGCATAAAACGTTTGATGAACTTTCTTGGCATCGTGACATGACTCTCTTATCTAATTACTGGACCCTAGCTTCGTTTTCGCTAACCGCCATTTCTGCTTCTTATTGGCCTTGGATGCCAGATTGGAAATGGATTATGCCTCTATTCGCCATTCTTATACTCTCTGTCGGTTATAGAAAACTGCGCTTTCTCTCAGGAGTAACAATGGCTTTAATGGTCATTGTGATCAGCGGGAACTTATTACGTGAGCAGTCCAACACTATTTTTCAGACAGGTTCGGATATTACCATAAACGGACAGGTTAACAGCTTTTTTAGACAAATTACTCATGGTTATGAAGGAACAATTTCGATTCGATCAATCAATGGTCAAACCTTAGGCATTTTTTTGCGGCCCAAGGTGCGATTAATTGCTCCTTTGCCGTTGAAGTATGGTGACGTGGCTGAATTCTCCATCACAGTAAAACCTATCTTTGGTCGGTTAAATGAGACCGGGTTTGATGCAGAGGCGTACTCTTTGAGCCAAGGTATTGTGGCTCGTGCAACGGTTAATAATGGACAGTCTTATCGCATTGAATCATTACCAGAATGGCGAGCACAATGGTACCAGAAGATCAAAACCTGGCTCGCTGATGATCCCAATCTTGGTATTTTAATGGCGCTTACGTTTGGTGAGCGCAGTGATATTTCAACGGCACAGTGGCAAGCATTACGAGACAGTGGGCTGATTCATTTGGTTGCCATTTCTGGTCTGCACATTGGCATCGCGTTTGGTTTTGGTTATAGCCTTGGGCTCGTATTGATGCGTTTGCATCATCGCATGGGGTGGTCGCCATTCGTCGTAGGAAGCTTGTGCGCACTAGGCTATGCTTGGTTGGCTGGCTTTACCTTGCCCACTCAACGCGCGCTCATCATGTGTTTGCTCAATGTGGCGATGATTGTTCTCAATGTCCGTATCAATACTTTGCAGCGACTGCTTATGACGTTATCGGCGGTGCTGCTTATCGATCCTTTTGCTGCGTTATCCAGTAGCTTTTGGATGTCCTTTATTGCTGTCTCAGTGGTGTTCTACCAACTTTCTCTACCTCAAACTAATCGATTTTTTTTATGGCGTTTATTGACGATGCAGATTGGGTTAGTGCTGTGTATGCTTCCGGTAACCGCTTATTTTTTCGGTGGGGTCAGTACCAGTGCGGCGCTCTATAACTTAGTGTTTATTCCTTGGTTCAGTTTTGTGGTGGTTCCGGCGATCTTTGTGGCTTTAGTCTGTACGTTTTTGACTTTTGATGGCGCACCTATGGTGTGGCATTGGGTGGCCAAATTACTCATTCCAGTTGATTGGTCAATACATTATTCAAGCCTCAGTTGGTTTCCTATTTCTGGGGCTGTTTTGGCTCTGTTGAGCAGTGCTCTGTTGCTGTTTGTGTTTTCACCGTTGATCTCGCGTTTTGCACTGGCGGTTTACAGCCTCATTGTGATGGTTTCTTGGCTCACCATTCCGATAAAAACAGGTTGGCGGATTGATGTGTTAGATGTTGGGCATGGGTTGGCAGTGTTGATCGAAAAAGAAGGACGCTATGTGCTTTATGATACTGGTGCAAGTTGGCAAGGCGGTGATCACATCCAGGCAACAGTTGCCCCCGTGTTAAACAAACGGGGAGCTACGCAATTAGACGGGTTGATTTTGAGTCACTTGGATAACGACCATGCAGGTGGAAGAGCGGAAGTTGAGCGTGTTTGGCAGCCTAAATGGAAACGTGCTAGTCAAATGATAGCGGGTTACCAACCTTGTATTGCTGGCGAACAATGGCAGTGGCAACAACTCTCTTTTGATGTTATCTGGCCACCAAAAACTGTAGCGCGGGCTTACAATCCTCACTCTTGCGTGATTCGAATCTTTGACCCAAACACCGGTTTTTCAGTGCTTTTACCCGGGGATGTGGATGCCATGAGTGAGTGGTTACTTGCGCGAACAGAGCAATCCTTACAAAGTCATATCCTGCTTGTACCACACCACGGTAGTAGGACATCTTCTACTGTTGCTTTGATTCGTAAGGTGAATCCTGAGGTCGCTATTGCCTCGCTCGCCAAAGGCGGACGCTGGCAATTACCTTCCGCACAGGTTGTTCAACGCTACCAGCAACATGGAGCAAACTGGTTGGATACGGGTGAAGCAGGGCAAATTAGCGTTATTTTTGGCATGCAGAATTATCAAGTTAGCAGCTTGCGTATCTCTCGCTCTCAGGCTTGGTATAGGCAGATGCTCCGTAACGAGGTAGAATGAGCGCAATATTTTCTTAAAAACAAAGCATTTCTATGTCACTCAATACTGACGAAACCACTTGGCAAACCTTCAAACGCCTGTGGACCTATATCCGCCTATATAAATCTGGCCTAGCAGTTGCGGTTGTCGCATTGATAATCAATGCGGTCTCTGACACCTATATGGTGTCATTACTTAAGCCTCTTCTAGATGAAGGGTTTGGGAATGCGGAATCCGATTTCTTGCGAGTGCTGCCTTTTATTATTTTGGGGATGATGGCGCTACGTGGTTTAAGTGGCTTTGTCTCCTCGTACTGCTTGAGCTGGGTTTCTGGCAATGTTGTGATGTTGATGCGTCGAAAAATCTTCAATCAATTCATGCACATGCCTGTCAGTTTTTTTGATAGAGAATCAACGGGTGGTCTGTTATCACGTATCACCTATGATTCAGAGCAAGTGGCTGGGGCGACCAGTCGTGCATTGGTCAGCATTGTTCGCGAAGGTGCGAGTATCATCGGCCTATTGACCTTGATGTTTTGGAATAGCTGGCAGTTATCTTTGGTATTAATCGTGGTTGCGCCAGTGGTTGCGATGGGGATTGGTATTGTCTCTAAACGTTTTCGCAAGATCTCAAAAGGGATGCAGACCACCATGGGTGATGTGACCTCTTCAGCAGAGCAGATGCTAAAAGGGCACAAAGTCGTGCTGAGCTATGGTGGACAAGACGTAGAGCGTAAACGTTTTGACCATGTCAGCAATCAAATGCGTCAACAAACAATGAAGCTGGTTGCGGCGCAGTCCACTGCTGACCCTATTATTCAAATGATTGCTTCTTTAGCACTTGTCACTGTGCTGTTTTTAGCCAGCGTTGATTCTATTCGTGCTGAATTAACACCAGGTACTTTTACGGTGGTGTTCTCGGCAATGTTTGGCTTGATGCGGCCACTGAAAGCGTTAACGAGTGTTACCTCCGATTTTCAACGTGGTATGGCGGCCAGCCAAACATTATTTGAGCTGATTGATTTAGAAACCGAGCGCGACACTGGCCAGTTTGAAGCCGAAAAAGTACGTGGTGACGTTAGAGTTCAGGATGTGACCTTTACTTATCAAGGTAAAGAAAAACCAGCGCTGTCTCATGTGAGCTTTGAGATCCCTCAAGGTAAAACGGTCGCGCTTGTTGGGCGTTCCGGCTCAGGGAAAAGTACTATCGCGAGCCTCTTGACTCGTTTTTATGATGTCGATTCAGGTGCTATCTATCTAGATGATCATGATATTCGCGATTATAAACTGAAGAACTTGCGCACCCACTTTGCGCTGGTTTCGCAAAATGTTCACCTCTTCAACGATACCATTGCCAATAATATTGCTTACGCGGCAGAAAATGAGTATACGCGTGAGCAAATTGAGCACGCGGCTAGGCTTGCTCATGCCATGGAGTTTATCAATAACATGCCTGATGGCTTGGATACCATGATTGGTGAGAATGGAGCCAGTTTATCGGGTGGTCAACGTCAACGAGTAGCGATTGCTCGAGCGTTATTACGTGATGCACCCGTACTTATCCTAGATGAGGCGACTTCTGCGTTGGATACAGAATCTGAGAGAGCGATTCAATCAGCACTTGAAGAGCTACAAAAGAATAAAACGGTATTGGTCATTGCGCACCGCTTGTCGACGATTGAAGAAGCCGATGAAATTCTAGTGGTCGATGAGGGTGAAATTATCGAACGTGGTCATCATGCTCAGTTAATTGCACAGGATGGGGCGTATGCCCAACTACATCGAATTCAATTTGGTGACTAATCAGTGATTGAAAAAATCTGGTTCGGACATCACCCAGCGTGTTTTTTGTTGTGGCCACTGTTGTGGCCACTGAGTGTCTTGTTTCGGTTGGTCAGTCAAGCACGTAAGCGAGCATTCCAAGCGAACAAAAAAGAGCGCTATAAGGCTCCCGTTCCTGTGGTGGTGGTGGGTAATATTACTGCGGGTGGTAATGGTAAAACACCGTTGGTTGTATGGTTAGTGGAAGCTTTACAAGAACAAGGCTTCAAACCAGGAGTTGTTTCGCGTGGGTATGGTGGTAAGGCTCCGGTTTATCCATTAGTGCTGCAAAGTGATACGCCAACCGCTCACTGCGGTGACGAACCTAAATTGATTCACCAGCGCACGGGGGCTCCGGTTGCTGTTGCACCAAAGCGCTCACAAGCAGTGCAAGCCCTGCTTCCGTTGGGTGTTGATGTGATCATCACTGACGATGGCCTTCAGCACTATGCATTGGAGCGTGATCTCGAATTTGCAGTCGTGGACGGCGTTCGTCGCTTCGGTAATGAGCAGTTCATGCCTTTAGGTCCGTTAAGAGAGCCACTCTCTCGGTTATCGGAAGTTGATTTTATTGTGACTAATGGCGGTCAAGCTCAATATGGCGAATTGGCTATGCACCTTTCACCTAGCTTAGCCGTTAACTTAGTGACAGGTCAGCAAGCGCCAGTGAGCCAGTTACCTGCATTAGTGGCTTTTGCTGGCATTGGTTATCCCACGCGCTTTTTCAATACATTAGAAGCTTTAGGTGCAAAGACGGTATTGACCCAAGGTTTTGCTGATCACCGAGAGTATCAATATTCAGAATTAGAGGCGCTTGCGCAACATGGAGCAAACGTCATCATGACAGAAAAAGACGCAGTGAAATGTGCGGCCTTTGCACAAGAAAACTGGTGGTATCTTCCCGTTTCTGCGCAATTTAGTTCGCCAGATGAAAGGCGTATTTTGGATAAAATAAAAGAGGTAATGGAGTCATATGGATCACCGTCTGCTTGAAATTGTAGCTTGCCCTGTATGTAAAAGTAAGTTGACTTATGATAAAGAAAATCAAGAGCTTATTTGTAAGTTAGATCGTTTGGCCTACCCAATAAAAGAAGGGATTCCTGTGTTGCTTGAGCCAGAAGCGCGCAGCATGACGATGGATGAGGGACGATAATGGCTTTCACCGTTGTTATCCCTGCTCGTTATCAGTCAACTCGCTTACCTGGCAAACCTTTGGCCGATATCGGCGGTAAACCCATGATTCAGTGGGTTTATGAGCAAGCATTACAATCGGGAGCTGAGCAGGTCGTTATTGCTACTGATGATGCTCGTGTTGAAGCGGCTGTCCATGCGTTTGGTGGTAATGTTTGTATGACATCATCACATCACGAGTCCGGTACTGAGCGTTTAGCCGAAGTGGTGAAATTAATGGGCATTGCCGATCACCACATTATTGTTAACGTACAAGGTGACGAGCCACTCATTCCACCGAGCATCATCAAGCAGGTCGCTAACAATTTAGCCAACAGTAGCGCGCCGATGGCGACTTTAGCGGTGGAAATTACTGATCAAGCTGAAGTGTTTAACCCTAACGCGGTTAAAGTGGTAACAGATCAAGAGGGTTACGCGCTGTATTTCAGCCGTGCGACAATTCCTTGGGATAGAGACAATTTTGCAACTGGTGGTCAAACGGTGATTCAGCCATTGCTACGTCATATTGGTATTTACGCTTATCGGGCTGGTTTCATCAATACTTATATCAACTGGCAACCCAGTGTACTTGAGAAAATTGAGTGTTTAGAGCAGCTTCGAGTACTGTGGTATGGTGAAAAAATTCACGTTGCCGTTGCTAAAGAAGCACCGCCTGCAGGGGTAGATACACCAGAAGATTTAGAGTTAGTGAGAGCGATAGTAAGCCAGCGTTAGCTAAAAAAGGAGCAATTATGCTCCTTTTTATCACCGAGTTAATCACGGTTTTATGCGTGCCATGACCTGATCTTTTACGATGAAGTGATGATAAAGAGCCGCTGCGATATGACCACCGATAACAGTCAATACAATCACCTGCATTACTTCACCGTGTAAAGTTTTCCCTATGTTATAAAGCCAATCACTCTTACCTATCAATGAGGGAATAGCATCGCCTGCCAGAGTTAATGTCCGACCTTTTCCTGCAAAACGAAGATAACCACTGATTGGAACAAGCAATGTAAGGAGGTAAAGGGCAGCATGCGCTCCATATAGCAGCTTCTGCATAAGGTCACTTTCATACACTGGCGCTGGTGCTGTTGTGCTTAGTTTTACGGCTAAACGAATCATCGATAATCCAAAAACAGCGACTCCAAACCATGCATGTAAGTTCAGCCATAACACTCGCATTTCGCTACCTTTATCGGAGAATGAACGAAATGAATCGCTTAAAAACAGCAATACGAACAGTAATGCTATAACCCAGTGTATAGCAATGATGATTTTGTTGTGCTTCATTAGTTAAATAACCTTATAAATATTGGTGATTTTATTTAAGCAAATATTTAATGAATGAAATGTGAACAAAGCTGTAAGGATGTATTACAAATATTTTTTAATAAAAAATGCGCAACGAATGAGGTCGCGCACTATGAAGTCGATATTTAAGGTAACGACTTGTTCTTATGTGTCACGTTCGCCGTGTGGTGGGCAAGTCGCTAAAATTTCACGTCGGCCGCTCTCTTTGAGCTCTTCCAAAATGACATCAAATCCCCATAAACGGTAAAGGTGTTTTAGTACCTCATGATAGCTTTGATCTAAAGGAATTCTATCGTGTGGAACGTGTTGAAGCGTCAAGGAACGATCACCACGAACATCCACGTTATAAACTTGAATATTCGGTTCTAAGTTACTGAGATTGTACTGTGCTGCAAGCTTTTCACGGATGGCGTGATAGCCAATATCATCGTGAATGGCACTAACTTCAATGAAATTCTTACGATCGTCATCCACAATGGCAAACAGCTTGAAATCGCGCATTACTTTAGGTGAAAGATACTGGCTAATGAAGCTCTCGTCCTTAAAGTTGTGCATAGCAAAATGAAGCGCATCTAACCATTCTGTGCCAGCAAGCTCAGGAAACCATTCCCTGTCTTCATCGGTTGGCTCTTCACAAATACGTTTAATATCTCGGAACATAGCAAAGCCAAGTGCATATGGATTGATGCCACTAAAATAGGGGCTGTTGTAAGAAGGTTGTGCGACGACACTGGTGTGGCTGTGTAGAAACTCAAGAATGAATTTCTCAGAAACAAAACCTTCATCATAAAGGTGATTCAAGATAGTGTAGTGCCAGAATGTGGCCCAGCCTTCATTCATCACTTGCGTCTGTTTTTGTGGGTAAAAATATTGGCTTATTTTCCTCACAATACGAACGATCTCCCGTTGCCATGGCTCAAGCAGTGGCGCATGTTTCTCAATGAAATAAAGAATGTTTTCTTGTGGCTCACTTGGAAAACGAACTTTAAGATCTTCTTCTTTGGTTTTTGCTTTGGGCACGGTGCGCCACAGTTCATTAACTTGTGATTGTAGATAAGCTTCGCGCTCTTCTTGACGTGCTTTTTCTTCTGCTATCGATATTTTTTCAGGTCGTTTATAGCGGTCAACACCATAATTCATTAACGCGTGGCATGAGTCGAGCAGCGATTCGACTTCGGGTACGCCATATTTTTCTTCGCATTCTGAAATGTAGTTTTTGGCAAACAAGAGATAGTCAATGATAGAGCTCGCATCCGTCCAAGTTTGGAAAAGGTAGTTGCCTTTGAAAAACGAGTTGTGACCATAGCAAGCGTGCGCCATCACTAAGGCTTGCATAGTGACGGTGTTTTCTTCCATTAAATAGGCAATGCATGGGTCTGAGTTAATAACGATCTCATACGCGAGCCCCATTTGGCCATGTTTGTAACCTTGTTCCGTTTGAATAAATTTTTTGCCAAATGACCAGTGGCTGTAATTAATCGGCATGCCAATGCTGGAGTAGGCATCCATCATCTGCTCGGAGGTAATAACTTCAATTTGATTGGGGTAAGTATCGAGACGATAAAACTCAGCTACCCGGCGTATTTCAGTATGGTATTTCTCCAAAAGCTCAAACGTCCAGTCAGGCCCGTCTGGTAACAATTTGCTCTTGCGTTTTGAAGTACCTTTCGCTTTTGTTGTCATTAGTATGCCTCCCTAAGCTGTTTCCTTTTGGAATAGCTCCCTAAATACAGGGAATATGTCATCCACGGTGCGAATGTTTTTAATCGCAAAATTGCCAAATGAGGGTTGTAATTTTTCGTACTCGTGCCACAAGGTTTGGTGTGAGCGACGAGTGATTTCAATATAAGCGTAATACTGGCAATATGGCAGAAGCTTATTGGTGAGGAGTTCTTTACAACGAGGCGAATCATCAGCCCAGTTATCACCATCGGATGCTTGAGCTGCGTAGATATTCCATTCGCCGAGAGGGTAGCGTTGTTCAATGATTTCATGCATTAATTTCAGTGCGCTAGAAACAATCGTGCCGCCGGTCTCTTGAGAGTAGAAGAACTCGTGCTCATCCACCTCTTTGGCTTGCGTATGGTGACGAATAAACACCACTTCGACATTTTCATAAGTGCGAGTTAAAAATAGATACAGCAACACGTAAAAACGTTTGGCAATATCTTTAGTCGCTTGATCCATTGAACCCGACACATCCATTAAGCAGAACATAACAGCTTGGCTCGATGGAATGGGGCGTTTTTCAAAGTTTTTGAAACGTAGGTCAAACGTATCAATAAACGGCACACTTTCAATTTTTTTACGCAACGCTTCGATTTCTTGCTTAAGTCGCTTCTCTTCTAATACTTGAGCGGGCTCTCTATTTTGAATGCGCAGTAACTCTTCTTCTAATTCCCCCATTAAACGACGTTTTCCCGCTGTCATTGCGGTGCGGCGAGCCAGTGATTGTTGCAAAGAGCGAACTACAGCAATGTTCGACGGTACACCTGCCGTTTTGAAACCCGCGCGATGAGTTTTCCATTCTGTAATCTTATTGATTTGATTTTTTTCTAGATTAGGCAATTCCAGATCTTCAAACAGTAGATCAAGATATTCATCTTTAGAGATTTGGAAAATAAATTCATCTTGGCCTTCGCCATCAGCACTCGCATCACCTTGTCCTGAACCATTGCCTTGTCCGCCACCTTTAGGTCTCTCAATTTTATCACCAGTAATAAACTGGTCATTACCCGGGTGAACTCGTTCTTTTAGGCCGCCTTTTCCTTGATGAAACACGGGTTCTTTGATGTCGTGATTTGGGATCGACACATCTTCGCCAGACTCGGTGTTGGTGATGGAGCGACGATTCACTGCGTCTGCAACAGATTCTTTGATCTGCTCTTTATGACGGCGTAAAAAGCGTTGTCTATTGACCGCGCTTTTGTTTTTACCGTTCAATCTTCTATCGATAAATTGCGCCATGAGTATCCCCTTGAAAACGTCACCTTTACGTTAGCCATTGTTCGTATGGCTAACGCATGTACAGGTTTTGGTTTGCTTGAAGTTAAGAAGATTTACGGACGCGTAAATACCACTCAGACAACAGCCTTACTTGTTTTTCTGTATAACCTTTCTCCATCATACGAGCGACAAAATCGTCGTGTTTTTTCTGATCATCAGATGAGGTTTTGGCATTAAAAGAGATAACAGGAAGTAGCTCTTCGGTATTTGAGAACATTTTTTTCTCAATGACGGTACGCAGTTTTTCGTAACTGGTCCAAACCGGATTTTGTCCATTGTTGTGCGCTTTCGCACGCAGTACAAAATTGACGATTTCATTTCGGAAATCTTTCGGGTTACTAATGCCTGCTGTTTTCTCGATTTTTTCTAACTCGTTATTGAGCGATGAACGATCGAAAAGTTGGCCAGTTTCAGGATCACGATACTCTTGGTCTTGGATCCAGAAATCAGCATAAGTAACGTAGCGGTCAAAAATATTTTGACCATATTCAGAATAAGATTCCAAATAAGCAGTTTGAATCTCTTTACCAATGAACTCGACATAACGAGGCACTAAGTAGCCTTTTAAAAACTCCATATATCGTTCAGCGATTTCTTGAGGGAACTGCTCGCGTTCAACTTGCTGTTCGATGACATAGAACAGATGAACGGGGTTAGCCGCAACTTCCG
Source organism: Vibrio sp. 1151_11 (assembly GCF_029478525.1). Taxonomy (NCBI): domain Bacteria; kingdom Pseudomonadati; phylum Pseudomonadota; class Gammaproteobacteria; order Vibrionales; family Vibrionaceae; genus Vibrio; species Vibrio sp. 1151_11. The sequence continues at coordinate 195,931 of NZ_SHMN01000003.1, read as the reverse complement.
TTTGGTCAAAGTTGAATACGCGCGACAGTATTTTAAAGGCAAAGCGAGTCGATAAACCGGACATCCCTTCGTCAACACCTGCGTAGTCACGATACTCTTGATAGCTTTTTGCTTTTGGATCGGTATCTTTTAGCGTTTCACCATCGTAGACGCGCATTTTGGAGAAGAGTGACGAGTTTTCCGGCACTTTTAGGCGCGAGAGGATACTAAATTGACCAAGTAATTCTAGTGTGCTTGGTGAGCATGGCGCTTTGGATAGTTCGCTGTGTTCAAGCAGTTTTTGGTAAATTTTCACTTCTTCCGAGACGCGTAAACAGTAAGGGACTTTAACGATATAAACCCGGTCCAAAAACGCTTCGTTGTTTTTGTTGTTACGGAATGTCTGCCACTCTGATTCGTTTGAGTGCGCTAAAATCATGCCATCAAAGGGTAGGGCGGATAACCCTTCTGTCCCGTTGAAGTTTCCTTCTTGCGTGGCGGTTAAGAGTGGGTGAAGCACCTTAATTGGCGCTTTGAACATCTCAACAAACTCCATTAACCCTTGGTTGGCTTTACAGAGTGCACCGGAATAGCTATATGCATCGGGGTCATCTTGCGAGAAATGTTCTAGTTTCCGAATATCCACTTTCCCAACCAGTGACGAAATGTCTTGGTTGTTCTCATCACCGGGCTCGGTTTTTGCGACGGCAATTTGATCGAGAATTGAAGGTCGTACTTTGACGACTTTGAATTTGGAAATATCGCCACCAAACTCGTGTAAGCGTTTGGCCGCCCAAGGTGATGTAATTGAGCGTAAATAGCGTTTTTCTATCCCATATTCCTGCTTGAGGATTTCGCCATCTTCAACCACATCAAACAGACAAAATGGGTGGTCATTGACTGGGCTACGAACGCCATTTGCAGACAAAACATAAATAGGCATTTGTTGCATTAAAGCTTTGAGTTTCTCCGCCAGTGAAGATTTACCGCCACCAACTGGACCGAGTAGATAGAGAATTTGTTTTCTTTCTTCTAAACCTTGGGCAGCGTGTTTGAGGTAGGAAACAATCTGTTCTATGGCTTCTTCCATGCCATAGAAATCCTCAAAAGTTTTATAACGAGAAATCACCCGGTTAGAGAAAATGCGACTCAATCGGGGGTGTTTTGCTGTGTCTATCAGCTCAGGCTCACCAATCGCCATTAACAGCCGCTCTGCTGCATTGGCATAAGCACTTTTATCTTCTTTACACAGAGCTAAAAACTCTTGCAGTGATAGCTCTTCATCCTTGGCGGCTTCATAGCGTGCCTGAAAGTGGTCAAAAATACTCATAGTGAATTCCCCTCTGAAAACTGTCTAACTGACAACACCGCTTAAAAACACAAATTAATAACAATTTAAGACTAGTCCGAGTTTGACAATTTTGCTTAACAATTATGTGTTTATTTAAATTTCGTGACAGTAATAACGTCGATCAGGTTGAACTATTTAGTGTGTGAATATCAAGAGTTCGAGGGATAAGTTGGTGTTGGAGTTAATAACTGCGAGGGGGAATGTAAAAAAGACGCAGTGTCTGCGTCTTTTCATCTTTCGTCAGCCTACCTTGCTAGGTATTAAAATTTAGGCATTAAAAATTTGTGTAAATTCTGCGGTTGACAAATGGTATTGGCGAGGACAATTACGCCAAGCCGTTAACATGCGACGATATTTATCTGACATTGGCATTTGGCTGTTGAAGTGGTGATCGGCTTTATCAAATTGTGGGTAAAGCCCTTCAGACTCAACCAAGAAACGCACGTAATGAACGCGTTGTGACTCTTTAGCGATATCAAACCCTAAAAAGTGCAGGCGGCGCTGATCCACATTTTTGCTTTCTGCATCGGAGAGCATTTTGTGTGATTCTTGCATAGCGTGATACATCTCCATGATGTCGATCACTTCGCGGCACTCCGCTTCGGTCAAGCAGCCAAATTCTTTGTTGAGTTCTCGCATTTGCAGTTCATAACCACGTTCTACAATGGTTTGTAACCGCTTGTATTTTTTGGCGTTGTTGGGATCCATCTGTGACATCAAAAAATACTGATTAGATAGAATCAGTCGTTGAGCGTTGGTCATTTCCATGAAGGTAGCCTCACTAAATTTTATGTTCTATTTGATGGCATAAGGTTAACAGCAATTATCGACAATGAAACATGATCTCAACACGGATTTAATATGGAAAGCATAAAATGTGTGCAATTCTTGTTACTTTTTGTGTAAGTGGTTATAGATATAATCTTTGTCGGAAAAGACACGCAACCATTCTGGCTTAAATACGGATAGTATCGCTAACGCCATACCATTGAGCAGCCCTTCTGGGAAAGCGAGTAAAGGAACAAAAATTAGGTAATTATCGCGGATGACTTGCCAGTCATGTTGCCCAAGAAGCAATTGATAAGCGGTGTTAATGGCCAAATGCAGGCTACCCGTCAGGCCGCCATTTAAAAAACCAGCCACAAAAATAAACACAAAAATATTGCGCGGTAGATAATGATAACTCAAAGCAAACAAAGCATAACTAACTAGGATTGGCAGTAGCGATGATAGCAGTAAGTATTCGGGGATGTTAAAGAAGGCCAGTTTACCGACCGCCGCCAGTGCGAATGTAACAGGAATAGTTATAACAAATGCGCAGCGCCAGCCAAACATCATCGTGAGGGTTGTTAAACCGAGAAAATGGATAGGCAATCCTTCGGTCACTCCGGCTTGAGCTAACCACAAAAGAAAAAGCGCAAAAGAGGCAAAATAGGTGAGATGCTGAAAGGATTTCTCGGCCTTAAACTTTGTCCAAAATGAGTATTTAAAATCGCGAAGGGTCGTTAACCCAACAAGTAGCAGGAGCAATAGCACCGCAAGTTGTTCCAGCTGCATGGCTAGCCTCTCTATAAAAATACCAGCATTATGCTGGCATTTTTATGGTTATTAAATCAAGCAATCAATATTTTATGTTTGAGTGATACTGAGCTAAGATCCCAACGATTTTGTCCATGGTCTCTTTTGACGGCGGATTCACACCTTCTAATGGGTATTCTAGCCCCATTGCTTCCCATTTATGAGCGCCCAATTTGTGATAAGGCAGCAGCTCTACTTTCTCGATGTTATCCATATCTTTAATAAAATCACCAAGCATATGAGCCGCTTCTTCGTCATCAGTGTAGCCAGGAACAATCACATAACGGATCCACGTTTTTTTACCTATGGTGTGTAAGTAGCGCGCGAAATCTAAGGTTCGCTTATTCGACACACCAATAAAATCATGGTGGATCTCATCTTTCATGTGTTTGATGTCTAACATCACTAAATCAGTGGCATCGAGTACTTCATCAATCACGTCTGTGTGTTTGCGAATATAACCGTTGGTATCTAAGCAGGTGTGAATGCCCTCAGCTTGCGCTGCGCGGAATAAATCACGAACAAATTCAGGTTGAAGCATAGCTTCACCGCCTGAGCAGGTAATTCCGCCGCCAGAGGCTTTCATAAAATGGCGATAAGATTTTGCTTCGGTAATGATTTCTTCAACAGTCACTTCCTTGCCTTCATGGGTGTCCCATGTGTCACGATTATGACAATACATACAACGCATTAGGCAGCCTTGCATAAAAACAATGAAGCGAATTCCAGGGCCATCTACCGTGCCACAAGACTCAAAAGAATGAATACGACCAGTTGTTGACATCAGTTCATCTCGAATAGGTTATTTGCCCGTTATTTTATTACAAATGGTAGGGATTAAGTAGGGTTAATGTGCAATTGCCGCCGCATATCCTAAACCATATGTTGTGGCTCAAAATGAGTGTCATGAAATTCTGCACATTGACTACACTGTATAGAAATAAGAACTCGTTGAATGCGATAGGGTTTAAATAAGGAATAGTTCATGGATGTACAGTTTTCTCAAAAGCAAAAAATCAGTCTATTTTTAGTTATCCTTTGTGTTGGTTTTTTAGGTTTAGGGATTTATACCGCAAAGAGCTTGATGGGAATGGATGAACAGTATCGCTCCAGTGGCGAAGTGGCATCCGGTTCTGTGGCGATATTTACTACTCAAGCAAATTTGTTGTCGCTTGCATCAGAGCTAAACAACATGCAAGGCAATCAGGTCAACTCGATTTTGAATAAATTGGATCAGTTGATGGGAGAGGTGAATGCTAATGTTGCTTTCCTGCAAAAGACCAATTTTGCTCAAGAAGGGGAAGTGTTGCTCAAGGCGGCCAAACAATTTGACCAATTTTTGCGTCCTTGGTTGCAAGTGAAATCAGAAGTGGGTTTCAACGTTAACGAAGGTAAGCTGGGCGAGCTGAAAACGTTGGCCACCACGATAGAGAAAAAGATAGATGAGACGGGGATGGTTACAATCAACTCAGATTTTCAAGCCATGGTTAAGGCGCAGCAAAATTATTTATTAGAACCCACGGAGCAAAACTTAAAACTGTTTAATCGTGCTATGGCCAGTTTCGTCAATATGTCTGATTCTTATTCGATGTTGGATCTGTATGAAAAAGAGATACAACAATTTAAACAGGCTTTTTTACGTGTGAGTGAACTGTCTCAGCAATTGCAAGTGATGGAGAAACAAAGAGGCGATACAGAGGCGCAAGTTAAGTCGGTGATTCAAGATATTTCAACCAAGCTTTCCGCGTTGAGTGAGCAATATCAGTTGGCCGCAAAAACGACCGCATCGCAAACACAGTGGTCTGTATTGGCGGCCTGTGCGTTACTTGCCATATTGACCATTGCTATTTTCCTTACCTTTAGTTTTTCTCTTTCTCGTTCTTTGTCGCAAACTATTCACGTGTTGAACAATATCTCGCGTGGCGATTTGTCACGCCGTATGCCGATGACGAATAACGAAAAGGACGAATTCAATCAACTGGCATTGGCCATTAACCAAAGCTGTGAAAATTTAGGGAAATTGGTGAGTGGTGTGCAGAAAAGCAGTGAAGCCTTGTCTGGTGATGCCGCATCACTGAATGTTGGATTAGACACTTTGGTGACAAATCAATCTGATGTTTTGGGACAAACGCAATTATTGGCATCGGCCACAGAAGAGGTCAGCGTGACGACCCAAGAAGTCTCCAACTCATTGGAGTTTGTTGCGGAACTCAGTAAATCTTCTATGCAAAGCGCAGAAGAGGGAGGAAAAGTGATTTCCGTTGCTATTACGTCACTGGTTGAGGTTGGTAAAATCCTAAGCTCGGCCGCAGGCCACATTCATCAACTTGAACAAGCTTCTGCAAAAGTAGACTCGGTGATGGACATCATTAATGGTATTGCCGAGCAGACTAACTTATTGGCACTCAATGCCGCAATTGAAGCGGCGAGAGCGGGAGAGCAAGGTCGTGGCTTTGCTGTTGTCGCTGATGAAGTTCGAAGTTTAGCGGTAAGAACGGTCAATGCCGTGGCCGAAATTTCCGGCACTATTGATACTATGCAAAAGGAAAGTGCGGAAGTAATCACTTATATTGCGCAATCTGAGCAGTCTATGCAGAGTGGGCAAGAGAAAGGTAATGAGGCGATACAGGCCATCGCGCAAATTATCAAAAAAGCAGATGAAGCGGCGAATAAAACAGAAGCCATTTTTGCATCTATTCGAGATTTGGCGACCACTAGCCATTCAATGGCAGATAATATGATACAAATATCTCGAGCCATGAAAGCCTTGGAAGAGAACAATGAACAGTTAAGAGCAACCAGCCAGATTGTGGATAAACGCTCTAGCAGCCTAAGTGTAGACTGCCAAAGTTTCACCATATAATTTCAGTTTGCTAAACGTTAGAAAAAAGCAAAAAGAGAAATATTACCGACACCGTGAATGGAGTTTTTGTCTTCCTTATACTCAGGTGTGTTTGCGGTGAACGTTAAACTCGCACCGACTTGTTGAATATACCAAGCCGCACCAACTACGGCGGTCGCCTGAAGATTTTCCAAGTTAACTTGGTAATATTCAGATGGGTGATCCAATCCGTTTAAAGGCCTATCTCCTTCGATGGTAATGTCATTGAAGCGATAGCGTCCTTCTACACCTCCGAATAGAAACCATCCAGTATCCGAGGCACCAATCATCCCTGCCGAGAAAGGGTTTTCTGCACTGATTTGAGCACTGCCAAAGTTACCCGCAAGATCGGTCCCCCAACGCATCATAAAACCTGTGGAGAGATCACTGCGAAAGTTACCTACATTGACCTCTGAAACGTTGGAAAGCTCAACGTCAGTTCCTGCATAGCTGCGGTATCGTGCCAGATTAAAGTGAGACAGATAACCCACGCTGCCGACGATTTTTTCCTCTACTTGGTAGGCCCAGCCATTGGGTTCGTCAGATTTAGTGATGCTGTGCACTAACTTTTGCGCTTTCTCAGAAAGCGCAGCATCTCCGGTGGTTCCAATGGTTAAATTTGCCCGCGTGGCTTGTTGGGGATGCAAACTAATATAGTTAAGCTCGGTGTGTAAATACCCAGCGTAAGGTCGTTCGTTCGGCTCTGGTTTGGTAAGAGAAATCTCCGAAGGAGTCCACATTTTGTGGCCAATGCTGATTTCCCATTTGTCCAATGGGGCCGCTCCCCAAACCGAAAGGCTGAGTGGTTTAGCCCACCAATATGGAGCAATCGCCCCTGAGGTGTAGCTTAAAAATAAACCATTGGTGTAGTCGCGATCTACGCCAAATACGCCATCGTTATCGAGGTTAAAAGCAACCGTTGCGTGTTGAGAGGCCAGCGCAGAAGCACTGAGTAACGTCAATGGAAGAATGTGAAATAGCTTCATACGAACACTGCAGAGTATAGACAAGCCCTAATCATATAGGAAAGATGCGCTATTCAGTTGATAAATAGGCAATTGAATCAAAATAAATGTGGTAAGCGTAACATTTGTGGTCGATGCATTGCGCATTTTTGATTTCTGAGTATAAAAAAAGCCCCACTCATCGAGCAGGGCTTAACTATTTTGCTAGTAATTTAACTGAAATTATAGAGATTCAGTGAAAGTACGTGCAATAACGTCAGCTTGTTGTTCAGCAGTCAGTGAGTTAAAACGCACAGCATAGCCAGATACACGAATGGTTAGCTGAGGGTATTTCTCAGGGTGTTTAACCGCATCTTCTAAAGTTTCGCGATTAAGCACGTTCACGTTTAGGTGTTGGCCACCCTCAATGCCTGCTTCATGGTGGAAGTAACCATCCATCAGGCCAGCAAGGTTTGCACGTTGACTTGCTTCTTCTTTGCCTAACGCATTTGGAACGATAGAGAAAGTATAAGAAATACCATCTTGTGCATCAGCAAACGGTAGTTTCGCTACTGAAGTCAATGATGCTACTGCACCTTTTTCGTCACGGCCATGCATTGGGTTTGCACCCGGTGCGAAAGGCATACCAGCACGGCGACCATCAGGTGTGTTACCTGTTTTCTTACCATATACCACGTTTGAAGTGATAGTCAGGATAGACTGAGTTGGAATTGCATCACGGTACATCTTAAGTTTACGGATTTTGCCCATAAACGTAGAAACAAGTTGGCATGCGATGTCATCAACGCGGGCGTCATTGTTACCAAATTTAGGATAATCACCTTCGATTTCGAAATCGATCGCTAGGCCATCTTCGTCACGAATTGGCTTAACTTTTGCGTATTTGATTGCAGATAGAGAGTCAGCAGCAACAGACAGGCCAGCAATACCACATGCCATCGTACGTTTAACGTCACGATCATGCAGTGCCATTAGCGCGGCTTCATAGCTGTATTTGTCGTGCATGTAGTGAATGCTGTTTAGTGCGGTCACATATTGCTTCGCCAACCAATCCATGAAGTGGTCCATTTTTGCCCATAGTTCGTCATAGTCAAGATACTCACCTGCGATCTTGTCCATTTTAGGACCAACTTGGATTTTCAACTTCTCATCAATACCACCATTGATGGTGTAAAGCATGGTTTTAGCAAGGTTTGCACGCGCTCCGAAGAACTGCATTTGTTTACCTACAACCATTGGCGATACACAACATGCGATAGCATAGTCGTCAGAGTTCATGTCTGGACGCATTAAATCGTCGTTTTCGTACTGGATAGATGAAGTATCGATAGATACTTTTGCACAGAAACGTTTAAAGCCATCAGGTAGCTGCTCAGACCAAAGTACAGTGATGTTTGGCTCTGGAGAAGGACCCATAGTGTATAGGCTGTTTAGGAAACGGAAGTTAGAACGCGTAACGAGTGTACGACCGTCAAGACCCATACCACCCATTGATTCTGTTGCCCAAATTGGGTCGCCAGAGAATAGTTCATCGTATTCAGGAGTACGTAGGAAACGAACCATACGCAGCTTCATTACGAAGTGGTCGATCATTTCTTGAGCTTGTACTTCAGTGATTTTACCCGCTTCTAGATCACGTTGGATGAAGATATCTAGGAAAGTCGAAGTACGACCTAGCGACATTGCCGCACCGTTTTGTGATTTAACAGCAGCTAGATAGCCGAAGTAAGTCCACTGGATAGCTTCTTGTGCAGTTTCTGCTGGGCGAGAGATGTCAAAACCGTATTTTTCAGCCATTTTTTTCATTTGGCCAAGTGCGCGGTGTTGTTCTGCAATTTCTTCACGAAGTTGCATCGTTGCCGTTAGATCTTCACCGTTCTCAAAACGCTCTTGTAGAGAAGTGAATTGAGCAAGCTTATCCTTCATTAGGAAATCAATACCGTAAAGTGCTACGCGACGGTAGTCACCAATGATACGGCCACGACCATAAGCATCAGGAAGGCCCGTCAGAACACCAGACTTACGACACGCTAGGATATCAGGAGTGTAGATATCGAAAACGCCAGCGTTGTGAGTTTTACGGTATTCTGAGTAGATTTTTGAAATCATAGGGTCAAGAGTTCTACCGTATGCTTTGCAAGAACCTTCAACCATACGCACACCACCGTTAGGGATGATAGCGCGCTTAAGTGGTTTCTCAGTTTGTAGACCAACGATAGTTTCAAGATCTTTTTCGATGTAGCCTGCATCGTGAGCAGTGATGGTAGAAATAACGTCAGTATCGAAATCGACAGGGGCCTTAGTCGCGTTTTCCTGTTTGATACCTTCCATTACTTTAGCCCAAAGCTTGTTTGTCGCTTCAGTACCTTCAGAAACTAGGAAAGATTCGTCACCTTCATACGGCGTATAGTTCTTTTGAATAAAATCACGAACGTTAACTTCGTTTTGCCACTCACCTGCAACAAAACTTTCCCAAGCTTTAGCAAATTGCTCTGCCATGACATACCTACCTTTTTAGTAGAAAAAACACGTACCGTCTTCACCGTTGAGCCAGTTATCCTCGAAAGGAGCAGTACACTCTATTAATACAATATCTATATTCACACTATTCAATTATCTGAATATAGATATTGTGCTTTTAAGCCTTGAATGCAAGATTAGACTAAAATTTTTTTGCAAACCTTAAACTAAATCAATAAAAGTTAAATTTTTCAAATAAAGTTTGGGTAGTGCGAGCACTACCCAAATTCGTATTAGTCCAAGCTCATTATAGCCAAGCTTTTAAACCGTATTGGTTTTCAAGCATACCAACCGCAAGCATAGCAATTAAACAGATGATCAGCACACCACCTGGAATGATGATTTTGTCGATAAAAGACAGCTTTGATGCACGTTCTTTGTCGCCAATTAGGCCATTGTTATCGAGTAGCATGGTCAATGCCCATGCTAGAACAGGGTTCACCACAGCGCTACCAAAGATACAAATGCCCGCTGCTTGTGAATCTTTTGTGTTTCTTACCATTTGCATACCTGCTTCTAGTAAAGGAAGAAATACCCCTACTAATAGAGCAATACGCATCACTGGCGGCCAAACCGCTACGTCCATTGGGAAGCCAAGGATAGCAATAGTCATGACCAATAAACCTAAGATGATGGCACCACCAGGAATTGGGCGTTTAGCAATCGCCGCTGGGATCATATACGTTCCCCATGACGATGTGATATTACCACCACCAAGTGCTGTACCTACCATTTGACGAATTGAACACATGGTCATAGTGTCATCAACATCCATCAGTACTTTTTCAGTTCTCTTCGGATAGTTCAATTCTTGGAAAATTCGGTGACCAAGGAAATCTGGTGACCACATCGCAACGGCCAAAATAGCAAAGGGCAATGAGGCGATAAAGTGTTCTACTGTTGGCAAACCAAGCATCCAACCTTCAGTGGTTGAGCCCCACCAGTAAACAGGATTAAGGTTAGGTAAGCCCATTTGAGTTTCAAATTGAAGATCAAAGCCAGTACCGAATAAAAGCGCAATCGCAAGCCCAGTCATTGCACAGACAGGAATTGCTAACCAACGCATGTTGATTTTTGCAAGAAATGCATACAGCACAATATTGACACCTAAAACCACTAGGCCAACGTAACCTAAGCTGCCTGCGGCGACATCGGCCGATTGCAAACTGGTAGCCCAAGTTTGGATAGAACCAATTTGGCTCATTGTTCCGGTAAAGCCGAGGAAGATAAGCAACCCGCCTGCGGTTCCCTCGGAGGTTAGATTGACCAGTTTCGAGCCTCCTTTAAAGTAACTTAAGAGAAGACCAAAAACGCCAAGCAAAATTGCCAATGCCAAAGGGTGTGCACCGGCTAATGCGATTGAGCCGATAAGAGGGATCATTGGGCCATGGTTGCCAGCTAAGTTGGCTTTTGGGTTTAAGAAACCAGAGGCAATAACACAGAAGAAGAGGGCAGGAAATAACATCTCTACACGTGCAACTTCAATCGCGAAGTCTTTACCTAGATGAATGTGATCCCATGCTTGGGTTAGGCCATCAGCCCAAGACATCATTACCGCTGAGTACATGGCGATGATGCCGATTGTGCCCGCGATGGCTGGTACAAAATCTTCAAGTTCAAAACGGAAGTCACGACCAGGTAAGTTCAAACCAAAGCGACGGGGCTTCATGATTTGCAGTTCGTGGTCTAGGTAATCTGAACGGCTTGCAAACTCAGATGCTGGACGATGCAGCTCTTTATAGCTTTTCGTCTCGATTTCTGAGCGCTCATTGTTGACTACGTCTGGCATAGATTCCTCATATTTTTAAAAGTTAGTAATTCGTACTGAATCCTAGTAATCCGCGAAGAAGCGGTAATGTTTTTAATTGAATATGTAGCACATCTCATATGTGCTTGCATAACAACAACTAAAAAAGAGAGTGTGGTCATTTATACAACCTTATCTTTGCTCGCGAGTTTAGCTTGCTTATCCTTTAGGGTGATTGATCTTGATCACTTTAAGAATAAATGTGAAAGAAAACTACAGCAGCCTAATGAAAACGGGGGGTTGAGCCGTTACTTGCTTGAAATAAGTTTTCACATTGTGATGTTTGTAAAAGAGTTTCAATGATATTAATGACCTTAAATATCCTATGAATCTAGGTGTACTTTATACATAAATAGGTTGTCTATCTTTAAGTAAATGTTAACAAAATGAGTTAACTGTTAATTGCTTGATGTGCCATTTATATGCGCCATATGGAGAAGTATTGGCTAAAATGTGAATTTTTAATCAGATAAAATAACTAAATATCCTTATTTTCCAGGTTAATAATTTGTTGCATGTTTTCGGTGTGAATGCTAGTTTGTATCAAAAATGGGAGTTGGAATACTCTGCAGTAGCAAATACAGGGAGTTAAGCGCATGACTGATGTACCGGCGCTGAATATTAAAGAGCTGCACAAAACCTTTGGTCAAAACGAAGTACTAAAAGGAATCTCGCTAGAAGCTCGTAAGGGTGATGTGATCTCCATTATTGGTTCTTCTGGCTCGGGAAAAAGTACCTTTCTTAGATGCATCAATTTACTTGAAACACCAACCTCTGGTGATATTTGGGTCAATGGTGAACTCATTCAAATGAAAAAAAATCGGCAAGGTGAAGCTTCACCTGTGAGTGAAAAGCAGGTGCAACGAATTCGCTCACGCCTTGCTATGGTATTTCAGGGATTTAACCTTTGGTCGCACATGACGGTGTTAGAAAACGTTATTGAAGCACCAATTCATGTGTTAGGAGTACCGAAAGCACGAGCCATCGAGAGTGCTGAGGTGCTGCTAAAAAAAGTCGGCCTGTATGAACGTAAAGACTATTATCCTGGTCACCTTTCTGGTGGGCAACAACAACGTGCGGCGATTGCTAGAGCGTTAGCCGTGGAGCCAGAAGTCATGCTGTTTGATGAGCCCACTTCTGCACTTGATCCTGAATTGGTGGGTGAAGTGTTGGGTGTTATGAGAGACTTGGCAGAAGAAGGCCGTACTATGCTGGTAGTGACTCATGAAATGGCCTTTGCTCGCGATGTTTCAAACCATGTGATGTTCTTGCACCAAGGTTTAGTGGAAGAGCAAGGAGATCCAGCCATCCTGTTCACCCAGCCTAAATCTGAACGGTTAAAACAATTTATATCCTCTATTTATTAATGTGTTCATTATGTTGTGGTATTCGTCACGACATAAATATTAAGCAAAACCAACATAAACATAGCATGATAAATAAGTAAGACCTCAATCACAGGAGTATGGAAATGAAAAAGTGGTTATTAGTTGCAGCCGTTGCTGCTAGTGCAATGACTGGTATGGCCCAAGCGAAAGAATGGAAGACGGTTCGTTTTGGTATAGAAGGGGCTTATCCTCCTTTTAGCTGGACAGAGGCTGATGGATCTCTCAAAGGCTTTGATGTTGATATGGCCAATGCGTTGTGCAAGGAGATGAAAGTGGAATGTAAAATCGTTCCACAAGACTGGGATGGCATTATCCCATCACTGCTTGCACGTAAATATGATGCGATTATTGCAGCCATGTCGATTACCGACGAGCGCAAGAAAAAAGTCGATTTCACTGGTAAGTACGCATTAATTCCCAATAAATTTATCGCCAAGAAGGGAGCTGCGTTGGATTTTTCTAAAGAAGGTCTAAAAGGGGTGAAAATTGGTGTACAACGTGCAACAACGCACGATAAGTATCTTACTGATAATTATGGCGATGCAGTTGAAATTGTCCGTTATGGTTCATTTGATGAAGCCTATCTTGACCTAGCCAATGGTCGTATTGCGGCAGTATTGGGTGATGCCTCTGCATTGGAAGAGGGTGTGCTTAACAAAGCGGGCGGCGAAGCGTATGAGTTCGTCGGCCCATCATTAACCGATCCGAAATGGTTTGGCGATGGTTTTGGTATTGCGGTTCGTAAACAAGACAAAGATCTCACTCAAAAACTTGATATGGCGATTAAATCTCTTCGTCAACAAGGGATTTACCAAGAAATTGCGACCAAATACTTTAATTACGATGTATACGGTGAATAAGCTGTAACATCATATCTTACCCATATAATTAGAAGGTGAGAGTGGGCCGAGCATATGAATATGTTTATCGATCACTCTGTAATTAGGACTGGTTAGCTCAGTTGACTCCACCTTCTCAATTATGATGGGAATCCATTGATTCTTAACGGCTGGATCCTAGTTCCAGAAGTACCCAGCCGTTAAATTCTCCAGGGACTAGGGATGAATTATGTTGGACCTACACGGATATGAAGCCTCAATTTTGAAGGGAGCGGTGCTGACCATTGAAGTTGCCGTGCTCTCTTTATTACTTGCCATGTTACTTGGCATGCTAGGTGCGCTAGCCAAGCTTGCACCTTATCGTTGGGCAAGAGCCATTGCCACTCTTTATACGACCATCATTCGCGGTATTCCAGACCTTGTGTTAATGATGCTTATTTTCTTTGGCGGTCAAATATTGTTGAATAATAGCCTTTATTCAATCAACGAATGGCTAAACAATTGGTTTATGGCAAGTGACCCGAGCCATGAATGGACCGCTTATCTCCCCGATTATATTGATGTTAGCCCTTTCATTGCTGGAATACTAACCATAGGTTTCATTTTCGGTGCCTATATGGCTGAAACCTTTCGTGGCGCTATTATGGCGGTTGATAAAGGAGAGATGGAAGCGGCGAAAGCGTATGGTATGAGTTCTACCTTAGCATTTAGACGCATTTTGCTTCCTCAAATGGTTCGTCATGCATTGCCAGGGTTTGGTAACAACTGGTTGGTATTGCTCAAAACGACGGCACTTGTTTCCATTATTGGATTAGAAGATATGGTCAGAGTCAGCTCACTCGCGGCGGGTTCGACAAAAATGCCATTCACCTTTTATATGGCTGTCTCAGTGATCTTCCTTTTCTTTACCAGTGTATCAACCGGTCTTCTCAAATTGGTTGAGCGCAAGTTCAGCATTCACACGAGGTAAATATGGATTTTTCCCTTATTGCTCAAAGCCTACCAATTTATTTTAGTGGGCTGTGGACAACGGTTTGGCTGGTGGGTTTGTCGTTAATCATCGGTTTGAGCCTTGCCATCCCCTTAGCAATTGCTAGAAATAGCCACAACTATTTTATTCGTACTCCAGCATGGGCTTATACCTACTTTTTTCGTGGTACACCGTTATTGGTCCAGCTTTATCTCATCTACTATGGAATGGATCAATTTTTCCCGGTGAAAGATACCTTATGGGAAAACGCTTGGTTTTGCGCGTTGGTTGCTTTTGTTCTCAATACGTCCGCCTACACGGCTGAAATTATTCGCGGCGCGATCAATGGTTTGCCGAAAGGCGAAGTTGAAGCGGCGAAGGCATACGGAATGAGTACTTGGAAAACGTATCGACGAATTATTCTACCGAGTGCGTTAAGGCGTGCACTGCCCGCTTATAGTAATGAAGTTATCTTCATGCTTCACGGTTCGGCGGTTGCTGGTATTGTTACCATTATGGATTTAACGGGAGCTGCGCGTTTAGTGAACTCTCGTTATTATGCTCCATTCGAGTCATTTTTAACCGCAGGTTTGTTCTATATGGGCTTGACCTTCATTATTTTGTTCTGCTTCAAACAGGCTGAAAAACGCTTCTTAGCTTATTTGCGCCCATTGAGCTGAAGGGCTGCGAGTAGCAATTTGTTGTACCGAGTTTGTTTCTATAATCAAGGCATAGATTAAAATAAGAAGCGCGCTGAATGCGCGCTTCTTATTGGCACGTTACTTTCTGTTCCTACAAAGAAAAACTGGACCAAATTGGCGCGTGATCAGAAGGTTTTTCTATTCCTCGAAGTTCATAGTCGATGCCGGCCTCTTGGCATTTTTTTGCTAGGTTCGGGGTCGCTAAAATGACGTCGATTCGTAGCCCGCGGTTATCATCAAAGCCGCGTGAGCGATAATCAAACCACGAAAATTGATCATTTACATCCGGATTTAACTGACGGAATGTGTCAACAAAACCCCAGTCCATTAAAGTTTGTAACCATTCGCGCTCTTCAGGTTGGAAAGAGCATTTTCCCGTTTGCAACCAGCGTTTTCTATTGGCTTCACCAATCCCAATATCCAAGTCGATAGGGCTGATGTTAATGTCTCCCATCACAATTATTTGTTCGTCAGGGGAATGATGTGTCGTTAGGTAACCCATTAGATCTTTATAAAACTGACGCTTATAGGGGTATTTTGTTTCATGGGAAATATTCTCCCCTTGAGGAAAATAGCCGTTGAGTATGGTTGTTTTTTGGCCGTTGTCATCTTCAAAAGTGGCCATAATCATGCGTTTTTGATGATCTTCATTATCGCTAGGAAAGCCTTTCTGTACTGAAATGGGTTCCTTCTTACACAACATGGCGACGCCATAATGTGCTTTTTGACCATGAAAATAGACGTGGTAGCCCATGGCTTCAACATCCTCAAGAGGAAAAGCGTCATCGTGTACTTTGATTTCTTGAAGTCCAATGACATCAGGTTGATGCTTATCAATAATCGCTTGCAGTTGATGAAGGCGAGCTCTCAAACCGTTGATGTTAAAACTGATGACTTTCATATAATTCTGAACCTCTTGGTATGTCTGGTAATTTGTTATGATTTCTAGGTTTTGATTCTTTTTAATATGCGGAATTACTCGTTATTTAACGCTCTAATCTGACCGCTATCGCCACTTTGTCGCCATTTTTAGGCGCTATATTTTCATATCTGCAATAGGATTTAAGCGTATTACTTCTGACGGATGATTTGGAGAAAAGTGAGCATAAATCATCGTTAGTTCAATCTTCGAATGTCCTAGTGCTTGTTTCAAGTCAAGAATATTACCATCTTTACACATGAAATCGGTGGTGAATGTGTATCCAACTACTCTTTATGGTTTCAAATAAGCAAAGTCTTTGTTCCTCTCTCAGGAAAGTGAGCTCAGATTCTGACTTAGTCATTGGATTCACACCGTTAACTGGATTAGGTGATCCCGATTCATTCAAAGCAATCAGCTTGTTGACGATGGATTCGAGCAAGCGAAATCGTGATTGTTTGAACTTATAGCCATTTGTTGTTTTCATGCCCACGATCTATACCAGCTCTATTTGCACGGTAATGTGCCGAATGCCGAATGCGCACACAGTATAAATCGGGTGTGAAGCGCTAAACAGTGTACTTTGTTCTCAAAACAAATATTGGAAATCGTCTGATTTATCGCCTGATGAGCTTCGGAAAATAGCTTTTTTTGGATAACTGAGTAGAATGTTTCCTCTTCTGATTCACGGGTATTTTGAATGACAGTTAAGACCATCAAAGCAATAGATTTATTCGCCGGTGCGGGCGGCTTCACTTGTGCAGCACATAGTGCTGGAGTGGATGTTATTGCTGCTATTGAGTTCGATCAAGCTGCATCAGATACTTACCGCAAAAACTTCATTGAACGTGAAAAACGTGAAATTCTTTTAAGAGCTGGTCCTGTTGATGGTGATATCAACAACGTTGACCCCAAAAAGCTAAGAAAAGAGCTAAAACTAAGACCTAGAGAGCTAGATTTAATTCTTGGCGGTCCGCCATGTCAGGGTTTTTCTACGCACCGTATAAAAAATGCTGGAGTTAACGACCCAAGAAACCAACTTCTATTGCGCTATTTTGAATTCGTCAATGAATTTAAGCCGAAAGCGTTCTTAGTGGAAAACGTGGCTGGTTTATTGTGGAAACGCCATAAAGACTTTTTAGATAAGTTTATCGCTCTTGCTGAAGGGGAGCATTACATCATCAAATTCAAAGAAGTATTGAATGCTAAAGACCATGGTGTTCCGCAGAACAGGAAACGTGTTTTCATCTTAGGTGTAAGAGAAGATATAGATAAAAAGTATGACTTTCCTTTCCCTCCAGAACCGACACATTTTTCTCCGAGTTCTAAGTTCTCTCCTAAATGGGTGCCAGCATCAAGTGTATTTGAAAAGGTACCAGAGGAACTCTATGAAGAATATTGGATCAAATATTTTAGAGATAAGTCCAAGTGGACTTATGATGAAACAATGCAAACTTTGGCTTCTCTGCCATATGGTTCACCTTTTAAAAATAATGATCCGTGTGATGTAAACATGAGGCCTACGCCGAAAATGAAGCGCAGGTTCATGGCTACTCCATTAAATGGCAGCCGAGAAGATGCTGGTGATGAACATCGGTTGAAATGTCATTCAGGTGATTATAAAGGTCACAAAGATGTTTACGGCCGCATAATGATTCATCTGCCAAGTAATACTATTACCACAGGTTGTAACAATCCGTCCAAAGGGCGCTTTGTCCATCCTTGGTTACATCATGGTATGACATTACGCCACGCAGCTAGATTGCAAACTTTTCCAGATTCCTTTGACTTCGTAGGAAGCACGACTGATATGGCAAGACAGATCGGGAATGCAGTACCACCATTACTCGGTAAAGTACTGATAAGTGATATATGCAGTAGATTGAAATAACTAAAGTGCCTACAATGTTAGGCACTTTTTTTAATCAGGAACTAAGCTGCATGGCTCAAATGAATGTTAGTGCCAGAGCTGTTGACATGCTAGGTCGGCAGCAGATAGCGGGTATTCCAACTGCTATACACGAGCTGTTTAAAAATGCACACGATGCATATGCTAGAAATGCAGAAATTGATTACTACCAGAATCAAAACTTAGTTGTTTTACGCGATGATGGTATTGGGATGACGGAAGAAGACTTCATTAGTAAATGGCTTACTATTGGAACTTCAAGCAAATACGGCGTCAACAGAAAATCTGAATACATTCCTGAAGGAATGGCCGAGCGAAAGCTAATGGGTGAGAAAGGCATTGGTCGTCTTGCTATTGCATCAATTGGGCGTCAGGTAGTCGTTTTAACTCGCGCTGAACGTCGTGATGGGTTACATGATATGGTTGTAGGACTTATACACTGGAGCCAGTTTGAAATTCCAGATATAAGTATTTCAGATATTACCATTCCAACACGTACTTTCCCCTTGGGTATACTTCCAACTGCTTCAGATCTTAAAAGTATGGCTAGTGAGCTGATATCCAACTTGCAAAAATTGGGGAATAGAATCCCAAAAGAGTATTTCGAGTTAATTTCAAAAGATTCTGAGTTGTTAAGTTTTTCTCCGGAAATGCTATTTAAAAATTTGCAGGTACAAACTGAGAGTAATTGGCAAAAATCATGTTGCGAATCGGAAGGATTCAGTTCGCAACATGATGAAAGTCCGGTTCTTGATGGATTTGGGAAAGGAACGCATTTCATCATCATGCCATGTGATGAAACACTTGCTCTAGATGTTAAACCAAATGATAAGTCTACTACTGAACTGCAAAAGATATTGGTGGGATTTTCTAACTCTTTGTCAGACAATCAAGAAGCTGTCCTCACAACAAAATTCCGTTTGCACCAAGGTAATGCTGACCCACAGGAATTGATTGAAGCTGGTTTTTTCAATAAGTTAGATGCAGCGAATGGTGATCATTTTGTTGAAGGTGAGTTTGATGAGTTTGGTCAATTTAAAGGTTTTGTAACTGTTTATCGCGGAGAACCACAGCAACATATTATTAACTGGAATGAAAGCTTTGGGCATAAAACTCGTTGTGGTCCATTTAAAATTCAATTTACTTATTTACAAGGTGATAATAGTGAATCATTAGTTTCACCTGAAACATATGTAGAAATTAAAAATAAATTACATATGTATGGTGGTTTGTATCTCTATAAAGATGGGATTCGAGTATTACCTTATGGTAAGCAAGAGTTTGACTTTTTGAGGTTTGAAGAAAAGCGTACAAAGAATGCAGGCACAGCATTTTTCTCTCACCGGTTAATGTTTGGTGCTATCAGTATTGAACATGATGTAAACACAGAACTTGAGGAAAAGGCTGGACGAGAAGGTTTACGAGAGAATACTGCATATCGAGAATTTAAGGGTATTCTCGAACATTTCTTTGAACAATTGGCTGCGGATTTTTTTAGAGAAAACTCATCTAATGACAGATTCAGTGAGATAAAGAATAAGTTTAAACAGGAAGCTCTAGTTGAAAAAGAACTTCTGAAAAAGCGGAAGAAGAATGTTGGTCCAAAAAAAGAGCGATTACAGGCAGAGCTCGGAAATTTCTTCTCTGATCTAGAAAGTGGTTATTATATAAATGAAGCAAATAAGATCGCGCAGTTTGTGGAATCAGAACTGAATAAAACAGATGATAACTGGAGTGATAAAGAAAAACATAAATTTATAACTGAAGTTAGAAGTTATGTATATTCTAAATGGAAAGAATTAGACAAGAAGATCAAGATAATTCGACCAAATATTGGTTTGAATAAGTCGATCAAGCGAGATTGGGAATCCTATTTGAAGAATAGAGAGAAGATTACTAACGAAGTTATCATTCCAAATAAACAATCTATTGAAATTTTAATATCTGGCTATATAGAGCATAACGGCATTTCATTCTCTCTCCGAGACCGTGTTACCGAGTTATTAGAGGAAGAGAAAAAAACTCTGTCTAGAAACATTTCAACCTATAGAAATGAGTTGAAGGAAAATGTTGTCGAAATTGACTCGGCGATTAAGGTTAAAGCTAGAGTCAAGTCTAACGAGTATACTAATGCATTATCTGAAGTGATGTTAGAAATTAACTCAACTGCAATTGATACGATGTCCAGTGAAGAATCAATGGCTCTTATAGCTAATTGGGAAAATAGATTAGACGAAATAAATTCTCAAACAGATGCGTATTTTACAAAAATGCGCGATACGATTGAGCTGGTAATCAATGATTTAAATGATGATTCATCTAGTTCAGTTGATATCCTCAGTGCATTAGAGAATGAAAATGAACAATATAAAGAGTCTTTAAATCAATACTTTGAATTTGCGCAGTTGGGTATGTCGTTGGGTATTATTCAGCACGAGTTTAGTAGTACCGCCAGAAATGTGAGGGAATCTATTCGTTCATTGAAACCTTGGGCTGATAAAAATGAGAAGTTGGGCGGGTTGTATAATAACATTAGCCATAGTTTTGCACATTTAGATGGCTATCTAAAAATGTTTACACCACTTAACCGCCGTTTGTACCGCAGTAAAGTTGAACTTTCTGGAAAGGAAATAGAGAGTTATCTTCGTGATATATTCGATGAACGTTTAACTAGACACCATATTCGTTTGGAGGCATCACCTCAATTTTTAACGCGAACTACAGAAGTTTTCCCATCTTCATTTTTGCCCGTATTTATAAATGTCGTAGATAACGCCATTTATTGGCTAAACACCCAGAGAGAAACTGAGAATCCAACGAAGAATATTAAACTGGATGTGGACGGTGAATTGCTAACAATAAGCAATAATGGTCCCTCTATCGCTATTCAAGATGAAGAGAGAATTTTCGAATTTACATTTTCTCGAAAAATGGAAGGTAGGGGTATGGGGCTGTATATAAGCAAACAGTCTCTGAACAGCGAAGGATTTGATATTCAACTAATTAGTGGGGGTGCTAGTGCTTCTCCATGTTTTGCTATCGGCAAGCAGATTTCGGAGGAAGCATAATGTCCGCATTTCAAGAACATTGTAATGAAATAGTTAGAGAGTATGTCGAATCTGTCATCATAATAGATGATGGGGCAAATTTAGGACAGGGTTCAGATAAATTAGAAGGCGTTGATTCTATTGTTGAACCAGAACCAGAAAGAAATGCATTCTTAAAACCAGAGCCAAAGTTTGAACAAAAGATAATAAAAAATCCAGAAAAGAAAAATAGTCATCCACTGAATACATTAGAATTGACGAGTGCTTTTTATAATCTGGGTATAATGGCTGGTATTCATCAACCACAAATCATTGATGAAACACCAGATAAATTTGCAAAGAAGACTGTTGTAGCATCAATGTCGGCAGATATTATCATTTTGGACTGGATGCTTAAAAAACATGATGATCGATATAGTCAAGAAGTGGTCAAAGAGGTTTTGTCTAAAGATGCAATTTCTGGTGGGAGATTAAGAGCCATTGTAATCTATACAGGTGAGCCTAAACTAAATGATTTAAGGAATAAGCTTTGGACATTTTTGAATAATACCACTCTCAAAAAAGACAAAGACTTTACTATTTATTCCGATAGTTTAAATATCGCTTTTTACAATAAATCTGAAACCACTGCTGGTGAGAGGATTATTTCAGAACAAGAGCTGCCACATGCAGCTTTAATGGAATTTTCTACTTTAGTTGATGGTTTAGTGCCAACGTTCGCTGTTAAGTCTGCTTCTGAAATTAAGAGAAATATAGGCAGGTTGACATCTAAATTCTCAAAGACTATCGATGCTGCATACTTGTCACACCGCTCCTTACTCCCTTCGCCAGAAGATGCTGAACTATTTATGTTAGAAATTTTTGTTAGCCATCTCAGAAGTTTGTTAGCTATCTCTAAGCCGGACAAAACATGTTTAGGCTTTGAGGCGATAAAGAAATGGGTTGACTCATCAGAAGCGATGATCTGCAGAGAAATAAATGCTTGTGGTGTGAAGTTCTGTATGACTAAAGATGGTGTTTTAGAAATACTTGAGAATGGATTAAATAGTGATAGAGAAGATTATGGCTTAAAAAAGGTACTATTTTCTTTGATAGATAGCAGTAATGATAAAGGTCAAACATTATCGAAAAATAAAGTTAGTAGTTTGGTTTCTAAAGAAAAGTTACATGAGCTTTTCGCAATCTATTCAAAAGAAGGAGAGTTACTCGATTCTTTGAAAGAGCTTTCAGTCTTGTCTTTATTTAAAAGAACTCGAACAGACATAACTAAAAACTTTCCTTATTTAACTCAAGGAAGCGTAGTTTATTGTATCGGAAGTGAAACGTATTATTTATGTGTTACACCTAAGTGCGATACAGTAAGGCTGACTGGAAAACATAATTTTTCTTTCACCCCTTTAGAAGAGGCTGATACTAAATTTGATCTGATTATCCGAAACCTAAATCTAGACAGTTATAAAACTTTACGTACACAGAGTAAATTTTACAACTTGAAGCATATAGAATTTTCTCCTTCAGAAGATGGGCGAGTTCAGTGTACCGAAGATAATGGGCGATTAGTTTTTGTTTCTGAACAAAATATGAAATATCAATGGATCGGAGATTTAGAAGAACTACAAGCTCAAAACCGCGTTACTGAATTAGTTGGAAATTTAAGCCGCAATGGTGTTGACGAAATGGAATGGCTAAGGAAGCAGTACCAGTAGCCAAAAAGTATCCACCGGCATAGCCAATGGGTTTTCATTGTCATCCCTAAACCACCGCCTTGGGCGGTGGTGATTGAACTTTGGGGCTATTGCCTGAAGAAGTGCCCATGTTAGAAGTAAACCTCTTATTCACCACAAGTAAGAGGAAACAAAAAACATGGGCGACTACAGAAGTCCATCACATGTCCATTGGCGTTGTAAATACAAGAATATTTTTATTAACATTTATGTAAACTTACGATTGATCTCTCAAGTCAATATGCTCTAATTAAAACGGTCACCGTTTTGTCTGAAAACCCTATTAGCGCAGCATAAGGATGTAGTATGCGAACACTTTCGGTTCAATGGAAAATAACCCTTTTAGCCGGCCTTTGCCTGTTAATTACGTCATTGTCTCTCATTGGTTTTTCTGTTTATAACGCAGTGAATAACCAACAAGCAATAAAACAACAAAGTTCAGATTCTGTGATCAATAAATCGCAGCAGTTATTAGAAACTCGGGCGCGGCTCAATGCCACCGAAGTATCTGAATATCTCAGTGAAGCCATGTATCGGGCTCAGATGCTTGCTGATACGGCCTTGTTTTTCAAATCAAATACCGAAGAAAATTTTGGTGAAAGCGAAGCGTTAAGGACATCTTTAGATGAAATGGTTCGCAAGACGGTAGTCAATTATCCCAATGTTCAGGGGGCTTATCTCGTCTTTAAGCCAAATTTGCTCGATAGCGAGGATGACAACTACCAGAATGCTGACTATGTAGGCTCAAATGAAATAGGTCGATTCGCTGCATACTGGATAACGTCCTCCAATGGTGAAAATGTGGTGGCAAATGTATTAAGCGAAGTGGCATTGAAGGATGAAGGAAACAGTGAGCGTTTCGCCTGCCCGTTAACAACAGCTAGTGCATGTATCTCATCGCCTAAAATCGTGATTCAAGACAATGAAACGTTTCTTACTTCTTCTCTCTCTGTGCCCATTTTGATTGATGGCGTTGCGATTGGCTTTTTTGGCATCGATTTAAAGCTTAGCCCACTGGTAGCTATTGCACTGAGTTCAGATCAAAGTCTATTTGGCGGTAGTGGTAAGGTCTTTATTGTCAGCTTAAATAACACGCTTATTGCGACTGATGAGCGTGAATTAACCTTAGGCGCGCCACTGGCTGATTCCGTTTTGACTACAAAGGAGATCGCCAATCTTCTAGCCGAGGGTAAAGTCCATTCTCAATGGAATTCAGATCGGCAGTGGTTGTCTGTCTTTGCTCCTATTCAGGTGGCGAACCAGACTTGGGGCGTGGTTTTTGAAATGCCGACATCGAGTGTGCTAGCTGATGCCAATCAACTGGATCAGATCATTACTCAACAGGTAGAGAATGGCGTTAGAGCGGAGTTATTAGTCGGCGCATTGCTAGTCTTTTTAGGGCTCGCAATCATTGCGCTAGCTGCCACCCAAATTGTGAAACCTATTCGAGCGGTCGTGGAGCGGTTACAAGATATTGCTTCTGGCGAAGGGGATTTAACTCAGCGGCTTGTCATCAGTAGCCATGATGAAATCGGTGATTTGGCACGCGGCTTTAACCAGTTTTTAGACAAATTACAGGCTATCATTCAGCAGATCGTAGAAAGTGCGAACCAAGTAGCTCAAACGACTGAACAGGCACGGCAGTCTGCCGTACAAACACGTAGCCGTAGTGAGTCTCAATTTAAAGAGATGGATATGGTGGCGACTGCCTCTGAAGAAATGACACAAACAGCAAGTCTCGTTGTGCAAAATGCCGAGGCTGCGGTGCAAGCCGCTTCGCAAGCTAATCACTCCGCACTGACTGGGCAGGATGTCATCCGTGCCTCTGAAGCTGAGATGCATAAGCTGGTGGTGCGAATGAGTGATGCGGTGCCGGTTGTTGAAGAGTTGGCTCAAAACAATATCAATATTACCGAAATTTTAACGGTCATTGAGGGAATTTCACAGCAAACCAATTTGCTCGCATTAAATGCGGCTATAGAAGCGGCTCGGGCCGGAGATCAAGGGCGAGGGTTTGCTGTTGTCGCCGATGAGGTACGTAATTTGGCCCAGCGGACTCAGAATTCTGTGGGTGAAATACGCAAAGTGATAGAAAAAGTTCAACAAGGTACTGAGGGCGTAGTTGAGGTGATCCAGCAAGGAAACGCGTTAGCAAATGGAACTGCGATACAAGTCCAAAAGGCCGTTGCTGAATTAGAAATAGTGTTTGAATCCATCTCAGCAATTAACGATATGAATAGCCAGATTGTGAAAGCGGCCCAAGAACAGCAAGCCGTCTCTGGTGAAGTCAACCTCAGCCTATCCAATATTCGTGATCTTAGCGCGCAGATATTGACACTGGTCGGTGAATCAGAATCGGTTGGTGCTCAGATAAGCCAACTCTCGGCTAAGCAGCAACAGTTGGTTGGGCAATTTAAAGTCTAACGGCTGAAAGAGTAAGAAGTAGATGTTTGCTTCTTACTCTCTCGCAGTATCATCCAGTTTACGCAATAAATCCTGCTGTACGATTTTCAGCGCTTCAAGTGCGGTGTGTGGTTCAATCTGATTGGTTTCTAATAAGTAGATGAGATCGACAGCGAGCTTTATCTCTTCAGACGCACCGTCTAGCGGTACAGTAGGATCATTCATTTTATTGGTTTTTCTCCCTGAACGTAATTTGTTTCTCAATTTTGGCTTTGGCTTCTTGGCAACGCTTGAGCCGCTGCTCTACGGTCAATAACGCTTTTTGTGCTTGCTGCTGACTAACAGCAGAATTTTGCTTGAGCCCGAGCTCTTTTTCTCTCACCATATCCATCAGCCTCCGCTCCCATTCTTGGTGCTGGGCCAGCTCTTGATATAACGCGTTGATCGGTTTGCGATAATAGCTGCGATGCTTGGGCTCACTTTTTCTGATCGATACTGTCGATATTTCGCGTTGGATTGCCGCAATTTGTGCAAGCAGTCGATCGGTTAGATATTGAGCTCGTTGACTGGTTAGCCGTTGGCTCTCTTGTTCGCGCACGATGGAATCAAAGGTCGCTTTTGCTTCCATAACACAAGGGATTAATAAGTGCGCTTTACAGTGGAACAGGCGCTCATCAAACAGAGCCTGATGGTGTTCACCACGAGTTCGGTCAACACTGGCGGCTTGTTGCTTCAACTCTTCAATTAAGGACTTCAATTGAGAAAAATGGTTCATAAGCCTGCAAACCACGCATCATAAGTCAGCTTAATTGCAAGCACACTGACCACACTCACAAACACCGGACGAATAAATTTAGCGCCGAAACGAATCGCTGAATGTGCGCCAACAAAAGCTCCAACCATCAAACAAACTCCCATAGTCAGTCCCAACACCCAGTCAATATGCCCCAAAATGGCAAAGGTAACCAATGACGTTACATTACTGGTAAAATTCATCGCTTTAGCAAGGCCAGAGGCCAATAAAATGTTGAGTCGGTATAACGCCATCGAACTGACTGTCCAAAATGCGCCAGTCCCCGGCCCTGCCAGCCCGTCATAAAATCCAAGTATCAAGCCTTGCGCATACTGCTTTTTGTGAAGTACAGGGCAGGGGGGCGGGCTGACATTCTGGTGTGCATGTGGTGTTTTATGCCATATCGTATAGATAGCGGCAGCTAGAATAATGAGCGGCAGCACTTTTTGTAGCCAATCGGTGCTGATCGCATCGACAGCAAAAGTACCTATGGTTGCGCCAATTAAGGTGGCAATGAAAGCTCTGACCCAGCAACTTGGTTGAAACAACTTCTTCTGATAGTAGGTTAATGCGGCAGTTGATGAGGCAAATGTTGCTGCCAGCTTATTCGTTCCTAGTGCGATGTGCGGCGGAAGACCGATTGATAATAACGCGGGTACAGTAAGCATGCCACCGCCGCCAGCGACGGCATCGATAAAGCCAGCAATAAAAGCAACAAGCGCCAACACAATCAAAGTGGTTGGCTCAACAAATTCCATGAATAAAATCGGTCCTGAGTAATGAGATGAAAGGGTGCAGCGTTAAGCCCCTAGCTAATATTCTATTGTTCTTTTAAATGGAGGAAGCGAGTCCAATAATGATTTTCCGTAGCGTTTTGAAACGATTCGGCGATCGAGAATCACGACTCTACCAGAATCACGCTCTTTGCGCAGCAATCTCCCGACGGCTTGGATCAGCTTTTTGCTGGCTTCAGGAACGGTTATCTGAATAAAAGAGTTTCCGCCTCGCTTCTCTATGTATTCGGCGTGAGCTTGCTCAACTGGAGAGGTTGGTACGGCAAACGGAATTTTTGTGATCACCAGATTCTCCAAAAGTTCTCCTGGTAAGTCTAGCCCTTCCGAAAAGCTACTGGTGCCAAACATCACGCTCGTTTTACCACACTGCACTAGCATTTTATGTTTATTTAGAATTTCTGTGCGTGATATTTCACCTTGGACTTGCAGCGCCCAGCCTCGTTTAACAAAATCTGTTGATATTTTTTCAGCCACTTCGCGCATTTGCCAGTAAGAAGCAAATAGCACTAAATTAGCTTTGTTTGGCTGAATAAACTCAGCGAGCCGCTCTACCAGATAATCAGTATACTCTTTCGCTTGCGGTTCAAAACGCATGGCTGGAATGAGTAACTCGGCCTGATTTTGATAATCAAACGGTGAAGCGAGTGCTAGGAAACGTGTGCCATCTTCGGCCTTTTCACTGATCCCTGCTTGCGAGCAAAAGTAGCTGAACGAGTTAAGAGCTCGCATCGTCGCAGAGACTAAGATTGCGCCGATGCAGCGGCTCCAGATCTGTTGATCAAGTTGCCAACCAATTTCTAGCGGTGAAACGTTAACAATGAAATCACCTTCACGTTCAGGGTGAATTTCAAGCCAACGTGCCAAAGGGGCTCCTTTTTCTCGCTTAGGTTCCGCCATCAGCAGCCATACTTGGGCAAGGTTCTCTAAACGTTGAATATAAAAGCCTAATTCAGCCAGTGCTGGTTCTGCCAACCGAGCGGCGAGTTCGCCTTCTTTAACTCGCTCAGCAATCAAGTCCGCAATTTTAGCGACGGATTGATTGGCTTTTTGAGAGAGCCGCTTCAGGGTTTTAGACTCTTCTTCAAGCCATTGTGGCAGTTCGCCATGCTCAAAACGGTATCGCTTTTCTTCAAATTGTTCGGGTACAAACTGCTTTGTCAGTTGGCTCAAGCTTGGGATAAGTTGTTGCAGTGTCTCTTGCAGTTCATTACGAAAACGTGCCACTCGTTTTTCTTCGGCTAAGCTTGAAAACTTGGTTACGGATTGATTGAGTTTTTCTAACCAACTTGCTGCGCCTTTCAAGCTTGCGGACGCTGAAGCGTGATCTCGTGCTACATGAGGTAAGTGGTGTGCTTCATCAAAAATGTAAATGGTGTTTTCGGGCTCAGGCAGAATGACACCACCGCCAAGGTCAGCATCCGCCATGACCAAGCTGTGGTTGGCAATAATGACATCGGCTTTATCCAGTTCTGAACGCGCCTTTTGAAAAGGACAATCTCTGTGGCCAGCAAAGCTACCATTACAACTATGCTTATCACTAACAATCAGTTGCCATAACTCATCTTTAATCGCTTTTGGCCACGAGTCGCGATCACCGTTCCATTTTCCTTGAGTCAGTTTTTCATACATGGTGGTGAATAATTCAACGTCTTTTTTTTGTGGCTTTGATTCGAACAGGGCAATTTGTGATCCATCTACTCCACACGCAGCCGCGAGTTTTTCGGTGCAACAGTATCGTTGACGTCCTTTGGCAAGGATAAAAGAGAATTGACGATCAGTGATGCGTCTAAATAAAGGCAAATCTTTGCTGATCAGCTGTTCTTGAAGTGCCACTGTGGCTGTCGAAACAACAACCTTTCTATTATTCAACACTGCAACAGGAACCGCTGCCATTAAATAGGAGAGTGATTTCCCTATTCCTGTACCCGCTTCAGCAATCAAGATTCGGTTGGACTTGTGATATGAACCACACAATGTTTTTGCAATCTCAGCAACAAGATAATTTTGTCCTCGACGAGGAATGAAGTTTTCGAGCTGAAATTGCAGGTTTTGATAACTATCCCGAATGGATTTTTGGATTTTTGTTGTAAGCATACACAGACCTAAATAGCAGAGTGCCGAGTCTAGCACAGTTCACTAAAGGATACGCAGTTCACGAAATCGTATGCTTTTAGATCAAATCTAGATCTTGTTCACAAAAAAAAACTGAACCTTCAGGAACTTATGTTTAATTCTCATTGTGGAAAATATAAAACTACCCATTCGGTTAAATGATGGCCTTAATATCTATTTAATCTTGCCAAAATGAATTTTATTGGTGTTTAATTCTGATGCTTCATGGTTGTTAGTTTTTAGATTGTGTGATGTTTTTGCTTGGAAGTCGCCCGTAATTTTATGAAAACATCATGTAACCATATGTTTTTAATTGTTTTTACCTTTATTTTTGTTTGTTTTTTAGGATATTTGACATGCAGGATAATCTTTTGCAATCTAATCCTTGAGATTTAATGGCGGCAACGAACCGAGTTTAAATTTGGAAGTTGCCAGCAAAAACAAAGGGAACCGGATAAGGAATTCCCATACATAAGAAAAGGCAGTGGATTAATTATGAAAAAGACTCTATTAGCACTAGCAGTGCTTGCGGCAGCAAGCTCAGTTAACGCAGCAGAAATTTACGCTAACGACACGACAGCCGTGAAGCTCAAAGGCGAAGTTGATGCTTATTTGGCAACAACTAAATCTACAAATACCGCTCAAGTAGAAACAAAAACCGATCCAGATGTTAATGTTTGGGGAAAAATCCAGCTTGATGCAGAAACAAAACTGACTGATACCCTGAAAGCGTTTGGTTCTTTTGAAATAGAGGCTGGTTCTGATTACGAGTCTACTGATAGCAAAGCATCATTTGACGATTTGTATGTCGGCGTTAAAACTGAGACTTGGGGTGTTGCTGTAGGTGAAGTTGGAGATCTAGCTGACTCTATGGATGCTATCCAAAAAGATGATATTACCAATGAAGGTAAATACATGGGCTCTACAGGTGGTCACCGTAGCGAGTCAACAGGTCACGGCGCTGTATTTAAAGCTAAAGTTGTAGACGGTTTAGTATTTGTAGCTGATGTCAATACAGAATCTAACGAAAATATTGACAATACCTACGGTGTATCACTTGACTACACTGTAGATATGTTTTCTATCGGTGCTTCATACCTAACAGGTGAAGCTGCAGCTGATACTGATTACTCTGTAGCAGGTATCTCGGCTTCTGTTGATGTATCTGGCTTTTTCTTCGCTGTGACTTATGGCCAATATGAAGGTAACAACAAGTATGGTTTCTTCACAGCCTCAGATTTCTATTCTGGTGATGCGATTGGTGTAGCTGCTTCTTACTCATTTAATGATGTACGCCTCTATTCAACTTATGCTGTTATGAGTATTGATGAAGTTACTAAAACCGGTGTAGATGCTAAAGGTGATACAGAAAACCTAGTTGTCGGTGTTGATTATGCTCTAGCAAGCAACATTACGGTATTTGCTGAATATCAAACTGCAGAAACATCAAATGATTTTGCTGCAGGTGGTAACCAAGAAAAAGATGTTGCTCTAATCGGTGCTTACTACACGTTCTAAAATACTTTAATTTTTAAGTATCATAAAAGCCAGTGCAGTGCATTGGCTTTTTATTTATCGGGAGATTTGATTTGTTGTTGAGAGCCTTTATTTGTATTTTAGTTTTCTTATGTAGCTCAACAGTGGCTAATGGGTATGAATTGTCTGTAGACTCTGGCATCGAGATACTTTACGTAAATGGGCAGAAGGCTGATAACTCTCTGACCTTTGACAGTGAATATTTGCAACTTGTTCTCCGGTATTCTGGACGCCTAAAAAGTGGTGGAAAAATGGAGTATTATGCTACCTACCCTTATTTGGTTACCCTGACATTCCAGGGGCAGAAAGACATAAATAGTAAAGCATTTATAAAATTGATTTCTAATCGTTATGACAAAATTAATGCTGAAAACGAACGGAAAAAACCAGTTTTTGATATTCAAACTTCTGAGGATGTGAGTGTCGAACAGAAAATTCTTCCTTCGACAGTCGAAGTATTCCCATATATGGATGTGGGATCTTTAGTTAAATCATATAACATTGACAACGCAATATTTTTTTCTGACAACCTCAAGAAAATAGATATGGTGAATAATTCTGATGCCATTAGCACAACTGAAGACTCTCTGACCCAACTTCAAATATGGTATCTAAAGTCAACAAAGGAAGAGCGCAAATCGTTTCGAAAATGGATTATCGAACAAGAGTGATCGCCATCAAATATGAAATGCCAAATTTCTCTAGTTTGGCGTTTTAATTTAAGCACAACACTTCTTAAATTTCTTGCCGCTACCGCAATGACATGGGTCATTTCGTCCTAGCTTCGTTGGTGTGTTCTCCTGTGGAAATTCACCGTCAACGTAGAACCAGATACCATTTTCTCGTATAAATCGTGAACGTTCTTGCAGACAAAATTGCTGTTGATTCTGTGTGTAATAGGCTTTGAAATGAACGAAGCCTTCATTTTCGTTGTTGCGGATACTTGCGGAGATGACGTCTAGCCCACACCATTGACTGCTGATTGATTCTTCAATCGCGTCACGTTGCTGTGGTGCATTGCAACTCGGATGATAGGTATTGATGACGAAATCAACCAAACCCAGAACATGGGCACTATAGCGGGCTCTCATCAGTTGCTCTGGATAGATGGCTAAAGCTGAATCACTGTGGATTGGTTCACAACAGTGTTGGTAATCTAAATGACTACCACAATAGCATTGGTTCATAAATCCTCTCAAATTGCCCATTCATATAAGACGGGGAAGTTTAAGGAGATCTAAACTCGATGTCTACTCAGGAGTGGACACCCAGTAAATCGGCTGTCCATTTCACAGCTTCGTTGTAACACTCTTTCACCACGGGCTCTTCGATATTTAACGCATTAGCAATTTTCTCAACCTTTTGCCAGTCAGCCTGTTCATAAGCTCGAGTTAACTCGAGTACCAGACCTAATTCTCCTTTCCCTTCTATTAATGCAAGTTTAACGTATTCGTCGATAGGCATCTCTTCCATGATACTTTCTAAAGGTTGATCAAGTAGGCTATCGAGTAGCGAAAACATTCCTGTCAGGAAGGCCGAACCGGGTTCGACGTTCATTTTTGCTTTCACACCGATCAGCTCGCAATATCTTGCCCTTTGAATGGATAAACCATACAAATAGTCCGGTTTAGATTCTTGCGTCGAAGCAATAGCAACCAAGGAGATAAACTTTCTCAATCGTTGTTCACCGAGATAAATCAGCGCTTGTTTAAATGAATGGATTTTTGAACTGACTGTTGCGGATGAGTTAACAAAGGTTAACAGTTTGTAAGATAGGGTCAGGTCGGTGGCGACAAGCTCCTCAATGGCTTTGTAATCTAGGTTAGATTTGGCTATTTCTTTGAACAGTTGCACCACAGTAAGAAATGCGGGCTCTAACGCTTTGCGCTGTAACATCTCTGGTTTGCTAAAAAAGTAGCCTTGAAAATAGGTAAAGCCCGCCTTTTTAGCTTGCTTAAACTCTTCATAAGTTTCTACTTTTTCAGCAAGGAACTCAATTTTCGTTGCGCCAAGTTTTTGAATAAAGCGAGCTGCTTTTTCAAGGGAAACAACACGGATGTCAAATTTGATAATTGACACATAGGGGAAGAAGACGAGCCAGCCTGAACTGGGTACAAAATCATCAAGCGCAATTCGGTAACCAAGCTTCGCCATCTTTTTAATTGCTTCTAATAACTCTAAAGTTGGTTTGCAATCTTCCAATACCTCAACGACCAAATTTTGCGCAGGAAAAAGCGTAGGCACGAGGTTAATCAGACTTTGATAAGGAAAATTGACAAACCCTAAATGCTTACCCAGCGTATTGTAATGAGTGGATAAAAAATGATCAGAGAGTAACCGGCTCGTTGCTAAGTCTGGGTCTATATCTGGAAAGGTGTTCTTAGGGCCGTCTCGAAATAGCAGCTCGTAGCCGATAGTTTTTCGGTCACGATCGAGTATAGGCTGTCTGGCGATATAGGAGTATTTCAAGGCAAGACTCTTATCTAATTATTGATATCATTGATATTACTTATTATAGCTTAGCTTTTGATACGAACAATTAATAGTATCAGAGTGCGACTTGGCATCAGTTTTTAGAACTAAATGGCCGAGTTTGCAGTTCGTAACCATCATTAGCATAGACTAAGACTGAGCCTTGAGTGTACCAGTCACCCAAAACAATTCGCGTTGCGGTGCCATGAAGTTGATTTCTGTGATGAATCTCTGGTCGATGAGTATGGCCATGAATCATTAAATCGACCCTATACTGGGTCAGAACTCTATCCACTTCACTTTGTGTGACATCCATAATATCCATAGATTTCATTTGTTTATCATTATGGATGCCCGACTGTACTTTACCCACAATACGAACCTTTACAAAAAATGGCAGCCGATTAAATACCCATTGTAGCCAAGGCTGGTGAACCTTCTTTCGATAGGCTTGATACTTTATATCGTCAATACAGAGTGTGTCGCCATGCAACACCACGGCTTTTTTTCCGTAAAGGTTAATTACTTGTTCTTCTTGGAGAAGGGTGATTCCGGTTTCTTTCGCAAATCGTTTGCCAAGCAAGAAGTCGCGGTTTCCTTGAGTAAAATAGCAAGCAACCCCTTTGCGAGTCAGTTGCTTAAATTCCGATTTTATTTGGTTGGCGAAAGGTGAATTATCATCGTCACCTATCCAAAATTCGAAAAGATCGCCAAGCACGTACAGTGCATCGGCATGAATGGCTTCTTCGCGCATGAAACGGATAAAACACTCAGTGATATCTGGTCGAGAAGGGCTTAGGTGTAAATCAGAAATAAATAGTGTATGCATAATAAAAATAAGGAGCGCATAGCGCTCCTTTTACCTTTACTCTTCGATGGTTGTGCCAGAAATGAACACTTCTTCTAGTGGAACATCTTGATGCATGCCCATAGAGCCTGTGCTCACTGCTTTTATTTTGTTCACAATATCCATACCTTCGATCACTTCAGCGAACACGCAGTAGCCCCAGCCATCTCGGCTTTCTGAACGAAAATCTAGGAATGTGTTGTTGTTCACGTTGATGAAAAACTGAGAACTTGCAGAGTGTGGATCCATAGTGCGCGCCATGGCAAGAGTACCGATCTTATTGCTTAGGCCATTGTTGGCTTCGTTTTTAATCGTTGCGCGAGTTGTTTTTTCTTTTAGGCCAGAGGTCATGCCGCCGCCTTGAATCATGAATCCATCGATAACGCGGTGGAACAGAGTGTTATCGTAAAAACCGTCACGGCAGTACTGTAGAAAGTTTGCGCTTGTTTCTGGTGCTTTTTCTTCATTAAGTTGAATTTTAATATCACCAAAATTCGTGTGAAGGATGATCATGATAGTTACCTTTATCTATTTTTCGTTGAGGCCCGGATTTTAACTGAACTTTGGACACATTCAAATCAACAAATGTCTTTAGGGGCCGTATTATTGCGAGAGAATAAGGATGACCAAGCTAGGCTAGAGTTGTTATACTGTGAAGCCATTTTAGTTCAAACAGTTATTAGATAGAGATCATGCTGAAAATATATAACTCAATCACTAGACAAAAAGAAGAATTCAAACCAATTCATGCCAACAAAGTGGGTATGTATGTCTGTGGAGTCACCATTTATGATCTCTGTCATATTGGCCATGGTCGCACCTTCGTTTCTTTTGATGTGATTTCTCGTTACTTGCGCTACTTAGGCTATGACCTTACATTTGTGCGTAACATCACTGATATTGATGACAAAATCATTAAACGTGCTGCCGAAAATGGTGAATCTTGCGATTCGCTAACCGAGCGCTTAATCGCAGACATGCATGCAGATTTCGATGCATTGAATATGAAACGTCCAGATGTCGAGCCTCGTGCAACCGCTTATATCCAAGAAATCATAGGCTTGGTGCAACGACTGATTGAACGCGGTTTTGCTTACGTTGCTTCTAATGGTGATGTGATGTTTGAAGTCAGCAAATTTGACGAATACGGCAAGTTATCCAAACAAGATCTCGATCAGCTTCAAGCGGGCGCTCGTGTTGATGTTGATCTTGCTAAGCGTAGCCCACTTGATTTTGTGTTGTGGAAAATGTCGAAGCCGGGCGAGCCCACTTGGGAATCCCCATGGGGAGAAGGACGCCCGGGTTGGCACATCGAATGTTCGGCGATGAATTCAGCGATTTTGGGTAATCACTTTGATATTCATGGTGGAGGCTCTGATTTGCAATTTCCTCATCATGAAAATGAAATTGCTCAATCATGCTGCGCACATGACACTTCCTATGTGAACACATGGATGCACAGTGGCATGGTGATGGTGGATAGAGAAAAAATGTCTAAATCATTAGGGAATTTTTTCACAATCCGCGATGTACTTGCTCACTATGATGCGGAAACGGTGCGCTATTTCTTGATGTCGGGCCATTATCGCAGCCAATTAAATTACAGCGAAGATAACCTAAAACAAGCGCGAGCCTCGCTAGAGCGTCTATACACAGCGTTGAGAGGGTTGGATTTAACCGTAGCAGTTGCGGGCGGTGAAGAGTATGTCAGTCGCTTTACGATAGCGATGAATGATGACTTTAATACGCCAGAGGCTTATTCCGTCTTGTTTGATATGGCACGTGATATCAACAAGCTGAAGACAGAAAATCTCCAACAAGCCAGCGCTCTTGGCGCACTTATGCGTGAGCTTGCCGATGTGATTGGCATTTTGCATCAAGATCCAGAAGCGTTTCTTAAAGGGGATGCTAATGGCGACGAACAAGTGGCTGAAATTGAAGCTTTGATCAAACTGCGTAATGACTCACGTGCAGCAAAAGATTGGGCTAATGCTGACGTGGCACGCGATAAGTTGAACGAACTCGGCATCATTTTAGAAGATGGCCCAAGTGGGACTACTTGGCGTCGTAAATAATCAGGCAGTTAACTTGTCGATGATGGGCTTGAACTTTATTGGTTAAGCCCATTTTGTTTTTCGTCCACGATTAAGGTTTTCATGTCAATTATTTTAGGTATAGATCCCGGCTCGCGAATCACAGGTTATGGTGTGATCAGGCAGCATGGACGATATTTGTACTATCTTGGTAGTGGATGTATTCGTACCTCCGAAAAAGAGTTACCTGGGCGGCTCAAGCAAATTTACGCTGGTGTGACGGAAATCATCACACAGTTTCAGCCTGATGTTTTTGCCATCGAGCAAGTATTTATGGCAAAGAATGCGGACTCAGCACTCAAACTCGGGCAAGCAAGGGGCAGTGCTATTGTGGCGGCGGTGAATGCGGATCTTCCAGTCTATGAATATGCCGCTCGATTGGTTAAACAATCTGTAGTTGGTACGGGTAGTGCTGATAAAGCACAGGTGCAACATATGGTCCAGCAAATGCTCAAATTATCGGCTAAGCCACAAGCGGATGCCGCCGATGCTCTGGGTGTGGCAATTTGTCATGCGAATACCAATAAAACCTTGATCGCGTTAGCTGGGCGGGCAAGCAGTGCTAAAAAAGGTCGATATCGCTGAAAAACCGATCTCGAGCGAGGTGGTATTTTTCTACTGGCTATACATCCAGTTATTTATTATCATCCGAGTCAAATAACCTCATTTCTCTAAGGAATTTCCTGTGATTGGACGTCTTCGCGGCATTCTGATTGAAAAGCAACCTCCAGAGCTATTGATTGAAGTCGCTGGCATTGGTTATGAAGTCCAAATGCCAATGAGTTGCTTCTATGAACTCCCTAAATTGGGCGAAGAAGCGGTCATTTATACCCATTTTGTGGTCCGAGAAGATGCGCAGCTTTTATATGGTTTCAACACGGTAAAAGAGCGAGCTTTATTTCGTGAAGTGATTAAAGCGAATGGCGTCGGGCCAAAATTAGGCTTGGGTATTTTGTCCGGAATGACGGCCGGTCAATTTGTTTCATGCGTTGAGCGTGAAGATATCTCCACATTAGTTAAGCTTCCTGGCGTGGGTAAAAAAACCGCTGAA
The DNA here is from genome assembly GCF_029478525.1 of Vibrio sp. 1151_11. Lineage (NCBI taxonomy): Bacteria > Pseudomonadati > Pseudomonadota > Gammaproteobacteria > Vibrionales > Vibrionaceae > Vibrio > Vibrio sp. 1151_11. Next base: position 159,252 of record NZ_SHMN01000003.1, on the reverse strand, counting down.
CGTTTGGTTGTTGAGATGAAAGATAGGCTGAAAGGTTGGGGAGCCGGTGACCTCTTCACTCCCGCTACTGACGCTGCGCCAGTCGATAACAATTCCTTGGAAGCGCTCACGAGCAATGCGGAAGAAGAAGCGATCAGTGCGTTACTTTCTTTGGGTTATAAGCCTCAACAAGCTTCTAAAGTAGTGGCACAAGTAATGAAAGCTGACATGACCAGTGAAGCGCTGATTAAAGAAGCCTTGAGAGCAATGGTATGATTGAAGCTGATCGCTTAATTGCCCCTGATAGCCCTATTTTTAAAGATGAAGATATTATTGATCGCGCGATTCGTCCCAAAAAATTAGCGGATTATCGTGGCCAAGATCATGTACGTAATCAAATGGAAATCTTCATTAAAGCGGCACAAATGCGCAGCGAACCACTCGACCATCTCCTGATTTTTGGCCCTCCAGGGCTTGGAAAAACAACATTAGCCAATATCGTTGCCAATGAGATGGAAGTGAATATCCGCACAACTTCTGGTCCGGTATTGGAAAAAGCAGGTGATTTGGCGGCATTACTGACTAACCTTGAAGAGAACGACGTTCTTTTTATTGATGAAATTCATCGATTAAGTCCAGTGGTTGAAGAAATTCTTTATCCCGCAATGGAAGATTACCAGCTCGATATAATGATTGGCGAAGGTCCAGCCGCTCGGTCCATTAAAATCGATTTACCCCCTTTTACGCTGATTGGGGCAACAACTCGCGCTGGCTCGTTAACCTCACCCTTGCGTGATCGCTTTGGTATTGTACAGCGCCTTGAGTATTACAAAATTGATGATCTACAGTACATAGTGCAAAGAAGCGCGGACTGTTTAGGATTGTCGATGGAAGCGGATGGTGCACTTGAAGTGGCTAGGAGAGCAAGGGGAACGCCTCGGATTGCCAACCGTTTATTGCGCCGAGTTCGAGATTACGCTGAAGTGAAAGGCAACGGGCACATATGTATAGAGACTGCAGATAAAGCGCTAAACATGTTGGATGTTGATAGCCAAGGTTTCGACTATATGGATAGAAAGCTATTACTAGCAATTATGGACAAATTTGGCGGTGGACCTGTTGGTCTCGATAACCTAGCCGCTGCAATCGGCGAAGAAAAAGATACCATTGAAGATGTGTTAGAACCCTTTCTTATCCAACAAGGTTATTTACAACGGACACCAAGAGGACGAATGGCGACCGATCGCGCCTATCTTCACTTCGGAATTGAAAAATAAGTTTACACCTCATCATCATTTTTAGGTGGTAAGCACAAAGTGTGAACTACATCTTATTTATGATAATTTCCTTATCACTAAAGAGTTAATGATGTGAAGTGTATTGTTAACTCTCTGTGTGATTCGTTGTATTAATTTCTATTCCTTTCACTAAATACTCACAACAATTTCATTCTTCCTTTGATGTGGATCATTTTGTTCTTTTTTTGTTCAGATTTGCCGCGTGAAAATTGATGTAAATCAAGGCGTTTTTCTCCCATAAATCTTTTGAAACAACCTGCATTTAGAAGTAGTATTAGTCCCAGCTATATTAGCTGATGCTTAACAATTAACTAACCATAACGGTACATGCTTGCAACAAAATTCTGATATTTTTCAACATTTGATAAGGTTATATCACTGATGGATTTTGAGGAATTTTAACCCGCTTAGCATGTCAAAAGTGTCATTCAGCCGGCACAAAGGAGTTACCATGATTGACGTCGTTGATCTATCGCGGTTGCAGTTTGCACTGACAGCGATGTATCACTTCCTGTTCGTTCCATTGACTCTAGGTATGGCTTTTCTTTTAGCCATCATGGAATCTTTGTATGTAATGACTGATAAGCAAATCTATAAGGACATGACAAAGTTCTGGGGTAAGCTTTTTGGTATTAACTTTGCCCTTGGGGTGGCCACTGGCCTCACTATGGAGTTCCAGTTCGGTACAAACTGGTCATACTATTCCCACTATGTAGGTGACATTTTTGGCGCCCCTCTTGCGATTGAAGCACTTGTAGCCTTCTTTTTAGAATCAACCTTTGTCGGTTTGTTCTTCTTTGGTTGGGATAGACTATCAAAACGCCAGCACTTGGGCGTGACTTGGTTGGTTGCGCTGGGGTCCAATTTCTCGGCACTTTGGATCTTGATTGCGAATGGTTGGATGCAAAACCCAGTCGGCGCAGAATTCAATTTTGAAACTATGCGTATGGAAATGGTCAGCTTTGCTGAAGTCGTTTTCAACCCAGTTGCTCAAGTGAAATTTGTGCATACCGTCGCTTCTGGTTACACCACTGGCGCGATGTTCATTCTTGGTATTAGCTCATATTACTTGCTGAAAGGTCGAGACGTTGCGTTTGCACGCCGCTCATTTGCTATCGCTGCATCATTCGGCATGGCCGCTATTTTGTCCGTGATTGTGCTTGGTGATGAATCAGGATATGAAGTGGGTGAAGTTCAAAAGGTGAAGCTGGCTGCGATTGAAGCTGAGTGGCACACGGAACCTGCGCCAGCTGCATTTACACTGTTTGGTTTGCCTAACCAAGACGCCATGCACACCGATTATGCAGTAAAAATTCCATACGTGATGGGTATTATCGCTACACGTTCTCTCGATACTGAAGTCACAGGGTTGCGTGATTTACGTGATGATCACGTCGATCGCATCCGTAACGGTATGTATGCCTATGGTTTACTAGAAAAACTTCGTGCGGGTGAAAAATCTCAAGCGAATATGGATGCATTTGACGAAGTGAAAGGTGACTTAGGTTATGGTTTACTTCTTAAGCGCTATACCGACAAAGTGACGGACGCAACGGAAGAGCAAATTCAAGCCGCCGCCGATGATTCAATTCCAACCGTATGGCCACTATTTTGGTCATTCCGCCTGATGGTTGGTGTCGGTTTTGTGATGCTATTTGTCTTTGGTGCAGCATTTATTCAAACTTGCCGTCAGAAAATTGAGCAAAAACAATGGGTACTTAAAGCCGCCTTGTTCAGTATTCCTCTACCGTGGATTGCAATTGAAGCAGGTTGGTTTGTTGCTGAATATGGCCGTCAACCATGGGCTGTTGGTGAAATATTGCCGACCAATGTTGCCGCTTCTGCCCTAACTCTGGGCGAATTATGGACCTCATTGTTTGCGATTCTTGCACTGTACACAGTGTTCTTGATTGCTGAAGTTTACCTGATGGTTAAATTTGCTCGTAAAGGGCCTAGCAGCCTGAAAACTGGTCGTTATCACTTTGAGCAAAACGCAAACTCTGTTGAAGACAAAGTTAGCCGTCAAGTCGAAGCATAAGGCAGGGAGATAGAATAATGTTTGATTACGAAATCTTGCGACTAATTTGGTGGGTGCTGATCGGCGTACTGCTGGTTGGTTTTGCAATCACGGATGGTTTTGACATGGGCGTTGGTGCTCTTGTTCCAGTCATTGGTAAGAATGACAGTGAACGGCGTGTCATGATCAACTCTATTGCCCCACACTGGGATGGTAACCAAGTTTGGCTTATCACGGCAGGTGGTGCACTGTTTGCGGCTTGGCCGTTAGTCTATGCGACATCATTTTCCGGATTTTATTTGGCTATGATTGTTACATTGGCTGCATTATGGCTTCGTCCGATTGGTTTGGATTACCGTTCAAAAATTGAAGATCCAAAGTGGCGTAATACTTGGGATATCTGTATTTCAATTAGTGGCTTTGTACCACCAGTCATCTTTGGTGTTGCCTTTGGCAACTTACTACAAGGCGTGCCATTCCAACTCAGTGATTTCATGATGCCAACGTATCACGGTTCATTTTTTGGTCTGTTGAACCCATTTGCTCTGCTTTGTGGCTTAGTCAGCTTGTTTATGATTATTTTACAAGGTGCCGCTTGGCTACAGATGAAAACCACCGATGAGCTGCATGCACGCGCTCGTGGCGTCGCTCAACTAATGGGCTTGTTGGTTGCTGTTACTTTCGTCGCTGCAGGGTTTTGGATCCAAAACATCGATGGTTACGTGATTACCAGCGTCATTGATACACATGCTGCATCAAACCCACTCAATAAAGAAGTGATACGTGAGGCGGGGGCGTGGATGGTTAATTTCAACGCTTACCCATTGCTATGGATAGCGCCAGCTTTGGGTGTTGCCATGCCACTACTTGCTGTGTTGGCGTCGCGTTTTGAAAAAGGTGGTCTCGCATTCTTGGCTTCTAGCTTAGCTAATGCGGGTGTGATTTTCACCGCTGGTTTTGCGATGTTCCCATTTATCATGCCTTCAAGCTTAGTACCAAGTAACAGCTTGACCATGTGGGACTCAACATCGAGTGAATTGACGTTGAACTTAATGACAGTGGTCGCTTTTGTAATGGTACCTATCATTCTTGGTTACACCACTTGGACTTACTACAAGATGTTTGGTCGTCTTGATAGCAAGTTTATTGAAGAAAACAAAAACTCACTTTACTAAGGAGCATAGATATGTGGTATTTCGCATGGATTCTAGGCGTGCTTTTAGCTTGTGCATTTGGCATCATCAACGCTCTTTGGTTAGAGCATTCTGAAATGATGGACAAAGACAGTGAGTAAACTTGCAATGCAAGTCACTGAGTACCATAAACTGGTTGATAAGACTCTGCTCAGAGTCTTATCGCTCTTGCTTGGTTTTTATCATATCGCCATGATTATGTGGGATCCCGAGCTGTATTCACAGAGCATTGGTGGTTTCAACGCGGTTATTTCACCACTCATGATATGGGCGCTGTGTGCAAGTATGGTTTTTGGTGTTGGCTTTAGACCACGCAAATGGTTTTGGCAATTATTGTTTAGCCCCTACATTTCATTATCGATCTTAATTTACCTAACGATTATTCGACTAGTTTGATATTTACTGTGTATGAATAACCTGTCGAAGGTTGATTAACGACGCACATTAGTGCTGCCTCTTTGAGACAGCACTAATTTTTTGTTTCAAGTTTTGTAAAAGTCCACTCAATGCTTGTACTAACGTCAATGAGTTGCGTTATAGTATCCGCCTAAATCTGTATATGTGTTGGAACCTTTGTGCAAAATACAGCCTCAGCCTTTCATTGGCCTGTAACGATTTACTATGAAGATACGGATGCTGGTGGTGTCGTCTATCACTCAAACTATCTTAAATTCTTTGAACGAGCCCGAACTGAAATGTTACGCGCAGTTGGAGTGTCTCAGCAGACGCTTTTGCAGCAGAACATTGGTTTTGTGGTCAGGCACGTTGACATCGATTTTCTACAAGCTGCACGTTTAGACGATATGCTGACGATAAATACTGTGATTTCGGCGTTGAAAAAAGCCTCATTGATCTTCTGTCAAGAGCTCGTCAATCCTGAAGGTAAAGTATTGTGTAAAGCAATAGTTAAGGTAGCATGCATCGACAATCAGAACATGAGGCCAAAAGCGATGCCTCAATCAATAATTTTGGAGTTAACCCATAGTGACTGCTGATATCTCAATTCTCGATCTGTTTTTGCAAGCCAGCTTATTGGTCAAGATGGTGATGCTAATCCTTTTGGGGATGTCTATCGTTTCGTGGGCGATGATCATCAAACGTAGTAAAGTCCTTTCCCAAGCAGAAAAGAACGCTGATGCTTTCGAAGACAAATTTTGGTCTGGTACTGACTTATCCGTTATTTATCAAGATGTCAAAAAGCGTAAAGATGAACTTTTGGGTACAGAAGAGATTTTTTATTCTGGCTTTACCGAATTTGCACGTTTACGCAAGACTAACGCCACTTCACCCGATTTCATTATGGAAGGGACGGGACGTGCGATGCGAGTTGCTGTCGCAAGGGAAGTGGACGAGTTAGAGACCAGTCTGCCATTTCTAGCGACCGTGGGTTCTATCAGCCCATACATTGGATTATTTGGTACGGTATGGGGAATCATGCACTCATTTATTGCGTTAGGTGCGGTGAAGCAAGCGACGTTAGCAATGGTGGCTCCTGGTATTGCAGAGGCGCTGATTGCGACCGCTATGGGTTTATTTGCGGCTATTCCTGCGGTGATGGCTTACAACAGGTTGAGCAATAAAGTCAGCAAATTAGAGCATAATTACGCCACCTTTTCTGAAGAATTTCATAGCATTCTTCACCGCCAAGCGATGGCTGGTAGGGAATAGACGATGGTGGGTTACCAGCGTAAAAAGCGCAAGTTGACAGCTGAGATTAACGTTGTCCCTTATATCGACGTTATGCTCGTGTTGCTGATTATTTTTATGGTGACATCGCCGTTTGTCACTCAAGGCGTTGATGTCGAGCTTCCTAAAACCACCACTTCAAAGTCAGCGGCTGAGCTGAAAGGTGATAGTGATAGTAGTTTTATCATCGTGGAAATAGATAAAGAAGGTCGTCTCGGGTTGAGCGTAAATAATGAAGAAGTCGAGCGGGGTCTTTCGCTGCAAGATGTGATCATTAGAATCAAAGCTGAATTGTCGTTGAAACCGGATTCACCGGTTGCGGTTGGCGGTGATGCTGCAACGCCTTATGCAGAAGTGATACTGGTTCTGGATGAATTGAATCGTGCGGGCATTTCAAAAGTAGGTCTGCTAACCGAAATTAAAGGATAGTTTGTACTGTTCATGAAAGATCATAAATCCAAAAAAAGCGATTACAAAAAGCCCATCATTATCTCGGCTGCTTTGCATACAGTGTTGATCACTGCTTTGTTATGGGGATCGGATTTTAACCTCACTAAGCCCGAGCCTGTAGGGCCGATGGTTCAAGCCGTGGTGATTGACCCACAATTGGTACAAAAACAGGCACAGCAAATTCGTAATCAGCGTGAGGCCGTCGCCAAAAAAGAGCAGGATCGGCTGGATAAGTTACGCCGCGAAAGTGAGCAGTTGGAAAAAAGCCGCAAAGCGGAAGAAGAGAATATTCGCCAATTAAAAGAGCAACAAGCTCAGGAAGCCAAAGCGGCCAGAGAAGCTGAAAAGCAACGTGCCGCAAAAGAACAAGAGCGTAAAGTAGCAGAAGAGCGAGCCCGTAAAGAAAAAGATCGAGCATTAAAAGCAGAAACGGAACGCAAGATAAAAGAAGAAGCAGTTAAAAAAGCGGAACAGGAGCGCATTGTTAAAGAGGCTGAAATTGCGAAAGCGGAAAAAGAACGCATTGCCCGCGAGAAAGAAGCTGAGCAGGCCAAAGAGAAAGCTCGTAAAGAGCGTGAAGCCGCAGAGCGAGCCGAGAAAGAGCGAATAGCCAAAGAACAAGAAGCGAAAAAAGCGGCCGAGAATGCAAAAAAAGAGAAAGCACGCTTGGAGAGATTGGAACGCGAACGCAAAGAACAAGAAGCGGCACTGAACAACATTTTTTCCGGGTTAGAATCAGAAGCCGAGCAAAATAGCTCAGCTCGTTCCCAATTTGTAATGAGTGAAGCTCAGCGATATGGAGCAATTTATGTGCAGCTCATTCAACAAAATTTGCTGCTTGAAGACAGTTTTAAAAGCAAACAGTGCAAAGTGAACCTACGGCTTATTCCTACGGGAACGGGAGCGGTACTCGGGAATCTAAGCATTATTGAGGGAGACTCTAGGCTATGCGCGGCGACAAAACGTGCTGTTGCGCAGGTGGGCACATTTCCACTTCCTAAAGATGATCTTGATGTAGTCAATAAATTGAAAAACATTAATTTAACTGTAGACCCAAATTAAAAGGAAAAGCTTGTGTTAAAGCGATTGATGTTAGGATGCTTACTTGTCATCGCAAGTAGTGCACAGCTCGCCAACGCCGCATTGGAGCTTGTGATCACCGACGGCATTAATTCAGCAAGGCCGATTGCTATCGTACCGTTTAAGTGGGAAGGCAAAACAAAATTACAGCAGGATGTCTCTGCGGTGATCGCGTCAGATTTGCAACGTAGTGGTAAATTTAGCCCGATTGCGACCAGCAAAATGCCACAAACGCCTTACAATGAAACCGATGTGAAGTTTGATGCTTGGACCAGCATCGGCGTTGATGCTTTGCTCACAGGTAGCATTACGCAAAATGCAGAAGGTAATTATGTCATCAACTACCAATTGGTAGATGTAGTGCGTGGTCAACTGACACAAGGCCAAAGCAAAGCATTAAGTAACGATGGACAGTTGGTGCTTTCTAAAGATCATGTTTTATTCAATAAAGTTGCCACCGTACCAGCAAACCGAATGCGTGAGTATGCGCATCGAATTTCAGATTTGGTCTATCAAGAACTCACGGGTGATAAGGGTGCGTTTCTCACTCGTATTGCCTACGTGGTGGTCAACGACGATGAACAATATCCTTACCAGCTAAGGGTTGCTGACTATGACGGTTACAATGAACGTTTAGTACTTCGTTCAAAACAGCCTTTGATGTCACCGACTTGGTCACCTGATGGTAAGCAACTGGCGTATGTGAGCTTCCAAAACGGCCAAGCGGAAATATTCATCATGAATATTTATACTGGCGAAAGAGAGAAAGTGACCTCGTACCCACGCCATAATGGGGCACCGAGGTTCTCGCCAGATGGGAAAACCCTCGCTTTGGTGTTGTCTAAAACGGGCAGCTTACAGGTTTATACTCTGGACTTGACAACCAAGAAGCTGAAACAAATAACGAGTGGCAGATCAAATAATACAGAACCGTTCTGGCATCCTGATGGTAAATCGCTAATATTTACTTCGGATCGGGGTGGTAAACCACAGATATATCAAGTAAATTTATCAGACGGTTCTACCAATCGTCTGACATGGCAAGGCAGCCAGAATTTAGGTGGACAAATAACGCCTGATGGTCGATTCCTTGTCATGGTAAACCGAAGTAATTCGGGTTTTAATCTGGCGAAACAAGATTTGGAAACTGGTTCAGTGCAAATTCTAACAAAGACTTTGCTCGATGAGTCTCCAAGTATTGCACCCAATGGTGGTATGGTCATATACAGTTCTATTTATAACAAAGCGAATGTACTTTCGATGGTGTCTATAGATGGGCGTTTCAAAGCTAGATTACCGGCAACAAATGGTCGCGTTAGGGCTCCTGCGTGGTCTCCGTTTTTATAGCAAGTAAGTATCAAAAAGTAAGGAAAAAAAATGCAACTTAATAAAGTTCTTAAAGGGCTACTGATTGCGCTACCAGTACTTGCAGTAACTGCATGTAGTTCAAGCGATGAAGCGACAAATGCTTCTGGTACTCAAACTAACCAGTCTACTTCAGGTTCAGCAAACAGCGTTGATACAACTGTAGTTTCTCCAATTGATGCGAATGGCCAACTCTCTGAACAAGAGCTAAAGGAACAAGCTCTTCGTGAAACTCAAACCATTTATTTCGCATTTGATAACGCGACAATTGCTGGTGATTACGAAGATATGCTTGCTGCACACGCAGCTTACCTAAGCAAAAATTCAGCAATGAAAGTTACCATCGAAGGCCATGCTGACGAACGTGGTACGCCTGAATATAACATCGCGTTAGGTGAGCGTCGTGCACAAGCTGTAGCGAAATATCTACAAGCGCTAGGTGTACAAGCTGACCAAATCTCGATCGTTAGCTATGGCGAAGAGAAGCCACTTCTTCTTGGTCAATCTGAAGAAGTGTATGCGAAGAACCGCCGCGCGGTTCTCGTATACTAATCGAGGAATCGCCTCATGTTCAGTAACTTAAAGCGAATTGTAACGCTTACGTTACTGGCAAGTGCAGCGGGTCAAGTACTCGCTGCACCAGCTCCAGTATCCGATCTTAGCAATAGCTCTTCAGCAAGCACATCTCGTGCTCAACAATCATCATCTGAATCTAATGTACAACGTCTTGAACGTCTGCTTGAAAACCGTAATAGCGTTCAACTCAAAATGCAGCAGCAGCTCGATGATATGGCACTTGAAATCAGCGAACTACGTGGCCAGTTAGAGCGTAATAGCTACGATATGCAGCAAATGTTGCAGCGTCAGCGTGAACTCTTTATCGAGTTAGATCGCGTACGTGGCGAAATGAAGAATACAACCGCAAGTTCGTCACAGCCGACAACGGACACTGATATTGCAGGAACGTTTAGCAGCAATGTTGATGAACAAACTGCCTATCAGAATGCGGTTGATTTGATCCTGAAGAAAAGGGATTACAGTGGTGCTATTGCAGCGTTTCAACAGTTTCAAAAAGATTATCCAGATTCTAATTTTGCGTCTAATGCCCATTATTGGTTAGGGCAGCTCTATTTTGCAAAAAAGCAGGATAAAGAAGCGACGCAAAGTTTTGCCGCCGTGCTCACTTACAGTGACTCCAATAAACGTGCTGATGCGCTGGTTAAGTTAGGTGATATTGCCAAGCGCAATAATAATACTGCGCAAGCAAATAAGTATTATCAGCAAGTTGTGGATGAATACCCTACAAGTGCGTCTGCCAAGGTTGCTAAAGAGAATTTGAATTGATAACAATTTGAGTTAATAAAAAGAGGCCTTGTGGCCTCTTTCTTCGACGGCACTATTTTATGAATCGCTTTTGATCCTTCGTTAGGTGCGGTGTACAATGCTCGGATTCTTGGAAGTTGCGTAGAGCAAGAGCAATGAACCACATATTAGATACGATTGAAACTATTTATCCATTTCCGCCAAAGCCCATTCCACTGACGGTTGAGCAAAAACAAGCCTATACAGCAAGTATCAAACAACTCTTAAAAGAAAAAGATGCTGTATTAATTGCGCATTACTATACCGATCCTGAAATTCAAGCTCTCGCTGAAGAAACCGGCGGTTTTGTTGGTGATTCATTAGAGATGGCCAAGTTTGGTAATCGCCATCCTACCAGTACATTGATCATCGCTGGTGTGCGATTTATGGGTGAATCAGCAAAAATCTTAACCCCTGAAAAACGCATTTTAATGCCAACCTTAAAAGCAGAATGCTCCTTGGATCTAGGGTGTCCTGCCGATAAATTCACAGAATTTTGTGATGCACACCCAGATCATACCGTTGTTGTGTATGCAAACACATCGGCGGCGGTCAAAGCTCGTGCCGATTGGGTGGTTACATCGAGCATTGCACTTGATATTGTTGAGCACTTAGATGCGGAAGATAAACCCATAATTTGGGGGCCAGATCGCCATTTAGGCTCATACATCGAGAAAAAAACGGGTGCAAAGATGTTGCTCTGGCAAGGTGAATGCGTAGTTCACGACGAGTTCTCAGCCGATGCATTGCGTAAGATGAAAGCACTGTATCCTGATGCAGCCATCCTTGTGCATCCAGAATCACCAGCCAGTGTGGTAGAACTTGCGGATGCTGTAGGCTCTACAAGCCAGTTGATTAAGGCAGCAAAATCCTTACCTCAACAGAAAATGATTGTGGCGACCGATAAAGGCATCTTTTTTAAGATGCAGCAGTTAGTCCCTGAGAAAGAATTGATTGAAGCACCGACGGCAGGGGCAGGGGCAACATGCCGAAGCTGCGCACATTGTCCTTGGATGGCGATGAATGGTCTTCGAGCGATTGAGTCAGCTCTTATGGAAGGCGGTAAAGATCACGAAATTTTCGTCGATGAAGCCGTGAGAGTGAAATCACTCATCCCATTAAACCGTATGTTGGATTTTGCTGAACAGTTAAATTTGCAAGTCAAAGGGAATGCCTAATTCCTTTCGGTGGTAGTGGATGAAAAAAGGCTCTTATTCAGAGCCTTTTTTATCGCAAGCAAATTGATTTGAAATTAACGTTATTCGAAAATAAAACTATTCAAAAACAAAGTTATTGCTCTAGTGCCAACTGAGCGCCGCGCTGCGTTAAGCCACACAACATCACCGGTATGGCCTGATAGATTTCTTCAAACTGGTCGAGTCCTTGCATACCTTGTTGGGAAAGTGTTGCTAAGGACGTCTCCGGATCATAAAGCATACTCAGCGAAAGGAGCACGCCCCCAAGTAGCGCATTATCTTGGCTATCTTCAGGCATTAACGTTTCCCAATCATCACGCGTAAGTTGCCAACCTTGAAGAAAACCTTCACAAAAATCACGGACATGTTCAGTCACTATTTCTTGTTCATCGAGTGAGCAACCTGCAGGCCAGCTCCATTGATTTTCGAGCAAAGCAGGGCGATAGTCATTCCACATTTCAACGATCAGTTGGAAATAGGTTTCTAGCTGTTTGCCTTCGCTAAATGGCGCGATCTCTTCTCCCCCCCATAGAAAAGGGAGCCATTCCTCTGGCGGGAGCAAGTTAGGCGCTGACGCCATGGATGCGACAAAACCTTGAGTTTTGGCCTCATTAAGCAATTTATCTTCTAGTTCGGGTTGGGTAAGGAGTTCTTGTAAATTCACAGCAGATCCCATCAGTTGCCGAGTGTATTTGCAGCCATTTTAACGTTAAAGCGATACAATGTGCGAATTTTGCTGATAATTTGTTGGCTTTAGTGAGGTTTTACAACAATCAACATATTGCTCGCTAAGATTATTCACTATAATTTGCACAAAAGAAAAAATTGAAAGGATTTATGAGAGCACCTATTTCATTGAAGAAGAAGAGCATTATCGCCCTTTCTTTTTATCTCTGCTTTTTTATTGCGATCACAGGTACCGTCACTTATTGGATTGTCGAAGCGCCACTACGAGCTGAATTAAAACAGAATTTAGATCTTCGTGCAGAAGTGTTATCAGCCCAAATTCGCGAACCTCTCAACCGTTCTATTGGTGTGCTCCAAAGCATTGTCAGCCTTGGGCAAGCTGCAACTAACCAAGCTGAGCAAGACAGAATGCTCTCTTCGCTGTTCACTATACTTGATGATGTTGTCGTCAGTGGTGGGCTATGGCCGAAACCCTACAGTATTAATGCATCTCAGCGATACAGTAGCCTGTTTTATAATCGGGCCGCTGACGGTCAAGTCGACAAATTGCATTCTTGGAACAATCAAGAAGCGCATGGTTACGATAACGAAGAGTGGTACAACGCAGTAAAAGAGAAGCCTGTCGGTAGTGTGGTATGGTCAGAAGTCTATGTTGATGCCTATACGCACGTTCAGATGATCACGGCTTCATCGCCCTATTACGTTAACGGTGAATTTGCTGGAGTAGCAACAATCGATCTGTCATTGGCGGGGTTAGCCACATTTATTGCCAGTCAAGCGGAGCTTTATAACCTTGGCGTATCCTTAAGTGATTCGGGGGGCTCCCTGATCACTGAACATAATTTTATAATACGTGAAGAAGCTAACGTAAGTCATTTCGGTTTTGGTGATTTTGAATGGCGAGTTGATGTTATTAATGCCCATCGGTTAGTGAATGACGAAGTGTTTGATCTGGTGATGAATGTCGAACGGAGTATCATTCCAATCCTTTTAGTGTGCGTTATGATCGGTTATTACTTGATCAATCAATATGTGATCAAACCGATTACCATGATTGCCAAAAAAGTGAGTGATTCTAAACAAGGCGGTATTATTGATATGCCGTATCGAAGCCAAGATGAGATCCGCCAGCTTATCGATTCATTTAACCAAAAAACCGTTTATCTTGAAGCGGAAAAAGTGAAAGCTCAAGCTTCCACTCAAGCCAAAAGTGCCTTCTTAGCAACCCTGTCACACGAAATCAGAACTCCAATGAATGGTGTTTTAGGAACCGCGCAAATCTTATTGAAAACAGAGCTTTCCCCAGAACAGAGGCAACACCTTAATAGTCTGTATGAGTCTGGCGAGCACATGATGGTGCTGCTTAACGAAATTCTCGATTTCTCCAAGATTGAACAAGGGCGATTAGAACTTGATAACACCCGTTTCCCCTTGGATTCACTGATTGGTAGTATTAACAGTGTTTACCATACCTTATGCAATGAAAAAGGACTGCAGTTTAGGATTTACAGCGATATTGTTCACGATCGCTGGTATTACTCAGATAAAGCACGATTGAGACAGATTCTGTTTAATTTACTGAATAATGCGGTCAAGTTTACCTCTCACGGCTTTGTCGAAGTGACTCTAAAAGAGCAGCAGATGGAAGATAAACGGTATCTTTCTATTCGGATACGGGATTCGGGGATAGGTATAGCAAAAGAGGCTCAGGAAAAAATATTCCGCCCATTTGAACAAGCTGAATCATCGACGACAAGGCGTTTTGGTGGAACGGGGTTGGGCTTAGCGATTGTAAAACAAATTGTAGAGCTAATGGATGGGACAGTCACGGTAACCAGTGAGTTAGGAATTGGTACCAGTTTTCACGTTATGCTGGCGATAGAAACAACGACGCCCGGGACCATTGAAGTCAAGCCACGTCGCAAGCTTAATTACCAAGGACTGAAAGCTCTCATTGTGGAAGATAACCGGACCAACTCTATCATCATCGAAACCTTTATGAAGAATAAAGGGTTTACATGCGATTGTGTTGAGAATGGTGAATTGGCAATTCAAGCGGTTGTTGGCGGGAATTATGACCTGATATTGATGGATAACCATATGCCCGTAATGGATGGCGTAGAAGCGGTGTCTGCGATTCGGATCTTAGTTGGGGAGCAACGTAATGTGCTCATTTTTGGTTGTACTGCTGATGTTTTCAAAGAAACTCGTGAGCGAATGTTGTCGGCCGGCGCTGATTATATTGTCACCAAACCCATTGATGACAATGAATTAGATGATGCTCTTTTCCAATTTGTCGAAAAACTGTATCAATATCATCCAGAGTCCTCTATGCCGCTAAAGATAGGCTCAGCAGAGGAATCATTGGTGACGTTTTATATGGCCGTGGAAGATCAAAACATAGAACTTGCATTAGCCATGATTCAACGTTTGGTACAACAGTTGCCGGAGATTGAAAATACTCATATTCATCAAGTGTTAATCGATACCCAAACAAGCTTAGAAAAACACCAGTTACCTACACAACAGCAAGTCGATTTGCTAACGGTGTTGCTTTCCGATTTTTGTAATTAAATAACCATTTTGAGATTTAGTAAGAATGCGTTGTAACAGGAATTTAAACAATAGCGTTAGATTCTAGTTTCCGATTCAAAATTGGTTATAAATTTACCTAAGCTGATTAAAATTGGTCACTAAATCTACAAAATATGTGTTCTAATTCCCTCATTATCTAGCTTGTTGTTATTTTCTAGGTATCTGTATTGCTGATTGGCATATTTAATAGTTATATCTATTGTGTAGAGGGAAGTAATGAAAGCTCGTGGCCCATTTTGTATTCGTCATGCTGCGGCGGACACATTTGCAATGGTTGTTTTTTGTTTTATATCAGGCATGATCATTGAAATTTTCATCTCTGGAATGACCTTCGAACAGTCGCTAGCATCACGTACACTGTCTATCCCAGTTAATATCGCAATAGCATGGCCTTATGGCGTATTTCGTGACTTTATTCTGCGCCAGGGACGTCAATGGTCTGAGACTGGCTTAATGAAGAATGTCTCGGATTTGGTTGCTTACGTTCTATTTCAATCTCCGGTCTATGCCGCCATTCTATGGGCTGTAGGCGCATCTACAGAGCAGATCATAACCGCAGTATCAAGTAATGCTATTGTGTCGTGTGGAATGGGCGTTCTCTATGGCTATTTTTTAGATATGTGCCGCCGTTGGTTCCGTGTCCCTGGTTATCATCGTAGCGCCTAACCGTTACACTCACTGAAGAAAGGCTTGTATTGAATTTGATCAAATAAGTCAATAAGTAGTCAAACGAACCAAAGTGGTGGGCTTTTTTATTATTTTGGCTTGACCTAATCCCATAGAATCATTAAATTAGCGCCTCGTTAGCCAAATGCGCTAACCACAATATAATTTGGTGAGTTGTCCGAGTGGCTTAAGGAGCACGCCTGGAAAGTGTGTATACGGCAACGTATCGAGAGTTCGAATCTCTTGCTCACCGCCATATTCTAAACCGTAGACGATTGTCTACGGTTTTTTTGTGCGTAAAATACCATGCTAACTCAAGCTTAACTCACTGTTTAATCTAAACAATCTCAATGCATCCCCTGCTAACGGTTATTAAATAGCCATTCACTCAAAAATAATTCCAATTAAGAGCTAAACTGTTGTATATAAAATAATTTCACTTATTGGCTATGGTTACGAAAAAGCACAAAGCTCAGACCTTTCATAAAGTTGCAGTGGCTATTGTTGTATTGGTAGTCACTATTGCTATTTTTAATAGGCAACTTGGTCATTTTTATGATGCTAGCCGTGTTGAAGAGCGTAAAGCAGTAAGAATAGCGGTTTCGCAAACGCCACTCTCTTCCTCCTTTATTATTGCCGAAAGTTTGGTTTTTTTTGAACAACAAGGGGTGAATGTCGAACTAGTGCCCTGTTCTGGAGGTGTGGCCTGTTCTCAAGCTTTGTTTAGTGGGAATGTAGACTATGCGACTGCCTCTGAGTCGGTGGTTATGTTTAAGCTTTTCCAGCGTAATGATTTTGCACTATTAACCAGTTTTGTTGAGTCAGATAACGATTTAAAGCTGCTCACGTTAGAGCGATTAGGCATTGTTAACCTGAGTGACTTGGAAGGTAAAAAAGTAGGCATCGTTAAGGCGAGTGCCAGTGAGTTTTACTTTGATTCATTGTTGATTGCCAGTGACCTGAAAGAGATGGCTGTTGAAAAAGTCTATTTACCACCAGAAGCGCTAAATGACTCATTATTCTCCTCACAAGTTGATGCTATTTCTGTTTGGGAACCTTACGGTTATAAAACTGAAACCTCTGCACCATCCGATGTATTGAACCTTGGGCTATCTGGTATTTATCATTTGTCGTTTAATTTACTTTCGATGAAAGCAACCGTCGAAGAGGCGCATGACGAGATAGTGGCAATATTACGCGCATTAAAAGAGGCTAATGAATGGATTAACCTCAATCCTGAACAATCGAGAGAGGTGATTGCACAGGCCTTAAATATTCCGTTACCCCAACTCGAGTGGTCTTGGAATGATTATGTATTTCGTTTGTCGTTAGGTAATGCACTTTTATCTAACTTACAGCTTCAAGCAAGATGGGCGATTGAGGCTGGTATGGTTACGGGCGACAAGCCGGATTTTCGGACAGTGCTTGCTTCCAAGCCGATCGAGGAAGTGCTACGTACTAAGGTATCGATAAAATGATCAGTTCGATTGTACGTAAATTGACATTATTGTTCGCATCCACGGCATTTCTAATCCTTTTGATCACTTTTTCTCTGTGGGGCTTACTTAAAGAACAAGAGCAAACAAAAAAAGATCTAGAAGATATTATGCAGATCCAATTGAGTGTGGATTTGTTGCGTAGCCAACTTTGGATTTTCCTGCAGTATTCTGATGTATCAAGTTTGGACCAGGTTGATATTGCTCAGCAAAGCCTCTCCAAGAGACTGCTTAATCATAAGATGATGGGCAAACATATCGAAAACTTACAACGCATGAATACTAGCCTTGCCGTCTTACTGCAACAAGAAAAAAAGCTTACTCATCAAGATGCTGAAGCAAAAAGCAACTCTTTAATCAGCGCGAAAGGGCTGTTACATTCACGTTACAATATGCTCGTGCAAAATATGACTGAAGAGTTGTTTTACTTACAAAAATCAGTCTTAGCAAAAAGCATTGAGAGTCAACAAATGACCTTGATGGTGAGTGCACTGAAAATATTATTTTTTTCAATCTTAGTGAGTGGCATTGCCTGGTTGATTTTGAAACGTTTCAAAAGGGGGTTTGCGTCAATTAAACAAGGTATCCTAGCTTTGACGTATGGTGACCTTGAAAGCAAGATTGAACCAGTTAATCTGGATATTGAATTTGTAGCTTTGGCTGACTTTTTTAACCATATGAAGGTCTCACTAAAAACGACAACCGTGACAAAAGATGAATTGCAATTAGAGGTTGAGCGACAAACCTCAGAGTTAAAAATTCAAAAAGATCAGCTTCAGTTTCTATCTGAACATGATTCGTTGACGGGGCTACTTAATCGGCGAGCGTTTGAAAAATTGTTGGATAACGCCATCGTAAAAGCCAACAGGACTAAGGTGAAGTTCGCGCTGCTCTTCATTGATTTGGACAATTTCAAAACCATCAACGACACTCAAGGCCACTGCGCGGGAGATGAAATTTTAAAGCAAATCGCGATTCGCTTAGAGGCCAGTATCCGCCAATCTGATTTTTCGGCAAGGCTTGGAGGCGATGAATTTGTAGTGTGCCTCGATCTGATTGATGAGTACGATTTTGTCGCAGAGAAAGTCAAACAAATTATCAAATGCTTAGGGCTGCCCATTGAGTTTGAAGGGCAAAGCCTAACCGTTGGTGTTAGTGTCGGTATCAGCTATTTCCCCTTACAAACCAATAGTATGCACCATTTAATGGCCTTGGCTGATGAGGCGATGTATCAAGCGAAAGAGGTGGTGGGTAACACTTATTGTCAAAACATTGATCCCCTAAGGGGAGTTTTTACAGTGGAAGACGTGGTGAGTTAACACCATTTTTCTGTATAGGGAGTGGCCGTGTCGAGCTTGATGCATGAGTAGATAGTCGCAATCCCTGAATAATACCGTTTATCAATTGAACCTGACTCAGTTTCCTTTTACCCTGTTCTCTCCCCCCTTATTTATCGCTAGGAGCATCGTCATGCAGCTTCGTGATCCTCAACTTTTTAAACAACAATGTTATCTCAATGGTCAATGGGTTTGTGCATCCAACTCGCTCACCTCAACCGTTTACAACCCTTATGACGGCACTCTGATTGGAACGGTTCCGCAGCTAGTTAGTGCGCAAGTTCAACAAGCGATTGAGGGTGCAGAGCTTGCGCAGAAACTGTGGAAAAAACAGCCAGCGGCGGACAAAGCGAGAGTGCTTAGAGCTTGGTATGAATTGATTGTTGAACACAGCGATGATCTGGCACTGATTTTAACCAACGAGCAAGGCAAACCTTTAGCGGAAGCGAAAGGCGAGATCAGCTATGCTGCCAGCTTTGTCGAATGGTATGCCGAAGAGGCAAAACGAGCTTATGGTGAGCTTGTTCCGAGTCATAAAGCGGATGCAAGAATACTGGTATCGAAAGAACCTATTGGTGTGGTTGCTGCGATCACGCCTTGGAATTTCCCTGCGGCTATGGTGACTCGTAAATGTGCTCCAGCGATTGCGGCTGGGTGCGCAGTGGTACTCAAACCAGCACCAGATACGCCTTTTACTGCTCTTGCTTTGGCGGAATTGGCGCATCGTGCTGGGCTTCCCGCTGGCTTATTGCAAGTGGTGACCGGAGAGGCAATCGCAATCGGGCAGCAATTAACCAGCAGCAAAGTGGTACGCAAACTCTCATTTACTGGCTCAACAGGAGTGGGGAAAATATTAATGGCACAGTGCGCGCACAACATTAAAAAGTTGTCGCTCGAGCTGGGTGGTAATGCCCCTTTTATTGTGTTTGATGATGCCGACATTAATGCCGCCGTAGAGGGTGTGATGGTGGCGAAGTTTCGTAACGCTGGTCAAACTTGTGTCTGTGCCAATCGAATCTATGTGCAAGAGGGCGTGTACGATAAATTTGTTAAAAAATTGGTTGATAAAGTCAGCAAGCTGATTGTGGGAAATGGGTTGGAATCGGGCGTAACAATGGGGCCTTTAATCAATGATGCGGCGGTGGCTAAAGTCAAATTACATATTGCGGATGCCACCGCGCAAGGCGCTTTAGTGCAATATGGCACTCTGCCTCAAGCCGGTAGCCGTTTGTTTGAGCCTCACGTATTAACTGAGATGACAGAAGAGATGTTGGTGGCTCAAGAAGAAACCTTTGGCCCACTTGCACCTTTGTTCCGTTTCTCTCACGAAGAGGAAGTGATTGAACGTGCAAACCACACGGATTCTGGATTAGCTGCATACTGCTATACGCAGTCATTGGCTCGGGCTTGGCGATTGAGTGAGACACTGGAAGTCGGCATTGTTGGTATTAACGAAGGTTTGATATCAACTACAGTCGCACCGTTTGGTGGCATCAAAGAGTCAGGTCTTGGCCGCGAGGGAGCAAAGCAGGGGTTAGACGAATATTTGGAAGTGAAATACACCCTAATGGGAGGCTTAAACTAATCCTCCTCTCACTATTTTTGTTGAGTCAGTAACACCCATCTTAAGGGGCCATTGGTTTCAAAATCATTGGCCTCTTGGCAGATCATATACAGCTCACCGACTTGAATCACTGCACCGATAGAATAAGCTTGGTCCTTATAATAGCAAACACGTTGCAAAGCTTTACCTTCTGTAGCCACCACAACCGGTAGCGAAGCGGTATTGATTACTTTCGTGTAGCCAAAGCTAGGAGCAATCAATAATAACCAAACACAGCACTTCAGCATGGTGTATCTCCTATTTATAGTGAGGTAGTTAATCAAATTGCCGCTGATAGCGGGGCAGCATACTTTCATTGCCCAGTAACCCACCTTGATGAATATAAATCACCGTTTTTTCTGGATGAGCTTCCATCCAAGGTAACAAACATTGCCACATCATAGGGTCATACAACAGATCAAATTCCACATGAGTCTGCTCAAGTAGATTTTGCCACATCCGATAATCGGCTTCGTACAATCGTCCAAAGTGATGCTTTTTCTCTGTAGATATAATCGTAGGGTACTGGCGCTCTTCAAGCTCGTCAAATTGTTGGATGAGGTAGTCATTTCCCCCTACACAAGCACAGGTCAGAACCTCAATGTCGTGCGGTTTTAGATATTTTTGCAGGTAGATCGCAGTGGTTCCTGTCCCGGAGGGCAACGCAACGACGAATTGCGTTTTTGTCTCCATCCTCATCCAGTTGAGAATTTCTAGAGCCAACTGCTTAATGCCCGTTTCGGCCATCTTTGAGCGACCGCCTTCCGGTACGACTAAGCATGAAGCATCAGGCTGGCGGATCGTATCAATATACTGCTCGGGGGCCATTATATTGATGGGGCTAACTTCGATGATGTGCGCTCCTAAATCCAGTGCACCACGATAGTTGCCAATCGGCCTTTGTTGTAACCACGTTGGAATGTGGTCTACATAAAACTCAAATTTCCACCCTTTAATGCGCGCAAGAGCTGCCAGAGAATAGAGAGCATTCGATTGCGCCGAACCATAGCTGATTAAAGTGTTGATGCCGGGGAGATCGCTATCCAATAACGCCATGAACTTACGCGCTTTATTTCCGGAAAAATGGCTGTGAAGTTGATCATCACGTTTTAAATAGAAGCGGTTATTGGCAAAAGTATGTTGAGTTATGGGGGTGTCAGACAGTTTCATGATGATTTTCGAGCAGAAAAGGGCCGTAGTATATACTGACCTGAGTAAAAATTGCAGTGTTGGCCGATTTTATCGCTCGTCAGTTACTGCTTTGCCTCTCATGTGGCAAAAAAAAAGCCCAGAGCAAAAGGCGCTGGGCGGATACAAATAAACATAGGAGTTAATAAGAAAAAGCAGCATATCGGTAGTTACAGTAAGAAGAAAAATTTGACGGCCTGTAAAATTCTTAATGCTCTGCTAACTACACTTATTGAGACTGAGCATTTCACAATCAGTTCCATCTCAAAGCCATTTTTTTCAATTTATTTTTAAAATATTTATCTTTCATTAGCTTACTTCTATTTTACTCTTCAGCTCCGATCATTTCGTAAAAATGTGATGTTAATTGCTTGTTAATCAATTGTGTCGATAGTATATTTCAAACACCTGTTTGATACGAGTGATTGAAATGGCACCAAGAAGTAGTACCAAAGAAAAAATCCTAGATGTTGCAGAGGGATTGTTTGCTGAACATGGCTTCAACGATACATCGTTACGAGCTATCACCAGCAAAGCTGGAGTAAATCTAGCCTCGGTTAACTACCATTTTGGTGATAAGAAAACGTTAGTGCGTGCAGTGTTGAATCGTTATTTAGAAGCATTTATGCCTGCCGTTCAACAAGCGCTGCAGGAGTTAAACTCCCAAGATGAATATCAAATGTCGGAAGTGTTTGAGTCATTGCGTACACCATTACGTGCGTTGAATGATGTTAGGCCCAACGGTACCAGCCGTTTTATGTTGTTGATTGGTCGCGGCTATACCGATGTGCAAGGTCATTTGCGTTGGTTTATCACCACACGCTACAGCGATGTATTGTCACTGTTTACTCAGTCAGTGATGAAGGCGAATCCAAAACTGACGCCTGAAACTCTATTCTGGCGTTTGCACTTCACGTTAGGCACGTGTGTTTTTACCATGGCGTCGAGCCAAGCATTGGCTGAGATTGCCGAAAGTGATTTTGGCAACCAAGTGGATGCCAAAGCCGTCGTCGACTTACTTATTCCTTATTTAGCCGCCGGCGTTGCGGCTGATTAACCCAATTAAATCTATTATAAGAAGTAACAATCCAAGCGAACAAAAGGATCTGATCATGAGCTCTCTACGAAGAAAATGGATAAGCGACCCCGCCTTTAAACTGTTTAAGCAAGTTTTGCCTCCGTTATCGGAGACAGAAAAAGAGGCGATGGAAGCGGGCAGCGTTTGGTGGGATGGTGAACTGTTTTCAGGTCGTCCAGACTTTACCAAGCTGCATCATTACCCAAAACCAACCTTGTCAGATGAAGAGCAATCTTTCATTGATAATGAATTGGAAACGCTGCTGTCTATGTTAGATGACCATAAAATCGTGAAAGAAGATCGCGACTTGCCAGCGGAAGTGTGGACGTTTCTGCGTAAAGAGCGTTTCTTCTCTTTGATTATTTCAAAGGCCTACGGTGGTCGTGAATTTTCCGCACTCGCCAATTCCACCATAGTGTCACGGATTGCGACGCGCAGTATCAGTACCGCTGTTACAGTGATGGTGCCAAACTCGCTTGGCCCGGGAGAGCTTCTCTCTCACTACGGTACACAACAACAGAAAGACTACTGGCTTCCTCGCTTAGCTGACGGTACGGATATCCCTTGTTTTGCGCTGACCGGGCCAGAAGCAGGCTCCGATGCTGGCGGCATTCCTGATCAAGGCGTGGTGTGTTACGGCAAGCACGAGGGCAAAGAAGTCCTTGGGATTAAACTCAGTTGGAATAAGCGTTATATCACGCTTGCTCCGGTTGCAACTGTGCTAGGCCTAGCTTTCAAACTCAGTGATCCTGAAAAACTTCTAGGCGATAAGCTCGATATCGGTATTACCTGCGCGCTGATCCCTGCTAATCACAAAGGCGTGGAAATTGGCGAACGACACGATCCACTCGGCCTTGCGTTTATGAATGGCCCAACGCGTGGTCAAGATGTTTTCATCCCGATGGATTGGCTCATCGGTGGTGCTGACTATGCGGGTAAAGGCTGGCGCATGCTGGTGGAATGTTTGTCGGCAGGGCGTGGTATTTCATTACCCGCACTTGGTACGGCGATTGGTCACTTAACTTCGCGCACGACAGGTGCATACGCTTATGTGCGCAAGCAATTTGGCATGTCGATTGGTAAATTTGAAGGGGTAGCTGAAGCACTGGGCCGTATCGGTGGCTTAACTTATTTGCTTGAAGCGACACGAACCTTAACCACAACCTCGCTCGATTTGAAAGAAAAGCCGGGCATAGTGACTGCCATTGCCAAATATCATATGACAGAAATTGCGCGCACAATTTTAAATGATTCGATGGATATTCACTCTGGTCGAGCGATTCAAGATGGGCCAATGAACTACCTCGGAACACATTATCTCGGTATCCCGGTCGCAATAACGGTTGAAGGGGCCAATATCCTAACTCGCAATTTGATGATCTTTGGCCAAGGTGCCACTCGTTGTCACCCTTATGTTTTGAAAGAGATGGAAGCGGCGGCTAATCCTGATACAGAGCAAGGCGCGAAAGATTTCGATAAGCTGTTGTTTAAGCACATTAGCCACGCGACCAAAAATACCTTTGGGGCGCTCGGTGCTGCATTAACGGGTTCGCGCTTTGTCAAAGCGCAGATGAGCGGCCCAACAAAAGCGTATTACCAACAGTTAACGCGCATTAGCCGAGCACTTGCCGTGAGTGCCGATTTCGCTATGTTGACGTTAGGTGGTGATCTTAAACGTAAAGAGATGATTTCCGCGCGTTTAGGTGATGGTTTGAGTTATCTGTACATGGCTTCAGCGACCTTGAAAAAGTATGAAGATGAAGGCCGCCAACAAACCGATTTAGATTACGTGCACTACGCGGTGCAATATTGTTTGTACCACGCGGCTAAATCTTTGCAAGAGGCGTACAGCAACTTCCCCAACAAAGTGGTTGGGCGCTTACTTAAAGTGTTGGTCTTCCCTTTGGGCAACCATTATGACAAACCTAGCGATGAGCTGTCGGTCAAACTGGCGGAAAGCTTAATGACTCCTGGAGCACATCGAGATCGTCTCACTCATCTTTGCTACATTGGGCCAGAGGAAGACGATAGCGTTGGCTTGATGGAAAAAGCGTTTTTGGCGATGTACGGTATCAGTGCACTTGAGCGCAAGCTGTTCCGCGCAGCCAAAGAGGGTAAAATTGCGCGTAAAGGTGCTCTGACTGAGCGATTAGCTCAAGCCTTAAGCGAAAATGTGTTGACTCAAACTGAAGTAGACCAAATTTTGGCCGCAGACAAACTGCGTTATAAAGCGATTCAAGTTGATCACTTTAGCCATGACTTGAGCGAGGTGATGACCAATAAGCCGGGAAAGCCAAAGCTTAATCATGTCGCCTAGTCGCGAATATCGTCACTAAAAGTGTGACCATATATCAGGGCATCCTAGTCGGGTGCCCTGATTTTTTGAGCCACGAGAGATCCAACCACTTGCAATTTCTGCCTGTTTTTAAAGAAATAGGGTGAGATCTTCGAGCGAAACTTTTATCCTAGCGGAGATTTTTGAAGGAAGTTGAATATGATCATCAAACCTAAAATTCGTGGATTTATCTGTACGACAACGCACCCTGTGGGTTGTGAAGCTAATGTAAAAGAACAAATTGCTTACACCAAAGCACAAGGCCCTATCAAAAATGCACCGAAACGTGTACTTGTTGTAGGCTCATCCAGTGGCTACGGCCTTTCGTCTCGTATTACCGCCGCTTTTGGTGGAGGTGCTGCGACCATCGGTGTTTTCTTTGAAAAACCGGGCACGGATAAAAAACCAGGCACCGCCGGTTTTTATAACGCAGCCGCGTTTGACAAGCTTGCTCACGAGGCGGGTTTGTATGCTAAAAGCCTAAATGGTGATGCATTTTCTCACCAAGCAAAACAGAAAGCGATCGAGCTAATCAAACAAGACTTAGGTCAAATTGATATGGTGGTTTACTCGCTTGCTTCACCAGTGCGTAAGTTACCTGAAACTGGCGAACTGATTCGCTCATCATTAAAACCGATTGGCCAAACATACACCGCGACAGCGGTTGATACCAATAAAGACATCATCATTGAAGCCAGTGTTGAACCTGCAACTGAGCAGGAAATTGCAGACACGGTAACGGTTATGGGCGGTCAAGATTGGGAGCTATGGATCCATGCACTTGCTGAAGCTGGCGTATTGGCCCAAGGGTGTAAAACCGTGGCTTATAGCTATATCGGTACTGAGCTAACTTGGCCAATCTATTGGGATGGTGCGCTAGGTAAAGCGAAGATGGATTTAGACCGCGCCGCATCGGCACTGAATGAACAGCTTTCTGTATTAGGCGGTACGGCTAATGTGGCCGTTCTTAAATCGGTTGTTACTCAAGCCAGTTCAGCTATTCCTGTTATGCCTCTTTACATCGCAATGGTGTTTAAGAAAATGCGTGAGCAAGGTGTACATGAAGGATGTATTGAACAGATCTATCGCATGTTTAGCCAACGTCTTTATAAAGAAGACGGTAGTGCGCCGGAAGTAGATGAGCAAAATCGTCTGCGTCTGGATGACTGGGAACTGCGTGAAGATATTCAAAAGCATTGCCGTGAGCTTTGGCCACAGATCACTACTGAAAACCTAAAAGAGCTGACGGATTACGTTGAATACAAAGAAGAATTCTTGAAGTTATTCGGTTTTGGTGTTGATGGCGTTGATTACGAAGCCGATGTCTATACTGAAGTGGCATTCGATGTAATTGATATCTAATCTATTGGTGTCACAGTGACACAATAAGATGTTCTAATCTCAAAGGTCTAGCCACAGTGCTAGGCCTTTGCCGTTATGGAGGGTAATACAGCATTATTCACCCTCAACAGCATTTTCTCGATCAATGAAACGGTTGCTGTTTCCCTGCAACAAAAAATACATCACAGTGGTGCTCGGCCGCTAATTGCTTGAGTAGGTGTTGGTTGATAGGCTCAATAGTATTTGACGCGATTATCGCACTGGCATTTCCGGAGCGGATAGCTTTAATCACAATCTCTAATTCCGATAACGTTTGAGAGGGTTTCATGTGGATCACTCTGTCGCAATGTATATTGAAAGAAGCAAACTGTTCATACTGTGGTCGAGGACATTCAGAGGTGAATAAGATCCACTGCTGTTGGTGCTGGGATAGCTTAGCAAGCTTTGACATCATGGCTTGTTCAATCGTATTGACTGAGCGATGGGCATTAGCCAAAGGGTACTGAGCTGATAGTTGAGAAGCGAAATTTACTTGAAGCATAATACTGTCCTTTCATACATGCTGTATGTGTATACAGTATTTGAGTTGTAGATACTGATCAAGTTTTTTTTGCTGAATTTATCAGCATAACCAAGCTTGAATTCGTTAGATTTTGTTTTAATTATTGATTAATAACTATTTTTAGCAAACAATCAAATTGTTCAAAGATAAAGCGCTGTTGTCTGTTTTGTGATCAATGTAAGTATCCTAGTAACAGTGTCTCGTCACTAATTAGATAAGTTATCATAGTCGCTGAAATGGGTGTGCTTTAAAAATAGGCAGTAAAAAAGCGCCGTGTTGGCGCTTTTTCATGTATAGCTATTGATGCCTAATGTGACAGTGACTGTCGATCTCGAAATGCTTGCTCTGCAATATTAAACTGCCTGACATCCATGCGCGCAAACTCATTGCAACTTTCACATGAGTGGTGCGATTTCCCATCAATATATTCGTGTTTTATTAATAGCTTTGGTTGTTTACACCAATCGCAAATACCTTCAATCGTAAACATGTTTTCTCCCCACCTAGAAGATTTAGGTGTAATTTTCGCGGCGCATTATCCCATATAAAAGAGAATTAAGTTAACTATTTGTTACTTTAAGTGAGATGGAGATCGATTGCGTTGTCTATCTTTAGCGAGTGTTTTAATCGCGAGCGGTAATATTTCGCATTAAAAATAACATTTACTTAACGTGAGGCAGGATGATTTTTAACGCACCATTGAGTCGTTTCATTTCGTCTTGTGAGCCTTGAAGATCTGGGTGGTATATTTTGCACAGTTGCTTGTAGCGAAGCTTGATGCTTTTTTCATCGGGAAGTTCACTGGGTTTAAAGCCAAATAATGCACAGGCTAATAGTAATTTTTGATCCTGAGATTGAGCCACATGATTGTTTTGCAGTCTTTTGATCTCTTTGAATAAGCTTTCAAGCTGCCTTTTTTGCTGTTTGATCATAAAGGCCTGCGATTCGATTTCTTGCTGGTGTTGACTATTTTTATCGTGTTGTTGAGTCTTACGTTTTCGGCTCCAGAAGCGGAAAAGATAGATAAGCATCAAAAGGAGTAACATCAGCAACAACAGAGATAAGTAATCCGTCATGATAGAGCTTGTCGAGTCGTGCTCAACGGGTGCAGTGCTGACCACCATGTCAGCTTCATCGCTGCTGTCAAAAGCGCTGTCTAATTGGCTGATGGAGGAGACTTGTTTTGCACGTTGTTGATTGAATTTTTCTTGCAATACACGGGCATAACCCTCTTCGGCTTGGCTACTCTTACTTGCCGCAATGCGATACCACATTTCTGACAATTCTAACGCAGAGGGTGGCGAAGGGAGTGTTTCGTAAGTTCTAGCGAGTTGTAATTGAGCATTCACATCGCCGCTAGTGGCTAAGTCTGTCAGCCAAAATAGAGCTTGAGGGATGTCTTTTGGGGTTCCTTGTCCCTTTAAATAGAGATTGGCTAGCCTAGATTTGGCTAAGGGGTGTCCATTCTGCGCCGCTTGCTGAAACCAATAAAACGCATTGTTTAGGTTAACAGCAACTTTGTCCCCTTGCTGATAAGCCAGCGCCAATTGATATTGTGCATTTGAGTTTTGTTGCTGAGCTTGGGCAGTTAGCTCGGCAACAGGAGAAGCCAGTACTAATGAGGAGAAAAACAGGCACAAACTAAGGACAACTCTCAAATTTTCACCATGTTTTGTGGGGCTAATTTCTGTTCAAATAGTAGCGCATTTCTATCGAATGCACAGAGCAGAATAGCGCATTAATGGTTATCTAAGACGTTTTGGAGCAGGTGCGCCATCAATCGGTCGGTTTACAGATACTTTACGGCCTTTTTTTAACCCAGTTTCGTAATCCGCGGTAATATTTTTCATAGCATCACGCAGCTGCTGCTTGAAGGTTTCACGGTCAATATTTTGAAACTCTTTATCAATGTAATTATTGATTTTGTTATTGGATTCATCATCGGCGGTGATCACTGGAAGTTTTTCTAATGCCCCTTCAATCCAACCCGAAACGAACGAATTGACGCGCCGTGTGACTTCCATGCTGGAAGTGCCACTACCCGCGAAACTATTTCGAAATTGGCCTGTGTGCTCGTTCATTTCTCGGTAAATGATATCAAAAGCGAATGCGGCAAAAATAGCGCGATCGGCCTCACCAATAAACTCAACACGTTTGAGTCCTTTATGATTGAGTAGCACCGCTTCTACACCAAACTTAGTATTGATACCGCGGATCACTCGCAGTAGTGATGAGGTGATCGATGCGGGTAGTAAATGGGTTGATTGGGTTTTGCCCATCTTGATAAATTCGATGTCATCTTTATCAAGCCCATACTTCAGCATCAGGCTATGCGCCATCTTGATGGCATTGGCCGCTTCATTCACATTCGCGGAATTACCAAGTTCAAGACATTTAGCGATCTTCTTTAGAGCTTTCTGTTTATCCATTAATTCGCAAATACAATTCTACAACTTCAGAAAAGTCCGACATTTTAGCGGTTTTATGCTGGAAGTGAAAGCGAAGTGGAGAATCGCTGCCCAAAATCAGGCAGCGAGTCGAGAGGAGGTTGGTGGTTTAAATACCAAGTTCATCCAATAGGTCTGTAGTCAAATCATCATCACTGTTGTTTTGCTTGTCGTTTTTTGCTTTGGCAGACAGTTTTTGCTGAGTCGCTTCTAAAATTGAATCAGGGCTTTCATCTTCTTGAACTTCAAACTCTTCAAGTTGGATGAATTCGGTTTTATCCATTGCCAGTTCAAGATAGAAAATATTATTACTTTCTGTCGAGAAGGTAACTCGGCGTGCTTGTGGACGATCTAAATTAGTATCCACCGACAAAATTACCTGTTTGTTGAGTGACAGCATCTTCGGTTGGTTTTGGGTAATGTTGGTTTGCAGTTCTTTGCGGATTTTATTTGTGAAGTCGCCTACGAGTTGATTCATCAATTCGCCCAGTACATCGCCCACCTCGTCAGAAGTGTGCAGCACGGCCAGCTCTTCTTCTGGCATTCCCATGTTGCGCATATAACTGGTGTAAATTTCCAGCGCAGCCTTGGCCGTAAAGTTGATAACAACGAGCCCAGAGAAGCCACCATCAAACAAAACGAAACAGCCGAAATCTGGCTTTAGTGACGTTTTGTTGATTTTTTGTACCATCGCTGAGTAAGCAATGTTGGTCGCCGTTGCAGAACTGAGCACTCCTGACACTGATTGACAAAGCTTAAGCAAAATATCTTCAGTGGTAACAATCTTGTTTTTTTTCATTCTGATATCCGTAATGTGCATTGCAGTTTAAAAGCGGTATTTAACTCTCTATATCAATATATAAAGCATAAAGCGTTAATTAACTATATATAGCTAAAATGTTGTGTACAGGAAAAATGTCGTACTGATGACTTTTTAGAGAGATTCATTCTTGCATTGAGATTCTGATTTGATCACCTTTTTAAATGTTGTAAAGTGACGAAATTCAAAGATTAATATCAAAATAACCATTAACCCACAGCTGATTGGATCAGCGCAGTAGGGGCAGGAAGCAAATGTTACCAAGACTTCATCACCAAACGGACGTCGATCCCGTCGTTTTGAGCTTTTTACAACAACTCGAAAACGAGGGGTTTAGCGGCGATATCGAATCACAATACTCTAGCCGACTTGCTGTTGCGACTGATAACAGTGTCTATCAGCAATTGCCTCAAGCCGTTGTGCATCCCAAATCAACTCATGACGTAGCACTTATTGGTAAGATTAGCTCAAAACCAGAGTTTGAGAGAGTCACTTTTTCACCGCGCGGTGGTGGCACAGGTACCAATGGCCAGTCGTTAACCAAAGGTATTGTGGTTGATTTATCTCGTCACATGAACCAAGTGCTTGAAATTAATGCTGATGAAGGTTGGGTAAGAGTACAAGCTGGCGTGGTGAAAGACCAATTAAATGATGCGGTCAGACCATTAGGTTATTTTTTCTCACCGGATCTTTCGACCAGTAACCGAGCCACACTTGGTGGCATGATCAATACCGATGCGTCAGGGCAGGGCTCTTTAAAATATGGCAAAACGTCGGATCATGTCTTGTCTCTGCAAGCCGTTTTTGCCGATGGCTCGGTACTTGAATCGGATCTCTCATTAGGCTTGCCTGAAAGTGGTACTTTTGCTGCGAATGCTTTGCAAGTGACCGAAGCGGTATGCCGTGACAAGCGCGAACAAATTGTGGCGAAATTTCCACCTCTTAACCGCTTTCTGACGGGCTACGATCTTAAAAATGCGCTTGATGAAGAAGGTGATCACTTTAATCTCACTCGGGTACTTTGTGGCGCAGAAGGCTCTTTGGTCTTCATCACAGAAGCAACCTTGAATCTGACGCCTATCCCCCAAGCTCGTACCTTAGTCAATGTGAAGTACAACAGCTTTGATTCGGCATTGCGTAATGCCCCTTTAATGGTAGCGGCCAATGCGTTATCGGTTGAAACCGTCGATTCCAAAGTATTAAATTTAGCTAAGCAAGATATTGTTTGGCATAGCGTCAGCGAGTTATTAGCGGATGTTCCGGGCAAAGAGATGCAAGGCATCAACATGGTCGAATACGCAGGCCAAAGCGAGCAAGAGGTCGCCGCGCAGGTCGCTTCATTGACGCAGCGTCTTGATCAGATGCTTGAGCAAGAACAAGCGGGCATCATTGGCTATCAAGTGTGCAGTGATTTGGCGAGCATTAACCTGATTTACAACATGCGCAAAAAAGCGGTGGGGTTATTAGGGGCGGCCAAAGGGAAGGCTAAACCCGTTGCTTTTGCTGAAGATACTTGTGTTCCTCCTCAACACTTGGCTGATTTTATTAGCGAATTCCGTACCTTGCTGGATGACAAACAGCTCAGTTATGGCATGTTTGGCCACGTGGATGCCGGCGTGCTGCATGTGCGTCCTGCTTTGGATTTGTGTGACCCACAGCAAGAGCTTCTGATGCATGAAGTGTCTGATGAGGTAGTCAAGCTGGTGGCAAAATATGGCGGTTTAATGTGGGGCGAACATGGCAAAGGTTATCGCTCCGAATATGGCCCCGCGTTTTTTGGTGAGGAGCTATTTACTGAATTACGACGCGTTAAAGCCGCCTTTGACCCGCACAATAAAATGAACCCCGGCAAAATATGTACGCCACTTGAGACCAATTTTGAATTGGTCAAAGTCACGGACACCAAACGCGGCTATTTTGATCGTCAAATCGATGTGAAGGTCCGTGACAGTTTCAAACAGGCGATGGAGTGTAATGGTAACGGTTTATGCTTTAACTATGACACCAGTTCGCCGATGTGTCCGTCGATGAAAGTCACGGCGGATCGTCGTCACTCACCGAAAGGCCGTGCCGGTTTGGTGCGTGAATGGTTACGCCAACTTACCGAGCAGGGTGTAGATATTCTCGACCTAGAGAAACAAGTGTTGGAGTCAAACCCAACCATCAAAACCATGATTGATCGCGTGCGTAACTCTTTCAATAAATCGCGCGAGTACGATTTTTCACATGAAGTGTATGAAGCGATGAACGGCTGCTTGGCGTGTAAAGCGTGTGCCAGCCAATGTCCAATCAAAGTGGATGTGCCGAGTTTTCGCTCTCGTTTTTTAAATATCTACTACTCACGTTATCAGCGTCCGGCTAAGGATTATCTCGTCGCGAATATTGAAACGCTTTTGCCGGTCATGGCAAAGGCTCCGCAAGTGGTGAACGGGGTATTGGCTCAGAAATGGGTACAAAGCCTCACCGCTTCAACCGTTGGTTACGTTGATGCGCCCTTGCTTTCGGTACCGACGTTGGCAAAGCGTGTCGCAGGCCAAGTGGTGAAATTCGATATGCAGCGCCTCGCTGGGCTGTCACAGCAAGATCGCGCTGAACATGTGATTATCGTTCAAGACCCATTCACCAGTTATTATGATGCTGAGGTGGTTGAAGATTTCGTGCAATTGCTGATCAAATTAGGCAAAAACCCGATACTGTTGCCATTCAAACCCAATGGTAAAGCGCAGCATATCAAAGGATTTTTAAAGCAATTCACAGCCACTGCGAAAAACACCGCTGCGTTTTTGTCGCAGGTAGCGGATCTCAATATTCCAATGGTCGGTGTCGATCCAGCGTTAGTGCTTTGCTACCGTGATGAGTATAACGAAATTCTTGGCGATAAGCGTGGTGAGTTTGATGTGTTGACCGTTCATGAGTGGCTGTTGCCACGTTTGTCGGAGTTTAACCATCACCAAAACCACAGTGACGCGCCTTGGTATCTGTTTGCTCATTGCACGGAAAAGACCAAACTACCGAATGCAGAAAAAGAGTGGGGCGCGATATTTAGCCATTTTGGTTCCCAGTTAAAAACGGTGCCAGTTGGTTGTTGTGGCATGGCAGGAACCTTTGGCCACGAACAGGATAAGCTGGAGATGTCGAAAGATATTTATGGTTTAAGCTGGAAGCCAAGTTTAGAAAAACTGCCCAAAGAGCGTTGCTTGATCACAGGGTATTCCTGCCGCAGTCAAGTGAAACGATTTGAACAGGTAAAACCAAAGCATCCGTTACAAGCTTTATTGGCATTGTTGTAAACCCTAAGCCCAGACCTTGCTGGGCTTTTTACTATACTGTCGATATTGGTTTGGAGCGAAGCACAGTCAGGTGGAGCAGCATGGAAAAATTTGAACTGAAAATACCCCCAGTGGCGATATTTATTGTGGCGCTACTGTTGATGCATCGTATCTCATACAGTTTTGAGTTTGCAAGCCTCGCTTTACCTCTGCCTCGAGCGGTCTTTGCGATTTGCTTTGTTTTATCTGGCATCGTTGGTTTACTGGGGATTTACGAATTTCGTCGCAAGAAAACTACGGTCAATCCAACCAAACCAGAAACGACATCGTGTATTGTGGATAGCGGTATCTACCGTTATTCGCGGAATCCGATGTATCTGGGGCTCTTTTTCCTGTTGTTTGGCGTGGCTTATTGGCAACACAATGGGTTGAGCCTCGTGGTCGCATTTTTATTTGTGTGGTTTATGAATCGTTTTCAGATTTATCCAGAAGAGCGAGTGCTGGAAGCGCGTTTTGGCGAAGAGTATGTCGATTACAAGCAGCGTGTCAGGCGCTGGATATAGTTGAATGTTGTAAGGCATCCGAAATCAAAAGCCCCGCAAGAATAGCGGGGCGACAATCTATGCAACGAACATGGTTCTAGACAACAAATATGGTTCTAGATAATGAGCAAAAGAGCTCAAATCATAGTAAAAAGAATACGGTTAGGCTGCTTTTGAAAATTGAGCTAAAAACATCTCTTTACGTTCATTGAAGCGATTAACTAAGTCATCGACTGCTTCTTGGTCATAAGGTTTCAGGCCACTGGCTACCATGCGCTTTACCCCTTTCCCTACGATTTGACCGTTTTCTTTAAAGGCAAAGTTAAGCGTGACAATGCCACGTTTACCGTCAACATCAAACGTCGCACCAGAAAACTCAACTTCAGGTGAAGTGAGGTCTAAACGTTCAAATTCCACTTCCATGCTTTCATAGATGACTAATGGGCGCTGGCAGTTAATCATCATCTGCGCTTCTTCCATCAATGGCACCATGATGTGCGGGAAGTTCATACCAGAAAACTGTACATAGTTCGTCACAACGTGTTCGATAAATGCGGTGTTGTGGCTTACTTGGCCTTCACGGCTCATGTGTAGATACTCTTTGCCCGCAGTATCGACAAGAGCGCTCTCTTTCATACACTTATTTTCAATGTGCAGTGCAATGCCATCGCTGACCATGCCTGAAAAATCAAAACGCATCTTTTGGCTAATGCCTTCTTTTTGCAGCAATACTGCAAAGAGCAAATCGCCCGGAACACAGAAACGCTTGCTGTCTTCGTCGTGGATTGGGTTGAAATCTCCCGCCACTTTTTTAGCAAAGTGACTCGCTTGTTGGCGAGTGAACTGGAATTTTTGATCTTGATGAGAGAAATAAGATGTAAGAGACATAATGTACGCTGTATAGCCAAAACTGACGCGATTATAAGTCAACTCCACTCGATGAATGGTCCAATCAGTAAAAAGAGCCTCACAGAGAGCGAGGCTCAATAGCGTAACATTATAAGCTAGAGAGAAGATTTTCCGGCATGAGCGAGTTATGTACCGCCAGCTCTAGCAAGGTATTAGCTTGTTCAATATCTGGCGAGAAGTAGCGATCCTTATCGTAAAACGAAACTTTTTTACGCAGGATTTGTTTTGCTTCTTCGACTAATGCGGAGGATTTATTGGGCGCTCTGAAATCGAGCCCCTGCGCGGCAGAAAGATACTCGACCGCTAAAATACCACGCGTGTTTTCGCTCATATCACGCAGACGACGACCAGCAAACGTTGCCATCGACACGTGATCTTCTTGGTTGGCTGAAGTGGGTAAGCTGTCTACCGAAGCCGGATGGGCGAGCGTTTTATTTTCACTGGCTAGCGCTGCCGCCGTCACTTGCGCAATCATAAAGCCAGAGTTAACGCCACCGTTGTCCACTAAAAATGGCGGAAGCTTGCTGAGCGCGCTGTCAATCAAGAGTGCCATGCGTCGTTCTGACAAACTGCCGATTTCGGCAATTGCTAGCGCCAAGTTATCCGCAGCCATCGCGACGGGCTCTGCATGGAAATTTCCGCCAGAGATGATGTCGCCATCGTCTGCAAACACCAGAGGGTTGTCGGAAACGGCATTGGCTTCCACTTCTAGCGTTTCAGCCGAATTGCGAATTTGCTGTAAGCACGCGCCCATCACTTGTGGTTGGCAACGCAGTGAATACGGATCTTGTACTTTTTCACATGCGGTGTGGGATTCACCAATCTCGCTGCGGCTGTCAAGTACATGGCGATAAGCGCTGGCGGCATCCATTTGCGCGCGATGGCCGCGAACGCGATGAATGCGCGGATCAAACGGGCGGCGACTGCCCAGCGCCGCTTCGACCGACATCGAACCACACACAATGGCGGAGGCAAATAAGTCTTCTGCGGCAAATAACCCCTCTAGGGCAAATGCGGTAGAAGCTTGTGTGCCATTGAGCAGCGCGAGCCCCTCTTTTGGCGCTAAAGTAATAGGAGTTAGCCCTGCGATTTTCAACGCGTCCAGCCCAGAGATAATTTCGCCGTTGTGGCGAGCTTGCCCTTCGCCGAGCAGTACCGTACTCATGTGTGCTAAAGGCGCTAAATCACCCGATGCGCCAACCGATCCCTTTTGTGGAACACAGGGGTAGACTTGGTGATTAACTAACGTCATCAAGGCGTTGATCACCTCAAGCCGAATACCGGAATACCCACGGGAAAGGCTATTGATTTTGAGTACCATCATCAAGCGAACGGTTTCATCCGCCATGAATTTACCAATACCCGCAGCGTGTGAAAGCACGATGCTGCGCTGCAAGGTTTCTAAATCTTCAGGGGCAATTTTAGTATTGGCAAGTAGGCCAAACCCCGTATTGATACCATAAACAGTACGATTTTCGGCAATCACTTGTTCAACGACTTGTGTGCTTGCTTCAATACCCGCTATCGCGCTGGAGTCGAGTGATACGGTGACCGGCTTTCGGCTTACTTGACGCAGTGCTTTTAAGCTCAATTGGCCCGGTTTAATAACAAGATTTAACATGTTTTTTTTGTCCTTACTATCAGTTGCGCGAGTTCATGGTTGAGCATTGGCAGGTCGAGCTTTTGTTCTTTAGCACAGCGTTTCGCAATGTCATAACCTGCATCAGCATGGCGCATGACACCTGTGGCTGGGTCGTTATGTAAAACACGTGCAATACGTTGTGCTGCGTCATCTGAACCATCGCAGCAGATCACCATGCCAGAGTGCTGAGAAAAGCCCATACCTACGCCACCGCCGTGGTGGAGTGACACCCAAGTTGCGCCACCGGCGGTATTGAGCAGTGCGTTGAGCAGCGGCCAATCGGAAACAGCGTCTGAGCCATCTAGCATACCTTCAGTTTCACGGTTTGGGCTTGCTACCGAGCCGGAATCTAAATGGTCGCGACCAATCACGACTGGCGCTTTTAACTCGCCACTTTTCACCATCGCGTTAAAGGCTTGGCCTAAACGTTCGCGATCTTTCAAACCCACCCAACAGATGCGAGCTGGTAGGCCTTGGAATTGAATGCGTTCGCGCGCCATGTCTAGCCAGTTATGTAGATGGGGGTTATCAGGGATTAACTCTTTCACTTTTTGGTCGGTTTTATAAATGTCTTCGGGATCGCCAGACAGGGCGACCCAGCGAAAAGGTCCAATCCCCTCACAAAATAGCGGGCGAATGTAGGCTGGCACGAATCCTGGGAAGTCAAAAGCGTTTGCCACTCCTTCTTCGAGAGCCATTTGGCGGATATTGTTGCCGTAGTCGAGTGTGGCAGCGCCGCGTTTTTGCAGCGTTAACATCGCTTGAACTTGGACCGCCATCGATGCTTTGGCCGCCTTGACCACTTGGCTTTCATCTTGAGTGCGCATTTGAGCGGCGTGTTCCATGCTCCAATTTAAGGGTAAATAACCATTGAGTGGGTCATGGGCCGAGGTTTGGTCTGTCACCACATCGGGGGTGATATTACGCTCAACTAGCTGTGGAAAAATATCGGCGGCATTACCTAACAAACCGACAGAAATCGGTGTCTCCGAGCTATCGATCATCGCCAAGGCTTCATCTAAACTGGTGGCTTTTTTATCGACATAACCAGTGCGTAAGCGGTAGTCGATGCGCGATTCATCACACTCGACCGCAATCATGGAAAACCCAGCCATGGTTGCCGCTAATGGCTGAGCGCCGCCCATGCCACCTAAGCCGCCAGTCAACACCCAGCGGCCTTTTGCGCTACCAGCAAAATGCTGTTTAGCGATGGCGACGAAGGTTTCGTAAGTACCTTGTACAATGCCTTGTGAGCCGATGTAGATCCATGAGCCAGCCGTCATTTGACCGTACATCATCAAACCTTGCTTATCGAGCTCATTAAAGTGCTCCCAGTTGGCCCAATGTGGTACAAGGTTTGAGTTGGCAATTAGCACACGTGGTGCATTTTTGTGCGTCGGGAAAACACCGACAGGTTTGCCTGATTGAACCAAGAGCGTTTGATCCTCTTCAAGGCGTTCAAGCACTTCAACAATTTTATCAAAGCACGGCCAATTTCGGGCCGCGCGGCCAATGCCACCATACACCACAAGTGCATGTGGGTGCTCTGCAACGTCTGGGTCAAGGTTGTTCATGAGCATGCGCAGTGGCGCTTCGGTTAACCACGATTTGGCTCGAAGTGTTGTACCGTGAGGGGCGCGAATGGTGCGCGTGGTATCAAGACGTTGCTCTTGAGTATGGGGTTGCGTCATGTTGAGACTCCTTGTGTTTCACAATGTGGCGCTATTGTTGTTATGGTGCCAGTATCGGGTTTAGTGAGGTGTAGCGATTAATCGTCGGTCATGGCATTGGCGATATCCCAACACAGCCTTGCCGCGAGACGAGCAGTTTGATTGTCTTGGTCAAATTGTGGGTTGTATTCGGCAATGTCGGCAATTAACAGCTTATTTTTGTGGTAGAAAATTTTGTCAAAATAAGGGGCAAGCGCTTCATAACTTACGCCACGTGCCGCTGGGGCGCTGACTCCCGGCGCCGTTGCAGCTGGAAAGACATCTAAGTCAATTGTCAAATAGAGATAGTCACACTGGTCAATGAAGTGTTGCAGTTCACGCAGATGATCAATCGGGCTCAGTGCTGAAAACTGATTATCTTGCATATACCAAACGCCCAGTTCATCGGCTCGTTGAAACAGTGCAGTCGTATTACTTGCTCGGCTCACACCTAAGCAAGCGTAATGAAATGGCCATTGATTTTGCTTGCACCATTGATGAATTTGATTGAAAGGAGTGCCCGAGCTAGGTCGCACCGAAGCGATCTCTGACTCAAAAGCACGCAAATCGAAATGTGCGTCAAAATTGATGATCCCAATCCGTGGTTGGCTGATGGCTTGTTGACTCAGATATTGCGCTGCGCCTTGAAACGTGGCCCAAGCGACTTCATGACCGCCACCCAGTACGATAACGGGCGTTTGTTTAAGCGTATGGGCAATCACATCAGCGCACTGTTGCTGAGCCAGCTCAAGTTCATCATCAATACAGCGAATATTGCCCAGATCAAAAAAGCGAGAGTGCTTATGCCAAGCCATGTTGGCCAGCGCTTGACGAATGGCATCGGGAGCCTGTTTTGCGCCAATGCGCCCTTTATTGCGGGCCACCCCTGCATCGCATTCAAAACCGATAATGGCAATGGCTTTCTCATCTTGGTTTTGTTGAATGGGTAGCGTATTGACGGTGCAACGTTGAGTTTGATGGTGAACGCGTGTACCTAACTCGCCATCTTCGGCATCG
Source organism: Vibrio sp. 1151_11 (assembly GCF_029478525.1). Taxonomy (NCBI): domain Bacteria; kingdom Pseudomonadati; phylum Pseudomonadota; class Gammaproteobacteria; order Vibrionales; family Vibrionaceae; genus Vibrio; species Vibrio sp. 1151_11. The sequence goes on along the minus strand of NZ_SHMN01000003.1, from coordinate 120,383 downwards.
TGACGGCCTTGCCACTCGAAGCTGTGCTGAGTGTTGCTAAAGGTAGGGTTATTCATAGGTCAATGCTCCGTCAACTACGCGTGCATGCAAACGCGGTACGCCCACTTGATAACTTAAATCGGCTGGGTGGCTAATATTCCAAATGGCGAGATCGGCATCGTAGCCAGTGGCAATTTTGCCGCGAGAATCAGCAAAACCTAACGCTTGCGCAGCATGTTGAGTCACACCTCGTAAGGCTTCTTGAGGGGTTAAGCCAAACAGTGTGCACGCCATATTCATAATAAGAGTGAGGTCAGCAAACGGCGATGTACCGGGGTTGAAATCACTTGCGATGGCCATTGGAATATGATGCTGACGCAGTAAATCAATCGGTGGGCGTTGGGTTTCACGTAAGAAATAAAAAGCACCGGGCAGCAAGGTTGCTACGGTATTGGAACGGGCGAGTGCAAACACACCTTGCTCATCTAAATATTCGATATGATCGGCAGACAAACCTTGGTAATGGGCGGTTAAAGCGCTTCCCCCTAGGTTTGATAATTGCTCGGTATGACCTTTCACTTGCAGCCCATGCGCAATTGCGGCTTGGAACACTTTTTCTGTTTGTGCCAGCGTAAAACCAATCGATTCACAAAACACATCGACGCTCGAAGCGAGTTTTTGTTCGGCCACCAGAGGGATGATTTCCTGACAAATATGCTCAACATAATCGTCTGATCGGTGTTGATATTCTGGTGGAATGGCGTGAGCGGCGAGCAGTGTTGTGACGACTTTAATGCGGCGATGATCCTCAAGGTGCTTAGCCGCTTTGAGCATTTTTATCTCATCATGGAGCGTTAAACCGTAGCCCGATTTGATCTCAACGGATGTGACACCGGAACGCAGCAACCCCTCTAACCTTGGTAGTGCCAACTCAACCAATTGGTCAATGGATGCTGTGCGGGTGGCGTGGACGGTTGATAAAATACCGCCGCCTTGCTTGGCGATCGCTGGGTAGGGAACACCTTGCAAGCGCATTTCAAACTCATTGGCGCGGTTACCGGCATAGATAAGGTGAGTATGGCAATCTATCAACCCCGGAGTGATAAGCTTGCCTTGGCAATCTATGACTTTGTGTTCTGGTGTGGCAGCTATGGGAATGTGGCTATCAAGGCTGGCGTCAATTTTGCCCGCTTTTATCACCACAGTTTTAGGAGAGCTAGGTTGATAGCCAAGCTCTCCTTGTTCCATGCTGACGATACGCGCGTTGGTCAGTATTAGATCCATCTTTATTGTCACCGTTATCGCTTAGTACGCTGCTGATTTAAATGTATATACAAATAAATAAGGCAAAAGCGCACGCGGTGCAAGATGAATGTTGCAAAAGTGTGATCGAATGTTGAAATGTGTAGCGTTAGTCGAGCATCACTTTAGAGGTTAATTTGTATTTAGAGCCCGGGTGATAAAGCAGTGCAGAGCTGACTAACTTATCGCCACTCCAGGTACGGCGATTAAGTAGTAAACAGGGTTCATTGACGGCCAACTGCAACAATTGTTTGATGTGATGCTCGGCAATAATGGCTTCAACAGTGTGCTCAATGGCACTTAATGGGCAGTTTTGTGAAAGATATTGATTGGGCGTCATGAACGAGAAGTTTTGTTCAAGATAGTGGGGCGCGTAGCGGCTATTGACCCAACGCACTTCCAGTTGTATCGGAGTGTCATTAGCAAAGTGAATGATTTCACTATAAAAAACAGAAGATCCTAGCATGACGCCGAGTTTGATAGCGACACTTTCATCTGCTGTTAACGCAAGTTGTTTTAAGACTTTACTGCGATATTGCTTCCCTCGGCTAGCCACCTCGTCAGCAATATTACGAATATCAAGTAGCGGTGATTCCGCTTTGTCTTCTACAGCGCAAACAAAAGTACCTAGCCTTGGCCGGCGTTGCAGTTTTCCATCAGCCACCAGATCCCGTATCGCTTTATTCACCGTCATCCGACTCACATTAAATTGCTCAGTCAGTTCTAGCTCGGTGCTTATGCGTTGGCCGACAGGCCATTGTCCGGATTCAATGTTATCTAAAATAAATTGTTTTATTTGTCTATAAAGTGGTGAGCTTGACATGGGCATGATGAGTTTTATTTGAATATACAAATAATTAACGAAGTCGCTGGGAAATGCAATATTTAGATAAGGCTTTGCGATCATAATCGGCCAAAACTGTGAATTGGTGAAGCAGCTATCGACGACAAAGGGTCAGTGTCACGGTAAGATGGCGTCGTAACTTGTGTTGTCAATAGTAACCTGTGTTGTAAATAGTAACTTGTGGTTTAAATAATAAAGAGAAAATGCGATGACAGCTCCAACAGAAATGACTTTTTTCGCTCGTTTTGAAGCGGATATTTTGGCGAAAAAGAAAGTGATCACCATTCGTGATGAGAGCGAAAAGCACTACCAAGTTGGCTCTATTGTCGAGGTGAGTACGTTGGAAGAGGGACGAAAGTTCTGCCGCTTGTTAATCAATAAGGTTGAACCGATCCTATTTAGCGAATTAAGCCACTACCATGCAGAGCAAGAAAATATGTCACTCACGACACTGAAAGAGGTGATTCAAGACATTTATCCCAATATTGAACAGTTGTATGTAATTCACTATCAACTGGTTGAAGAAAAAGCTCTGGAAAAAGATCACGCTTAAAAATAATAACGCCAATCAATCACGATTGGCGTTATTGCTGTTTGCCTCAAGACAGTGTCACGACGATTTCATTATAAAACGCAGCAACAGTAATGAGGTTAGTCACGCTTCCACAGAATGTGGCAGAACTTTTGGTCTGGGTCGCGGCTGACGAGCATTCTTGCAAACACATCGTCTAGTACGTCGTCCTCTTCATTGACAAGACCGATCAATACTTCCGCGTAAGCTTCCTTATCGACGTCAAAACCCACGTGTTGAACCCAATCATCACCAACGTCAACCAGTTCAGCCGCGCCACGGTCTTCAAATTGTGCTGTAAACAGGATGACATCAACAGGTTCTAGATTATCGGGTGCCATTTCAAGAAAGATGTCGTAAGCCGCATCAATGGCATCGTCGTAAGAAATCAAATCAGACATTATTATGCTCGGCTCATGTATTTGCGTTCAGCGGTGTTGATAATAATACGGTCGCCAGTTGCGACATATTCAGGAACCTGCACAACAAGGCCAGTGCTTAAACGTGCTGGTTTTGAACGCGCAGAAGCTGAAGCACCTTTGATGGAAGGATCAGTCTCTTCAATCACAAGCTCAACAGATGAAGGGACATCTAGTGCTACCGCAACACCGTCAACGACAACCACATACATACCTTGGATTTCTTCAGTGATGAACAGTAGCTCATCTTCGATATCCGCCTGTTTAAACGTAAATTGAGTGTAATCTTCGTTATCCATGAAGATGTACTCATCGCCATCAACATAAGAAAACGAAACCGCACGGCGGTTCATGTCAACGGTGTCGACAAAGTCATCGGCTTTTAAACGCTCATCAACGCGAGCGCCAGTGTTCAAATCAGTACAACGTAGTTTGTAGATTTTAGAACCACCGCGGCCACCAGGAGTGGTCACTTCGATATCTTTGATCAATAGCGTCTTGCCACCAGAAATAATAGCAAACCCTTTTTTTAATTCATTCGCCTTTGGCATGGAATTTTTCCTTCATACTTAGTTTCGGCGCATTATACCTTGCCGTTTTCGAAAAGGAATATCTTGATTGATTGCTTTGCATAGTAGAACATGACCGCGTGTACTTTTTCTTAAATTAACTAACGCTTTTTGCTATGTATTTATCGGTTATTGACCCAAAACAACCCTTTCAGGCTGAATATCAAGCGGCTATCGATGATCTCATCAAGTTTCTGCGTGCCGGGTTAGGTGACAATCTACATAGTCTTTACCTTTATGGCAGTGTGGCGCGCAGAACTGCGCGTTATGGGCGCTCCAATTTGGATGTAGTGTTGGTCACGCACCGTGATTTCTCCGAGCAACGAGCAACTCTGCTGAATACGATAAAATGGCGATTTCAGAAAAGTTTCCCACATATCACCGAAGTCTCGATCAAAACTGCACTCGTGAGCGAGGTAGCCACTTTAGAGAGCATTTTTACGTGGGGATTTATGTTGCGCCATTGCTGCGTTTGCATCTTGGGTGATGATCTGGCGGAATGCTTTGGCGATTTCGAACCCAGTTGGGAAATAGCCAAACACTGGAATATGGACATCGCAGATTGGGTCTTTTTTTATCGTGATAAAATTGCAAAAACCAGTTCTGAAAGCGAACAGAGCAAGGCGCAAGTAGCCATTGCCAAGAAATTACTGCGCGCCAGTTATTCTTTGATTATGTATCGTGACAAAAATTGGTTTGATGATCCTATCGAATGCGGGCAGCAGTTTTTACGTTATCACCCGGAGAAAAAAATCGACATTGAGAGATTGGGTATTTTGCTCTCTGGACGAGTGATCGCTAAACGCTCAGTGATTGGAATTCTAGACAGTTATGGGCAATGGCTTGCAAAGCAATATCAAAAAACAGAGTTTCGGATTGGTTAACCGCTGGCTAGATCGTCGTACTTCTTAAAATAACCCAAGTTGTGGCTGGCTGAGCTGTTCGAAATTCAAGCCAACAAAAGGCAAAATGGCTTCTGCGACTGGCTGCAATTGTTTATCGATATAGTGCTGATAATCGATAGGACTTTTTAAATACTCTTTAGGCTCAGGGCCATTCAGTGTGATGAGGTATTCGATACGACCTCGATTTTGATATTGCAATGGTCGGCCTAACTGCTGGTTTATCGTATCAGCAAGTCGTGCGGCTCTTACTTGTGGTGGTACGTTTTTTTGGTATTCATGCAGCTTGCGACGCAACCGTTTTTGGTACACGAGCTCATGGTCGAGTTGACCGGTTTGAGTTTGCTCAACGATTTCACGAATAAACGCCGCAGGGTCTTCACCATTAAAAATCATCGAATAAAGTTGGTGCTGAAAGCGTTGTGCGAGCGGAGTCCAGTCCGTTCTTGCACTCTCAAGCCCTTTAAAAATTAGCCGCTCGTTTTCGCCTTCACCGATCAATCCCGCATAGCGTTTTTTTGACCCTGTTTCTGAACCTCGGATGGTTGGCATCAGAAACTTTCGGTAGTGGGTTTCGTATTCCAATTCCAGCATCGATTCCAATTGGTACTCTTCACGCAAGTGGGTCGTCCACCATTGATTGATGTGTTCAACCAGTTGTATTCCTACGCGATCCGCTTGCTGCTGTGAATATTGACCACCTAAAGAGACAAAGGTTGAGTCGGTATCACCATAAATCACTTGATAGCCTTGCGCCTCAATTAACTTTTTAGTTTGCTTCATGATCTCGTGTCCGCGCATGGTAATGCTGGACGCCAAACGAGTATCAAAAAAACGACAACCTGACGATCCAAGTACACCGTAGAAAGAGTTCATGATGATTTTTATCGCTTGTGAAAAGGCTTTGTTATTGTTCTTTTTCGCCACATCACGCGCAGCCCACAATTTCTCGATCATCTCTGGAAGAAAATGTTTGGTGCGGTGAAATTGACCGCCACGAAATCCCGTTACCGCTTGATTATTCTCTTTGCCAATCGGAATTTTTAGCCCTTTAATCAAGCCAAGTGGGTCAATTAAAAATGAACGAATGATCGAGGGATATAAGCTTTTAAAATCAAGAAGTAACACAGAGTCGTAGAGGTTAGGGATGGAGTCCATCACATAGCCTCCGGGGCTTGCGACCCAATTTTCGGAGTGTAAGTTAGGCGCGATGTAACCCGCGCGATGCAATTGAGGTAAATAGAGATTGGTAAAGGCGGCGACAGAACCGCCGACGCGATCTAGCTCCACACCCGTGAGACGGGAACGTTCAATGGCGAAATCCAGCAAATGGGTATGTTCAAAGATTTTATTCACTAACACACAATCTTGCAGGTTGTATTTTGCCAGTGAAGGTTTGTCTTTTTTAAACATACGGTTGATTTCATCCATTCGATCATGAGCGTTGTGAATCGCTTTTCCTTCGCCTAAGAGCTCCCTTGATACTGATTCCAATGACCAAGAACGAAATTGGTAAGTGGCTGTTTTTAATGTATCAATTCCATCCAACACGACTCGCCCGGGAATGGTGATAAACCCTTGCTGACTCTGGTTTGAACTACGAAAAAAACTGTGCTGTTTACCGCGACCAATCGCAAGTTTTAACTTATGCCACTCGGCTCTTTTGTGGAGTAAGCGAAAATCAAAATCAATCACGCTCCAGCCAATTATTACATCAGGGTCGAACTCAGTGAACCAATCGATGAGAGCGTTGAGCAATGCGTATTCGTCTTTCACCCACTGAATTGGGGTATCGCAAGGTTCGGGCTCACCAATCATGATAACGCGGCTGTCCATTGGGCTATCAAAACCAATCGAGTAGAGAATGCCTTTTTCAGAACACTCTAAATCCAGCGAAACCACTTTCAGATGAGGAAGATAATTGCCTGGTCGACATTTCGCCTGTTCTATTTTTGAATGGGAAAACGTCTGGGTAAGCCGTCCAGTGAATTCAATGCTGCCTTTAAGAAAACGCTCCATAAGAAAGCGGTCGGCAAGCTTAATATCATCTTCTAACGTCAGAATATGATGTTGCTTTAGTAGTGCCGAAAACTCAGCATGCGTTTGAATCGTTTGACAATAACAACCCGCTAGGAGGGTATGTTCAAAATCTTCCAAATCCAATGTTTTTAATTCGATAGAGAGCTGCCGCTCTAACGCTAATTTTTGCGCTTGTGGTACATCTTTCTGTGGTATGAAGAAAACGGGTTTTTCACCACGGATAATCAGTTGGGTTGGACCTTGAGGCGTACTCAACCACAACTCAATATGAGTCGAGCCATGAAGGTCTCTTGCATGGCGAGTAAGTAAAAAACCGTGTTGAATAACCAAGCGTAATAAATCCAAATAGTCGTAACCTTGGGGGAGGGCATCATATCAGAGCTACGAGGTAAATAACGAATTTCAGTGAGGTGAGTAAGCGGGCGATGGAGATCAAATAACCGTTAATTGGTATGGTGTATGCATTTTAACTTTATGATTTGTTTTGGTTTTGTATTTTTATGAGGCTGGTTGCATTTTTATGTTTAGGTTCAAATTTGTCAAAAAATCATGTAAAAGTCGTGCGGCATCTCTGCTAATATAATTAAGCTTTTGATTTGTTAATGGATTCTCATTGGATGATTAGCCGAACAAATAAGTACTTGCCAAATTTGGGGTTTGAGCACATATTCAGTGTGAGTAAAAACCAATGTTAAGTTAATTACCCGATTGTGAGTTAATTTCCAATTGTGAGCTAATTAATGTGGGCCGCGATGCTGCTATCCACGATTCAGTGGGTGCAGAGCCAATAGATGAGTGTGGAGATACAAGTTTGATAAGTGTTTTCCTTGTAGATGATCACGAGCTGGTTCGCACAGGGATACGACGTATTATTGAAGACGTCCGTGGAATGAACGTAGTAGGGGAAGCTGACAGCGGTGAAGAAGCAGTAAAATGGTGTCGCAGTAATCATGTCGACGTTATTTTAATGGATATGAACATGCCTGGTATCGGCGGTTTGGAAGCGACAAAAAAAATTCTGCGCTTTAATCCAGATGTGAAAATCATCGTGTTAACGGTTCATACGGAAAATCCATTTCCGACCAAAGTGATGCAAGCTGGAGCCGCGGGTTATTTAACCAAAGGTGCAGGCCCAGATGAAATGGTCAACGCGATTCGCATTGTGAATAGCGGGCAGCGTTATATCTCGCCTGAAATCGCACAGCAAATGGCATTAAGCCAATTCTCGCCAGCTTCTGACAATCCATTTGCTGATCTCTCGGAAAGAGAGCTGCAGATTATGATGATGATTACCAAAGGGCAAAAAGTGACGGATATTTCCGAGCAACTTAGTCTTAGCCCCAAAACAGTAAATAGCTATCGCTATCGACTGTTTAGTAAGTTAGCGATCAGCGGTGATGTTGAACTGACCCATTTAGCTATTCGACACGGAATGTTAGACACAGAGACGCTTTAGTGACTTCTTTGTTCGACTCGGTCGCTTTTCTTAAAACCGTTACCCATCAGCCCGGCGTTTATCGAATGTATAACGCCGAGGCTGATATCATCTATGTTGGCAAAGCCAAAGACCTCAAAAAACGCCTTTCGAGCTACTTTCGAAAAACAATCGACAGTGAGAAAACGCGCGCGTTAGTCAGCCATATCAATAAAATTGATGTCACCGTTACTCACACAGAAACGGAAGCGTTGATCCTTGAACACAATTACATCAAGCAATATTTGCCTAAATACAATGTGCTGCTGCGAGACGATAAATCTTACCCGTATATTTTTATTAGTGGGCATAAGCACCCTCGTTTGTCGTTGCACCGTGGCGCGAAAAAGCGCAAAGGTGAGTATTTTGGTCCATACCCTGATTCTGGTGCGGTTCGAGAGTCGTTACACCTCATCCAAAAAATATTTCCGGTAAGACAATGTGAAGATACCGTCTATAGCAACCGGACTCGTCCTTGCCTGATGTATCAAATTGGCCGCTGCGCTGCACCTTGTGTGAGTCATATCATTGCGGATGAAGAGTATGCTGAATTGGTTAATTATGTTCGATTGTTTTTGCAAGGCAAAGATAACCAAGTACTTGAAACATTAGTGCAAAAAATGGAACAAGCCAGCCAAGCACTGCAGTTTGAAAATGCCGCTAAATTTAGAGACCAGATCCAAGCCATTCGAAGAGTCCAAGAACAACAGTTTGTTTCTGAAGAGACGATGGATGACATGGATGTATTGGGATTTGCCCAAGAAAATGGCATCGCTTGCATCCATATTTTGATGATCCGCCAAGGTAAAATATTGGGTAGTCGTAGCCATTTTCCTAAAATTCCGGCTAACACGACTCAAGAAGAGGTGTTTGATGGCTTTTTAGGACAGTATTATTTAAGTCACAATGAAGCGCGTACGATCCCAAGTCGAGTGATCTTAAATGCGGGTCTGCTAGAGGATGCAAAGCCGCTGCAAGAAGCCTTACAGACCCTGGTCGGACGTAAAGTTTCTTTCCACATCAGCCCAACAGGTGTGCGTGCTCAATATTTAAAATTGGCTAATACCAATGCATTGAGCGCAATAACGGCTAAAATTAACCATAGAATGACGATCAACCAGCGCTTTAAAGCACTTCAAGCTGTTTTAGGGTTGGATAGCATAGAGCGTATGGAGTGTTTTGATATTTCGCACACCATGGGAGAGAGCACGATCGCCTCATGCGTGGTATTTAACCAAGAAGGGCCTGTTAAACCAGAATACCGCCGTTATAACATCACGGGAATTACTGGTGGGGATGATTACGCTGCAATGGGACAAGTGTTAGATAAGCGGTATTCCAAGCAGCTTGACGTGGAAAAAATCCCCGATGTCATTTTCATTGATGGTGGTAAAGGGCAATTGAATCGAGCTTTGCAGATCATCTCTAGCCATTGGCAGGATTGGCCGAAAAGACCGGTGATGATTGGTATCGCCAAAGGTGTTACCCGCAAACCGGGGCTAGAAACGTTGATTACAACCGATGGTGATGAATTTAACCTGCCAAGTGATGCGCCAGCTTTGCATTTGATTCAGCATATTCGCGATGAAAGTCATAATCACGCCATTGCTGGGCATAGAGCCAAACGAGGTAAAACACGGCGTACTAGTACATTGGAAGGCATAGAAGGGGTTGGGCCTAAACGCCGGCAAGCACTGCTGAAATATATGGGAGGGCTGCAAGAGCTAAAAAGAGCCACTGTTGAAGAAATCGCCAAAGTACCCGGTATTAGCCATTCTTTAGCTGAAAACATTTATCAAGCATTGAAACAATAAGAAAAATAACGCAACATAACCGCGCAATCGATAAGAGCCTATAAATATGCGTTTGAATATTCCTAATATTTTGTCTTTATTACGACTTTTCCTTATCCCAGTATTTGTCGTTGTTTTCTATCTGCCTTACGGCTGGGGCCCTTTTGCTGCGGCAATGGTGTTTTGGGTAGCGGGTTTTACCGATTGGTTAGATGGCATGCTTGCGCGAAAACTTGGGCAAACCTCTCGCTTTGGTGCTTTTATTGACCCAGTAGCGGATAAAGTGCTCGTTGCGACGGCTCTTATCTTGATCACCGACCATTACCACAGTCTCTGGATAACGATTCCAGCCGTGACAATGATTGCCCGTGAAATCATCATTTCTGCGTTGCGAGAATGGATGGCGGAAATTGGTAAAAGAGCCAGTGTGGCCGTTTCATGGGTTGGGAAGGTTAAGACGCTCACCCAAATGTTTGCATTGTGGGTACTGATTTGGCGTCATGATGATTGGATGGTGTGGGTCGGCTATGCAGCGTTATACATCGCAACCATTTTGACCTATTGGTCAATGGTTCAATACTTGGCGGCAGCTAAAGACGACCTCCTCAATGCAGAACATCATTAAGAAACGGGCTTAGGCCCGTTTTTTGTTCCTCCAATTTCTACAATCCCTTTCACAACATGCATTATTGCTTCAGTTAAAGCACAGTTATCTCGTGTAAAAGGTGGTGAATTTTGCTATCAAATTAACCAAATCTGTCCTTTTTGAATGCAAAATAGCCAAACGGTTTAAAAACTAAAAAAATAATATTGACTCATCGAATCGAATGCGTAGAATGCATCCCGTACTTGAGAGGAACGGAAGAAACAACCCAACCCCTTGATGTTACAGGGGCGCGTTGGCAGAGGGGCTATGCAGCGGATTGCAAATCCGTGGACCTCGGTTCGACTCCGGGACGCGCCTCCATTGCGACACTAGCTCAGTTGGTAGAGCGCAACCTTGCCAAGGTTGAGGTCACGAGTTCGAACCTCGTGTGTCGCTCCAAATTTTGAGGTGTTGAACTTAACGTTCAGTATCTAAAGATGGTGTTACTAAATTTTGTAAACAGCATCGCAATGCAGAATTGCGTGCCCTGGTGGTGAAATTGGTAGACACAAGGGATTTAAAATCCCTCGACTTTCGAGTCGTGCCGGTTCAAGTCCGGCCCGGGGCACCATCTTTTTACTGCTTATGCAGTATGCGACACTAGCTCAGTTGGTAGAGCGCAACCTTGCCAAGGTTGAGGTCACGAGTTCGAACCTCGTGTGTCGCTCCAAATTAAAGCCCTAGCAGAAATGCTGGGGCTTTTTCATCTCTGTCTCACAGCCAGTTTACAACCAACGATATCGTTTTAGAGCAACCTTGCCAAGGTTGAGGTCACGCTTTTAGTTCAAAAGAAAGCGAACCTCGTGTGTCGCTCCAAATTAAAGCCCTAGCAGAAATTGGGTAAATCCCCCCTACGTTCACTATATTCGTTGACGGTTTCGGACGTGAAATTGAAATATTTTAAGCAAAGCCATCACCATCAAACAGCAGTGCTTCAATTTATGGTCAAATCTCGCATCGTTTTTACTCTCCATCCCCAATTCTAGAATGTTAATAATTTGATAAAGCAACCTTTATCTTGAGTTGTTATTATTTTGTGATGTGAAATTTCGGCCTACTTCACATAATTTTCGTGCCAACATTTAATTTATGGTGTGAATTATTTGCAAAAGCGTGATTTATATAAACTTATCAATAACCCATTCATGGGAACGGTTCCTAATGTGACATTGATCTATTTTTACATTGATTTGGTGAATGTAAACTCCATCCCCGTCAGCAACGTTAAGGGAATACATAAGCAGTGGTTGCTGAGCAATAAAGAGATTGAGCTGTTCATGATTACCAAAGTAGCGTGCTACTTCCCCCGGTGAATTTGAATCTAACTCATTAATTTTATTGAATATATCTCAGGATGAGATTCAAGGTGCCAAGCACCAACATAATGATAATGATGACCATAAGGTCGATGGAGTATAAAAAATGAATTTTGCTACCTCTGGTAAACTTTCTCTTGCCGCAATTCTAATTTCAGCGGCACTACAAGCAAACGCAGGTATCAGTGTTGAAGGTGAACAAGGTGTTTTCTCAATCGGCGGTGATGTTGAGTTCGATATCAACCTTCGTGATAAAAATGCCACTGATAAGCAAGAGCTAAATCAAGACGGTCGTCTTTTGGTTCAAATCGCTGGTGAGCGCAGTGTGAGTGGTGACCGTTATATCAAAGCACAAGCACAGCCTTTACTTAAAACAACGGGTGATGTTGAGCTTGATGATGCGTGGATTGCATTTGGTCAAGCAAATAACTGGGAATTGAGAGTAGGTCGTTATGAAGCATTTGATCTATTCCCTGTTGGTCAAGATACTATGCTTGAATACGCAACAGCAGAACCGTATCGAGCGAATGCGGCTCGTGGTCGTGGCGATAACGGCCAAGTCGGTTTTAGTAAGACAGCGGATAATCTTTACTTTGAACTCTCTACCAAATTTGAGAAGAATGCGACTACAGCGGATAAAAATGCTGTGTTCATACGCCCAGTTGTTGCGTACCAAATCGTTGACTCAGTTCGTGTTGCTGCTGGTTTAGAAGCCAATCTGACTGCAGATGATAAAGATGCTGCGAATGATTTCCTTGGTTATGGCGCGACAGTTAACTATTCTGCTAACGATCTTTCTATCAACGTGAACTATGCGTTCCGTGATTTCGACAAAACTAAACAAGAAGATACGACCATCGGTGCTAACTTACTGTTTAAAGGCTTTGGTCTAGGTCATGTCTATGGTGATGTTGATAAAGGTACTAGCGAGAAGGTAAATACCACTTATGCTTCTTACCAATTTGCTAATGTGATGGATGTGGAAGATTTCTCTGTTTATCTAGGTACTTACTACTCGAAAGTAGACGACACAGAAAACAAAGATCTAGGCATGCGTATCCGTCTAAAATACTTCTTCTAAGTTTTAAAACTTAAGCATTAAATCTCAACTGCTTTTGATGCCTACCGTTCGGTAGGCATTTTTTGTATAAGCAGATGCGATGATTTACAGCTGTTTAAGCATCCACACATCGCAGCCGTTGTGCTCAGTGCCGTCCATTGGTCGATCCAAATGTATAAATCCGAGCTTTTCATATAACTGAATGGCGGATGTCATACTAGATAATGTATCCAAATAGCAAGATTGATAACCTGCATTTTGAGCAAACGATAGGCATGCTTCACTGAGCATTTTTCCCAGCCCGCAACCGCGACTTTCTGGTAATAAGAAGAGTTTTTTTAGCTCACAGATCCGTTGGCTATGATGAAAGGCTGCAATACCTGCTCCACCGACAATGATGCCGTCACGTTTGGCTACCAGATAAAGGCTGCTGCTCTCTTGCGTGTAATGTTGACTCATGTTTTCCACTTCAGCATCAGATGGGCCAAAACCCTCACCGATGGCCCCAAATTCAGCACCTACAGATTGGATAATTTTACAAATGTCCGGATCATCTTGTGGTTCGATTGGTGTTATCGTGATGTTCATCGTTTCTTCTTAAAAATAGTCATGTTTTTATTATTGTTTGGGGGGAGGGAGGTAATATCAAGAGAGCGGCAAAAATAATGCCGTTTTTTTGTTCAAGAGCAAGCCTCAGTATCATTTCAATTTGGCTTTAGAGGTGGCTTTCGATACTATGTGCAGCTATCTGAAAAATACAAAAACATCCTATACGGACACTACCTACAGGTAGATGAGGAAACGATGCAACATCTAGAAGAGATTATTGCTAATGCGAGCGCAGCGATTAATGCTGCCGATTCGCTAGTCGCACTTGATGAAGTGCGTGTTCAGTACTTGGGTAAAAAAGGTGAGTTAACCACTCAGCTACAGAGCCTAGGTAAATTGCCACCCGAAGAACGTCGCGCTGCAGGTCAAGAGATCAACGTTGCGAAAGAAACAGTGCAACACGCCATTGCTACGCGTAAAGATGCTTTGCAGCGAGCAGAGTTAGAAGCCAAACTAGCGGCTGAAACGATTGACGTTACTTTGCCTGGACGCCGCATTGAAAATGGTGGCTTACACCCAGTGACTCGCACAGTTGAACGCATTGAGCAGTTCTTTGGTGAGCTTGGTTTTCATGTTGAATCTGGCCCTGAAATTGAAGACGCCTTCCACAACTTTGATGCGTTGAATATCGCTGCCGATCACCCTGCACGTACTGATCACGATACCTTCTTCTTTAATCCAGATTTAATGTTGCGTACACACACGTCAGGTGTGCAAATTCGCACCATGGAAAATGGCCAACCACCGTTTCGTTTTATTGCGCCGGGCCGCGTATATCGTAATGACTACGACCAAACACACACACCAATGTTCCACCAAGTTGAAGGTATGTTGGTTGATGAGCACGTCAATTTTGCTCAGCTTAAAGGTATTTTGAACGATTTCTTATGTAACTTCTTTGAAGAAGAAGTTGAAGTGCGTTTCCGTCCTTCTTATTTCCCATTTACAGAACCTTCTGCGGAAGTGGATGTGAAGGGTAAAAATGGTAAATGGCTTGAAGTTCTAGGCTGTGGCATGGTTCACCCGAACGTTTTGCGCAGTGTTGGTATTGACCCTGAAAAATATTCTGGCTTTGCATTTGGTATGGGTGTTGAGCGTTTAACGATGCTTCGTTATGGCGTCAACGACCTACGCGCGTTCTTTGAGAACGATCTGCGCTTCCTCAAACAATTCAAGTAATTCAAGGGTAAACACAATGAAATTCAGCGAATCATGGCTTCGTGAGTGGGTTAACCCTGCGGTTACGACTGACGAACTTACACATCAAATTACAATGGCAGGCTTGGAAGTCGATGACGTTCTTGCTGTCGCCGGTGAATTTACTGGCGTCAAAGTGGGTCACGTTGTGGAATGTGGTCAACACCCAGATGCCGACAAACTGCGTGTAACGAAAGTTGACGTGGGTGAAGAAGAACTGCTTGATATCGTTTGTGGTGCAGCAAACTGCCGCCAAGGCTTAAAAGTGGCGGTAGCGACTGTCGGTGCGGTACTTCCTGGCGATTTTAAGATCAAAAAAGCAAAATTACGTGGTCAACCTTCTCACGGCATGCTTTGTTCATTCAGTGAGCTAGGGATTGATGTTGAATCCGCTGGCATTATGGAGCTTGCAGAAGATGCCATCGTTGGTACTGATTTCCGCGAATTCCTAAGCTTAGATGATGTGACTATTGATGTTGATTTGACCGCGAACCGCGCAGATTGCTTTAGTATTCGTGGCCTTGCTCGTGAAGTAGGTGTATTGAACCGCATTGATGTCACTGAGCCATCGGTCATCGCTGTTCCTGCTTCAATTGAAGATAAAGTCTCTATTGAAGTGAAAGCACCGGCCGCTTGTCCGCGTTATCTTGGCCGCGTGGTTAAAAACATTAATGTTCAAGCCCAAACACCGCTTTGGATGCAAGAGAAGTTACGCCGTTGTGGTCTACGTTCAATTGATCCAGTGGTTGATATCACTAACTATATCTTGCTTGAACAAGGCCAACCGATGCATGCCTTTGATCTTGCCAAGATCGAAGGCGGTATTGTTGTTCGTATGGCCGAGCAGGATGAAAAACTTACGCTACTCGATGGTACAGAAGCTAAGTTGAATGTCGATACGCTGGTTGTTGCCGATCACAATAAAGCATTAGCCATTGCGGGCATTTTTGGTGGTGAAGGTTCAGGCGTTAGCTCAGAAACCCAAGATGTACTGCTTGAGTGTGCTTTCTTTGCACCAGACCATATCCGCGGTCGTGCCCGTAGCTATGGCCTACATACTGATTCATCCATGCGTTTTGAGCGCGGTGTTGACTACGCGTTGCAAGCCAGTGCGATGGAACGAGCGACTCAGCTGCTGGTTGATATTTGTGGCGGTGAAGTTGCACCTATGGTTAGTGTTGAGTCTGAAACGGATTTACCTAAACCAAATCAAGTCACACTTCGTCGCACTAAACTGGACAGTTTGCTTGGTCATCACATTGCGGATGCTGATGTGGTTGAAATCCTAAAACGTTTAGGTATGAGTGTTGAGAGTTGCGCAGAAAGTTGGGTTGCTACTGCGCCAACGTGGCGTTTTGATATCGCGATTGAGCAAGACTTGATTGAGGAAGTTGGCCGTATTTACGGTTACAACAATATTCCTAATCAAGCTCCCGTTGCAGCATTGAGCATGAATGACCACCAAGAAGCAAACTTGCCACTTAAGCGTGTTCGTCATTTGTTAGTTGACCGTGGTTACCATGAAGCGATCACCTACAGCTTCGTTGAGCCAGAGCAGCAGAAACTGATTGTTCCAGATGTTGAACCACTCATTCTACCTAATCCTATTTCTGCTGATATGTCGGCGATGCGTTTGGGCTTGATCCAAGGTCTATTAAATACCGTGGTTCATAACCAGAAACGCCAGCAGCCACGCGTTCGTTTGTTTGAATATGGTTTGCGTTTTATTCCTGATGCTTCGGCAGAGAACGGTATGCGCCAAGAGCCTATGCTCGCGGGGGTAATATCCGGTACTCGTGGTGAAGAGCACTGGAACATGGACACCGCAACGGTTGATTTCTTCGATCTAAAAGGTGACTTGGAAGCCATTCTTGATTTAACCGCCAACGGCAAAGCTTACAGCTTTACTTCTATTGCACACCCAGCGCTGCACCCTGGGCAATCGGCCGCTATCGTTGTCGATGGTGAGATTATTGGGGTGATAGGCACTGTTCATCCAGAGCTTGAGCGTAAGTTTGGCTTGAATGGCCGCACCATCGTATTTGAACTTGAATGGTCAGCTGTGAACACCCGTGTAATTCCAGAAGCTGCATCACTGTCTAAGTTCCCAGCGAACCGCCGTGATATAGCACTGGTTGTTGATGGCGCCATTGCTTCAGGTGATATTGTCGATGCATGTCGTAACGCTGGTGGTGAGCTTCTAAAAGAGGCGAAGCTGTTTGACGTTTATGTAGGCAAAGGGGTTGAAGAGGGCAAGAAGAGTTTAGCGATTGCGTTGATGCTTCAATCGACTGAACGTACTTTAGAAGAAGCCGATATTGCAAGCGCTGTTGAATCGATTGTGACTTCAGTAGCGGCACAGTTTGGTGCAGCCCTGCGCGACTAATTCAGAAAGTAGCCTAAGTATATTTGAGCAGGTTCAAGTTGGGCCTGCTTTTTTATATGCAATTTAGTGACAAGTTAGTGTTAAACAAGTCTATGATTTAACAGGTTATAAATTTTTTTATCAGAAATCGATATCCATTCAAAATAGTATGAAATTCTGAAAATATTGGCTGTTATGATATAACTAACTAAATTGTCAGTGTTTTTTCTCAATCTTCGACGTCTAATTGTATAAATGCAGCCAGTATATGCGCTTATTTTGATGAAACTATTAATATTGTTGCGAATAAAAAAGTTGGCGAAAATCAGAAGCTTGGCATACACTTTTCAGGTAAAGCCGATATCTTATTGATTGGCTAAGCGAAAATGCTTTGGCGCTGCTTAGAAGCAGCAAGGTTTAACATAGCTTTGAGGGAAGTTTTATGGCGCTCACAAAGGCCGAATTGGCTGAAAACCTGTTTGAAAAGCTTGGATACAGTAAACGGGATGCCAAGGAAACGGTTGAAGTGTTTTTCGAAGAGATTCGCAAGGCGCTTGAAAGTGGCGAACAGGTAAAACTATCTGGTTTTGGTAATTTTGATCTACGAGACAAAAACGAGCGTCCGGGTCGAAACCCAAAAACAGGTGAGGATATTCCTATCTCCGCTCGACGTGTCGTAACGTTCCGCCCAGGGCAGAAATTAAAAGCCCGAGTCGAGAACATTAATGTCGAAAAATAGACCGAGCAATAGACCACGCTATGCGTGGTCTTTTTTTTCTGTTTATGGTGAGTTAAGGGTTCTGAACGTATTAGGCTGCTTGAATATGAGTGGTGATATACGGCTGCCAGGCGTTTTGGTAGAGCTCGATAGATTGGCGACGAAACTGGTTAATTTGCGCTTTTTCAATATCATGTAACGCTCGCTTCTCTAATGCGGCGACACGTTCAAACTTCTGGATCTGTTCATAGAAACGATGTTCGGGGCCATTTTTCACATCGGCAATGGCTTTAAGATGTAATTGTACTTCTGCAATAACATTGGTTTTAGGAAGTTGAACCAGTAAGTTTAAATCACGATAGCCTGATGCGGCAGGCGATTTAAAGCGGTTCTTTACTTTTACGATGCTGGCTTCTCGGCTTAATACTTCATAAGCCTCGACTAAGCTTGGCACATCATTTGCCACAAGAGTTGTTCTGGCTAAATCTGTGATCCTATCAGCTCGCCCACCTAATTCATGTTCTATTTTACTTAATGCTCGGTCACGTGATTTCACGCCAGAAAAGTGAGCCTCTGTTGATGTTAGTAAAGCAGTACTTCTGCACAATGTTTCAAGTTCACGTTGAGCTTGGTGAGCTTTACTGTAGAGAATTTCAAAATCGTTGTAGGGTTGCAAAGGCTGGTTGTTGGTGGACTGGATGCCATATAAACCGCTTAAACTATGCTTGAACAGTTTAGATGAGAGTTGATTTTTCGATTCACCAACTTTGGCATCACTTTCTGAATTGAACGGAACGGCTGCAAAGGCAGGGGCTCTGCTTAGTACTAAAAGCATCAGTGCCGTAGTACGTAAAAATAGGCTCATTCATTCTCCTTAACTTAGTCTAGGTAAAAGGTGAAACCAAAATAGACCTAAACACGTGATAACCAGAGTCGCTTGCTATGAGATCTTGGGATGAACAAAGTCAACTCAATAGCTCGTGGAACAATTAATCCATAATTTTGCGCTTTATCACAGGTCTTATCTTCAGACGCCTCGCCAGGCTATCTGTTCAATTTGATGTGTTACCAAGTGTATCTAATGAGGATGAACCAAATATGAACATCTTTATCTGTCTTTGTGCTGTTTGTTTAACCCGTTGGGGATTCACTTATTAGTCAGTAGCATGTACTTTGTCTGGCTGTAGATTTTAATCGTAGAGTACGAAGATAATGAAAGATCCCGAGTTTTGGCACAAGAAATGGGCATCCAACCAAATAGGATTTCACTTAGAAGATGTGAACCCATTGTTGATCGAATATTGGCCTCAACTCTCACCTCAACGAAATGAAAGTGTATTTGTACCATTGTGCGGAAAAAGTGAAGATTTGATATGGCTCGCTTCCCAGCATGAACAGGTTCAGGGTGTAGAGCTGAGTGAAATTGCCGTTCGTTCCTTTTTTGCCGAGCATTTTTATACGCCAACGGTCACTCGCTTAAATGGAGCGCATGAGCTGTATCAGTTTGATGAACTGATGATTTATACCGGAGATGTCTTTAGTGCGCCGCTAAAAGCGGTTGAGCTTATCTACGACCGAGCGGCGTTAGTTGCGTTGCCCCCTGAAATGCGAAAGGAGTACGTTACTCGCTTGCTTTCACTGTTAAAAGAGGGCGGAAGGGTGCTGCTTGTGACGCTGGATTACGTTCAAAGTGAAATGATGGGCCCTCCATTCTGTGTCGCCAAAAATGAAGTTGAGTCGTTATTCACTGACTGCAAAGTGACGTGTCTGTTTCGTGACGATGCTGATGAAAATCACCCTAAGATCAGTCAACGAGGATTAAGCCGTTTTGCTGAAGTCGTGTGGTTAATTGAGAAGTAACAGACTATGCTTAAATCGTTTATTTATACATCTTATACAACAATAAATAGGTAGGTTTTAGGCGTTTGATGAGAGCAAGCCATTACGTCTATATCAGCCGCTCTAATACTAAGGAAAAACTATGGGTTTGTTTAGTAGGAAGCCAAACAGCAATCAACAGTCTAAAAAGAGCAGTGATGAACTGGTGGTTGATTCAATAAAACGCACGATGGCTTATATTGAGTTTGATCCACAAGGACATATTCTGACTGCCAGCTCCTCATTCTTACAAGTGTTGGGTTATTCATTATCGGAAGTGGTGGGCCAGCATCATCGAATGTTCTGTGAAAGTGAATTTGTTAATGCGCCTCAATATAGTCAACTTTGGCAAAATTTAGCGCAAGGTAAAACTCATGCGGGTACGTTTTGCCGTTTAACTAAAAGCCATAATAAAGTGTGGATTGAAGCTACGTACATCCCAGTAAAAGATGAGCAAGGAAAAGTGGTTAAGGTGGTGAAGATTGCCAGTGATGTAACTGCTGCAAAAGAGAAATTGGATAGACAAGTGGCCGTATTTGAAGCTGTCGATAAGTCAATGGCTGTGATTTCTTTCACTCCCGATGGGACGGTTGTAGACGCGAATCCAAACTTTCTGTCCTGTGTTGGGTACAAATTGCAAGAAATCGTTGGTAAACACCACCGATTATTTTGTGATGATGAATTTTATAAAAAGAACCCAAATTTTTGGGCGTCGCTCGCCAGTGGTCATTTTAAAACGGGATTATTTAAACGTTTTACAAAACATGGTGATGAAATTTGGTTAGAAGCGACTTATAACCCCATCTTTAACGAAAAGCATAAAGTGATTGGTGTGACTAAGTTTGCAACCGATGTCACGCAACGAGTACAACAAGCTCGGGCGATTAAAGATGCAGCAGAAGTGGCGCATCACACCTCACAAGAAACGGTACATATTGCTCAACTTGGGACGGGAACGCTAGCCGAAGCCGCCTCCATTGCTAAAGAGATTGATAACGCGATCACTAAGGCGAATACATCGATGACGCAACTGGCCAATCAGTCGCAGCAAATCACCAAAATTGTAACCACCATTACAGGCATAGCAGAACAGACTAATTTGCTGGCGCTCAACGCCGCTATCGAGGCTGCGCGTGCTGGGGAGTATGGCCGGGGTTTTGCGGTGGTTGCTGATGAGGTGCGCTCATTGGCCTCCAATACCACCAAAGCGACCGATGAAATTGGTAATATTGTTAAGCTCAATAGCGAACTGACCAACAGCTCGACATCGATGATGGGGGCAATTCAAGGCCAAGTCACGGCATGTAACAGCAAACTAGAAGAGACGCAAAAGCTGATTGATGAAATGAGAAAAGCCGCGGACAGTGTGGTTGGCACGGTCAGTGAACTGATTAAAGAGTAAAGCTCTGCAGCGAGTATTGTTGGTGAAGAAAATGAAAGCGAGCCTAGTGGCTCGCTTTGCGTTTTTACAGAATCACTTGCACGCTTTTGGCACATTGAATTGCGTTGTGCAAAGCCTGTTTGAGTTCTTTATCTTTCGCCAGAGCAACCCCAAGCCGACGGCGTCCATCAATGTCTGGTTTACCAAACAGACGAAGTTGAGTGTGTGGGATAGACAGTGCTTCATTTATTCCATCAAATCTAAGGTTAGTGGAGGTGCCTTGACCTAAAATAACCGCAGATGCCGATGGCCCATATTGGGTAATACTGTTGATTGGCATACCCGTGAACGCGCGCACGTGTAGCGAAAATTCAGACAGCTCTTGCGAAATAAGGGTGACCATTCCCGTATCATGTGGGCGAGGGGATACTTCATTGAAGATAACATTATCGCCTTTTACAAACAGTTCAACCCCAAATAAGCCGTAACCACCGAGTGCATTAACCACTTGTTCTGCTACATATTCAGCGGCTTTAATTGCGTTAGCCGACATCACTTGTGGTTGCCATGATTCGCGATAATCCCCTTCCTCTTGTCGATGGCCAATGGGAGCGCAGAAATGGACACCATCCACTGCTCGAATCGTCAAGAGAGTAATTTCGTAGTCGAAATCGATAAAGCCTTCGACGATCACTCTCCCAGCTCCACTGCGGCCACCTTCTTGAGCGTATGCCCAAGCGCGGCTAATATCCTCTTGCGTCTTAATCACACTTTGGCCTTTACCTGATGAACTCATCACAGGCTTAACTACGCAAGGCATACCGACATGCTCAATCGCCAGTACAAAATCATTATAGTCATCAGCAAACTGATAAGGAGAGGTAGGTAAGGCAAGAGTTTCTGCGGCTAAACGGCGAATGCCTTCACGGTTCATCGTCAATTGAGTGGCCGTTGCAGTGGGGACAACGTTTAAGCCTTGCGCTTCCAGTTCAACCAGCTTATGCGTGGCAATTGCTTCAATTTCTGGCACCACGTAGTCTGGTTTTTCGAGTTCGATAATGGCTTGTAGCGCATCGCCATCGAGCATATCCAATACGTGGCTACGATGCGCCACCTGCATTGCTGGAGCGTTGGCGTAGCGATCACAGGCAATCACTTCTAAACCAAGGCGTTGGCATTCAATTGCCACCTCTTTGCCCAATTCTCCGGAACCAAGCAGTAAAACGCGGGTGGCATTTTCACGTGTAGCAGTACCAAACATAGTGAATCCTTACATTCAAGCAATAGGTAATAGCGAAAACAGCCAAAATCATACTAAAATTAAGAATAAAAGCAAACGTTTGCCTTTGTGATGAGAGATGAGTGATTTCCTGTTCGTGCTGCCGATAGAGTGGTTTGTGTAATACGCAGTAAACGAACTCATATCTGTACAAAATTAAGGCTGAAATAGCAATTAATGTGCAGTAAACAGCATTCGAGAAACTGCGTTAAGAATATGAAGTAATTTCAGTCTAAAGTTTATGTGAGATTGACTAAGAAAAAGACACCTATGGCTATGAAAACTTTCTTACGTTTGCGTTTTATTACTCTACACACGAAAACTGCTCTGTTGTTTTCTGTCGGGTTGGTTGGGATCATTCTTAGCAGCTTATTTATTACTCGCCACTTTTTTTTATATAGTTTGAATGAACTTGAATCAATTGAGATTCATCGAGATAGCAATCAAGCTCAGTCGGTCATTCAAGATCTTTTAGTACAGCAAGAAAAGCGTTCTTATGATTGGGCTTATTGGGATGAAACTTATCAGTTGCTGTTGAATGGCGACACTCAATTTGCTGAGCGCAACTTGTATCCTGATTCCCTCGATACTTTAGGTTTAGACGTCTTGGCTTTCATCACCGAATCTTCGCAATTGGTTGAATACTTATGTCGGGATATTGAGTTTGGCACAAACTGTTCGTTAGTGGAACAGTTGATACGCTCACAAGGTGTGAGCGACCATTTAATTCAGATGCATCATACACTTGATGAGGATAAAACCAGCCGCTCTGGCCTCATCCGTGTGGAAAATAGTGTATGGGTGGTGAGCCTAACTCCGGTGCGTAACAGTGAAGGTACGGCTGATGTTGTGGGTTGGATGCTATGGGGACAGCACTTAACCCGTCGTTTCCCTTCTCAGTATCAGAACCTACTAACCGCTAAACATGACATTGTAGTTACCGATGTTCCTGTGATTTTACCTGTTAGTCATAATCAAGAGGGTATTGAAAGAGATCAAAATAATATCACGCATTACACCTTACTTAGTGATATGACAGGGCAACCTATTGGTTATCTAAAAACCTGTGCTCAGCGGCTTTACTATCAAAAAGGGAACGAAACTTTTTATTATTTGATTTTGACGATCATTATTGCGGCCGCCTTTGTTGCCGTGGCTACTTTTGCTCTGTTTCGCAGCAAGGTAGCCAAACGGTTTGAGAATTTTGAGCGAGGGATCAATCAGCTGATTGAAGAGAGTGCATTCTCTTCACAATCGAATGATAAGCAAGATGAGTTTGAACGAATTACCGAACTTGTCCGTTCACTTGCTGCCTCATCCTCTTTGGCGGAAGATAGGCTTAAAGAGACGTTACAGAAATTTGATGCACTTTATCAAAGCCAAAATCTCGGAATGTTGCTGGTGGTTGATCGCTTCATTGTCGATGTGAATCAAGCCTTGTTGGATATGCTTTCTTATTCTAGAGATGAGTTGGTTGGAAAGGTTTTAGATGAGTTTTGTATTATACAAAATGATGTAGTGTGCAGCAGTGAATTACTCTACCAAAATATAGAACAAGGGATGCGTGAATTTGAGGGACATGTTGTTACAAAGGGTCAGCAGCGTTTAGAGTGTCTTATCGAAGCTACATTGATAGAACAACGTGGGCATCGCTCTATCATGCTATCGATTACTGATATCAGCGAGCAAAAGCAGCAAGAGCAGCTTATTTACGACCTTACCCATTGTGACCCAGTGTCAGGTTTACTTAATCGTCCAACGATGATGAGCCAAGTCCAGCCTTTGATTGACAATCCGACCGAATGTGGTGGGTTTTCCATGCTCTACCTACGGGTTAAAAGACTAAAAGAAATTTCAGAAGTGTACGGACACAGTGCTTACGATATGGCCGTTAAACATTTTTCGGCTACGCTTAGAAACCGTTTCAACACGTCCATAATGGGACGAATTAGTGAATATGAATTTATGGTGTGTGAGTTGGGTAACGGTGGAACCTCTTTTTTGATTCACAGAGGCACTAAGCTTATCGATAGTTACAAGAGGAAGACTGACATTGGCGGCTTGGAACTCGATTTGAGAGTGGAAGGTGCTGTGATTGATTCACAATTGGCTATCGATTCTTTTGAAACTTTGGTTCAAAGTGGTTTTTATGCCATTCAACAAACAGAGAAAGCTGGAGCCAGCTTGGTTGTTTCAGTGACACAAGAATTGTTTGTTCATGCCCAGAAGTCGTTAGCGATCAATCGAGATCTCATCTCAGCTGTGAAAGATGGCCATATTATTGCTTACTATCAGCCGATTGTTCGTGCAGACAGTGCCGAAATCATTGGCTTTGAAGCTCTTGCTCGCTGGGAACACCCTCAACTTGGTATGGTTTCGCCAGCCGTATTTATCCCTTTGGTTGAGCAACGTAAAGTGATCATTGAATTGGGAGAGCAGATACTAGGCCAAGCTTGCCAATTTATTAACGAATTGCAAACGCAGTCGCAATTTTCGTTGGGTAAACGGCTAAGTATTCACGTCAATCTTTCTAGCCCGCATTTCTACAGTAAAAAATTGGTCGGGTACTTATCAGGATTGATTGAAAAATATCAAATTGAACCGGGACAATTAGTGCTCGAATTGACGGAAAGTATGTTGTTGGGGGCTGAAGAAGAGACGATCAAACGCATGGATGCGATAAAAAAACTCGGTATACAGTTGGCGCTTGATGATTTTGGTACGGGGTATTCCTCGTTTAGTACATTGTGTGATTTTCCATTAGATATAGTGAAGTTAGACCAGTCTTATATTTCCACATTGGAATCCAATGACAAAGCCAAAACCTTGGTGCGCAGTATTATCAATATGTCGCAAGAGCTAGGCTTAACTACCGTGGCTGAAGGGGTTGAAACTGCTTCGCAACTGCGCAAGCTCAAAGTCTGGAATATTGATGAGATCCAAGGCTTCTATTTTTACAAGCCGATGAGTAAACAAGAGGTGTTCGATAATTTGTTGGGCGGAAAGGATATGCGGTAAAACCTGCACCATCAAAAGGAAAAAATCCCCATGCGTTGGGGATTTTTCACTAGAGCGCCTAAACCACAAGATAGGAAAGAGGAATGTCTGGGTTAATTACTTCCAAGGTGGCTTGAGTATCGGCTAAATGGCTAATACTGCCATCAGACATCTCAACTAATGCGGCTGCGACAATATTATCAAAGCGTTGGCCATCCATCATTAACTGAACAAGAGCAACTTGCAATGGTGGTAAGCTTGGGTTGAATGCGGCATTTTCAGCATACGCACCGACGTAGGTTTTACCATTCTCAACTTGCAGGGCAACACCACTGAGATTGTTGGTATAGGGTGCGTAACTGCGGTTTAGGCCATTAAGAGCTAAGCCAATGAGTGGGTCATCTTCGCTAGTTGTTTTGCCGTGGTTAGCGTCTGCCATTAGACCAGAATCAACACCTAAATCGGCAGGACCAAATGATTCAGGTAGGTACTCTTGCAGTGACTTCTCATCACGCTGTGGTAGCTGAATGGCAAGCGAGTCTGCGGTCGTAAGCTCATTCATAAACTGACGGCAGTGCCCACAAGGGCTGAAGTTGATGGTAATGTCAGCAACGCCTTGTTCACCTTTCATCCACGCATGGCTGATGGCACATTGCTCGGCGTGTACGGTTTGGCCCAATTGCGCACCGGAAAACTCCATATTCGCGCCAAAGTACAAACGGCCCGATAAACCTCTGACGATGGCTCCCACGTAAAAGTTTGAAAGTGGTACATAAGCATAGGCGGCCGCAAAAGGCAGCAGTGCAACGCGCAATTCCGCATCGTCTAACCCAGAAAGAGAAAGCAGTTGGTTGAACTGTTCTGGTGATAGGGTTGCGTCAAAATCATCGCACAGCAGAATGGGCGACAAAAATTCTGCAACGGGTTTTGGCGTATCAGCTAGCGCCTGTTCAATACGGCTTTTCATAATGAGTCCTTATCTATGTATTGAGGAATATTCTAGGCGAAGAATGAAATTTTACTGAGATTTAAGTCACGTAATTCAATGTAACATGATTTTGGTTTTCACATTTAGAGTGAGGTCACACATGAAATCGATTACAGTCAGCCTTAGAGTGAGACACGTCTACAATCAAAATCCATGAGTAGACGTATCTTTGATTTCTGTTGGCACTCTATAGCGTGGACAACCACATTGAAAAAGCAAAAAAACTTGGAGCAAGTATCGATGTGATTACGCCGCACACGACTAATGCAAGTGAACTAAAGGCTGCGTCACGTGGATCTTTTTCAGCGCAGGTTGCTGTGCCCAGCGCATGAGATACGGTGCCCATGGTTAAGCCTTTAGCAATGGGATGCGTAATGTTGAGAAGGTTGTAGATAGGGTAGGCGAGAATCGCGCCAAACAGCCCTACAATGACCACTAAAACGGCGGCAATGGCTGGCTCCCCACCGAGGTTACTGGAAACTTCCATCGCAATCGGTGTGGTGACTGATTTACCCAGTAGGCTGGCGATTAAATGTATATCCGTTTGAAGATAAACAGCAATTAAGCTGGCTGTGAGCATTGACATAGCACTGCCCACCCCGCAGGCGAGGGCAATGATGCGCCAATTTGAGCGGATCTGAGGCAGTTGTTCATAGAGAGGATAAGCCAGCGCCACCACGGCCGGTTGCAACAGAAAGCTAAGCCATTGGTTATCAGCATAGTAACTGGCATAAGGGATGTTAAAAAATAGCAAGATAGGAATGATGATCACAAGGCTGAGCAGTAACGGATTCATTATGGCCGTTTTGCATTTTTTACTGATCCAACGTGTCAGGAAAAAGACCGCAATCGTGAGCAATAACCACATCACTTATTCCCCTTTTTCAAAAAACGATCCAGCCCTAAACCCAGACAAACTAATACGATCAGCGTACCGCCCACCGCGCTAGCAAGAATCGGTATGGCGTTACTCATCAATAAATCAAAATGCTCGATTAATCCGACACTGATAGGGACAAATAAAATGACCATATAACGGATAAAAAGACTGGCACTGGGTTTTACCCATTCGACAGGCACGAGCCCACTTGCCAATAAACTAAACAGAATTAGCATTCCGATAATACTGCCCGGAATGGTGATGCCAAGCCAATGTTGAAGATTGATACCTGCCATCAGGCAAAGGAAAATCAGCCCCATAGAGACCAAATATTTTGCAATGGTATTCACAATAAAAGTCGGTGCCTTGTTGTGCCTAAACTATTTTCGGAAATGGAATCGCAGCGTGTTGGTTTGAAACCTGACAGCGCGAAAACCTCGTACATTAACTCGCGATGTCTTCGACATAACGGTAAACGGATTTTAAAATAGCCATTTTCTTTTCGTCACTGCTGTGGGTGTGAACTAAGTTCTCTAAATTGAGCATGTACTCTTCAAGGTGGCTTTCGAAATAATCACGACAGTGGGTTGCCCAACGTCTTTGCTCTTCGTCACTTAATGTCAATGGGTAATGGCGAGCGCGGTAGCGAAACAGCAAGGGTTCGATGCGCTTATCGCTAAAACTAATGTCTAATGCGGCGAGGTTGACAGGGTCAGCTTGGCGAATGATCTCCATCGCCGCTTTGTCGGCCGGAGAGAAGAAACCGTCGTAGAGTTGAGTATCGACATCGTCACTGTGCTTATATTCTCGCTCAATTGTGTAGAGGCCAATCAGCTTTTCTCTAATCTCTGGGTACTGCTTGATGAGCGCTAAGTGTTCAAGGCACAGGTTTCTATCGACCCCGATATGGTCTGCATTTTCGGCCGTTAATGTTTTGGCCGGCGCAAGGATAGGGCATTTATTGAGATGCACTAATTTGATGGGCACTGGCAATTCATCTTCTGCCAACTCTTCGCGTTTGGTATATAGACGTTGATGCAGTTCTTCGCTGCTTAAATCGATCAGGGGTTGAGGGTTTTTGGCAAGGTCCACCACAATAACCGAATTTTGATTGGTGGGATGCCAAGCAATCGGCACGATCCAACTGGTGTATTGGCATTCTCGGCCTAACATACCCGATACGTGCATTAAAGGTGTCATGTTGACGATATCAATCAGATCATTGAGTTTGCGTTTATGGCGCATGTTAAAAAAGTAATCAAACAACTTGGGTTGGGCGGCTTTTACTTTTTTGGCCAGCTCAATGGTGGCGATAACATCGGCCATAGCATCGTGGGCATTTGCGTGTTCGATGCCATTGGCAACCGAGAGATGCTCCAACTTAAAACTGGTAAAGCCTTCGTCATTTTCGGGCCAGTTGATGCCTTCTGGGCGTAGCGCATGGCAGGCGCGCATCACATCAAGTAAATCCCAGCGTGAATTGCCGTTTTGCCAGCTCCAAGCATACGGATCAATGAAATTACGATAGCAAGTGTAACGCGTTACTTCATCATCAAAACGAATACTGTTGTAACCAAGGCTGGTGGTGTTGGGTGTGGCGAGTTGTTGATGAATTTTGGCGATAAATTCAGGCTCTGGCAAGCCTTGGGCCACCGCTTTTTGTGGTGTGATACCCGTAATAAGCGCCGCTTCTGGAGAAGGCAAATAGTCCGCTGGTGGTTGGCAATAGATGACCAGTGGTTCGCCAATAATATTAAAATCCATATCGGTGCGAACGCCCGCAAATTGGCTCGGACGATCTTTCGCAGGGTTGACTCCCCACGTCTCATAGTCGAGGAAAAAGAAAGTAGGCGGGTGCTCTTGTCGCATTCGATAGTATCCAGTCGCTGAAATTTAAGGTTTATTAGACCATTGCCTGTGTGACATAGCAATGTGCGAAGCATGCTCTGATGAGGATTTGAAATGAAAAAGCCGGCGCATTGGCACCGGCTTGGAGAAAAACGAGAACGTTCGATACTTTCTAGGCTTGCTGTTCTTGAACTTGTACCTGTTTACCGTTCAGTAAGCGGCTGGTAATGGTACCTGCCGTCATTGAGCCTGAAACGTTCAACGCGGTGCGGGCCATATCAATCAACGGTTCAATGGAGATAAGCAGTGCTGCAATCGTCACTGGTAGGCCCATCGCTGGTAGTACGATTAAGGCTGCAAAAGTGGCACCGCCACCGACGCCGGCAATACCAAATGAGCTGATTGCGATAATAGCCACTAGCGACAAAATAAAGTGCACGTCCATTGGATTAATACCGACGGTAGGAGCAACCATCACAGCGAGCATGGCTGGGTAAATACCAGCGCAGCCGTTTTGACCAATAGTGGCACCGAATGAAGCCGATAGGTTGGCAATGGCTGGTGGTACGTTCAGCTTAGTGATTTGCGCTTCTACATTCAGAGGAATGGTTGCCGCTGAGCTACGTGAGGTAAACGCGAAGGTCAACACTGGCCAAATTTTCTGAAAATACTCTTTAGGGCTAACGCCTACAAAAGAAACCAAGATACCGTGCACCACAAACATCAATGCAATGGCGACATAAGAGGCGACAATAAAACCGAGCAAACTCAGAATATCGCCCGCACTTGATGTAGCGACAACTTTCGCCATCAACGCCGCAATACCGTAAGGGGTTAGTGCCATCACCATTTTCACGAGGCGCATCACAATCGACTGTATCGCTTCGACAAAGGTGCGGATTGGCGTTTCTAGCTCGGCTTTCTCTGACATTACTTTACGCGCCGCAATACCCGTTAGTACGCCAAAAATAACCACAGCGATGATCGAGGTTGAGCGAGCACCGGTTAAGTCGGCAAAAGGATTGGTCGGAATAAAGCTTAATAGCATTTGAGGAATAGTTAAATCACTCACAGTAGCGGCGCGGCTTTCTAGTACAGCAATACGCGCCGTTTCACGGCTGCCTTCAACGAGGCCGTCTGCTGTTAAACCAAAAGCTTGGGTGACAAAAATACCGATCAATGCCGAGACAGCAGTCGTCAGCAGTAAGATAGAAATGGTCAGGCCAGAGATTTTACCCAGCGAGCCACCTTTATCGAGCTTCACAACCGCAGCGATCATCGACACCAGCACCAAAGGCATAATCACCATTTTTAGCAAACCAACATAGCCGTTACCGACGACGTTGACCCAGCCTAATGTTTCCTTGATAGCCACATGTCCTTCACCAAGAACTACTTGTAGAGCAAGGCCAAATGCGCTGCCTAGGATTAACCCAAGTAGCACTAAGCGTGAAAGAGTGTGAGACTTTTTCTGCTGTCCGAAGAGAAAAAACAGAATACCAATAAATACTGCGAGTGCGGCAATGGCTGCAACTGACATGATGCGACACCTTAAAAGTTGTGTACCCATGATTACGTTGATCGCCGATGAGCGATGTAGTCGATAATGCTAGGTAAAAGGGGAATAAAAGCGATGAAACGCAACCATATCTTTTAACGTAGGTTAATCCAAAGACAAAATCAGCATGATTTAGAACAAATGGTTATCAATCTTTCTATTGTGCTGGTAAATGAACCGATCGGTGAATTATTTAAGCAAGTCATTGATACTTCTTGAGCAAGGCAAGCATATCGCGAGAGTGCAAAATATCTATGGCGTGTGGTTGTATCGAGCCGAGCTCTACTTAACTCACAAAATCTCGCGAGTTCAGCTGATGATCTGAATAATTTAGTGAGTAAGTTTAAGACCCAGTAATTTCTGGGGAGATTTTTTATACCTAACCCATTTGAAGGAGAGAAAGTTAACCACTGACTTGTTGTTTCCATAAACGTGCGTAAAGTCCTGCACGTGCGAGCAACGCTTCGTGAGTACCTTGCTCGGCCACTTGCCCATCTTCGATGACGATAATGTTATCGGCATGACGAATCGTCGATAACCGATGTGCAATACTGATCACCGTTCGATCATGGCAAATGGTTTCCATATTGCTCATGATGGCCGCCTCTGACTGATAATCGAGCGCTGAAGTCGCTTCATCAAGCAGTAAGATTTTTGGGTTAACTAACAATGCGCGAGCCAGTGCAATGCGTTGACGTTGCCCGCCAGATAAGTTGGCACCTCTTTCTCCTACTTGTTGTTCAAACCCTTGTGGCAGCGCTTCAATAAAGCTTAACGCACCAGCAAGCTTTGCAACGTTTATCAGCTCTGCATCGCTTGCATCGGGTTTACAAAGACGAATATTGTCGGCAACGCTGCCTGCAAATAGCATGCTTTCTTGCAGCACCACACTCATGCTGCGCCTTAACGAGACTGGATCTGCAATGGCGAGATCCATACCATCGACTAAGACTTGCCCATGCAAAGGTACATAAAGACGCTGTAGCAGTTTCGTTAATGTACTTTTGCCTGATCCGGAAGGCCCGGTAATACCGATAAATTGCCCCGGAGCGATGGTCAACGAGAGATTCGCTAAGACTTCCGGTGCATCGATATGATAACGGAAGCGAACATTTTTAAACTCAATGCCTCCTTGAACAGAAGGGATGGAAGCAAGGCCATCTTTACTATTTTCAGCCGGTTCGTTAAGAATGTCGCCTACGCGACGCAAGGCTACTAAGGTGTGCTGGAAATCTTGCCACACTTGCGCAAGTCGCAAAACGGGTTGAGTAACATGCCCTGCTAGCATATTGAAGGCGACCAATTCACCGGGGGTGAGCTGTCCATTGAGCACTAAGTTGACTCCCCACCAAAGTAAAATGGCAGCGGCTATTTTCTGCACTAAGGCAATCAATTGCCCAGCAATCAAACTGGCTTTTTGGGCTGAAAACGCGCATTCAATTTGTCGACTGAGTATTTGCTGCCACCGTTCTAAAAATCGAGCTTCCGTTGCAGTTGTCTTGATTGTTTCAATACCCGTTATAGATTCAGTCAGGAAGGTGGTTGTCTCTGCTTCTGCGTCATACTCTGTCGTTACCTTGTGACGAACCCAAGGTCCAATACCTAACCACAGCAGAAAATAAATCACTAATGAACCGAGAATCAGCCCGGTGAGCGCTGGCGCATAATGAAACATCACACCAATAAAGAGGGTGATAAAAATGAGATCCAAGAGCAGCATTAAGGTTGAGCCCGTCAAAAACTGACGTATTTGCGCCATTTCCCGTACGCGGGCGATGATTTGCCCCGTTTGACGCTGCTTGAAATAACTTAATGGGAGATTAATCAAATGCCGATACAATCGCCCCGATAGCTCTGCATTGACTTGACTAGAAAGATGACCAAAAACCGTATTGCGCAAATAACTGTAAAGAGGTTCAGCAATAGCCAGCGCAAGCATAGCCAGCGCTAAAACGTGCAAACTCGACAAACTTCGCCCCACAAGAACCTTATCAATAACGGTTTCAAAAAGTTTGGGACCAAACAGGGCAAACAGTTGCAGCACAATCGAATACAGAAACACATCACGTAGCTGTTTTGACTGACGGAGTACCGAAGGCATAAACCAGCGGAGGCCAAAAGCGACATCGCTTGGCTCTATACTCTGCTCAATCAGTAATAAGACCTCATAACAAGAGCTTGAAGATCCTTGCGCCAACGGAAACTCGAAATAGCGCTGTTTAATGGGATCGTACAAGGTCCAACCATACTCGTTTAGCGCATGAATGACATGCCATTGCTGACGGATTTTGACCAATGCAGGTAGCGGGATCGGCTCGCTTCCTCTGACGGTGATCATTCGGCTTTTCAGA
This sequence comes from Vibrio sp. 1151_11, assembly GCF_029478525.1. Taxonomy (NCBI): domain Bacteria; kingdom Pseudomonadati; phylum Pseudomonadota; class Gammaproteobacteria; order Vibrionales; family Vibrionaceae; genus Vibrio; species Vibrio sp. 1151_11. The sequence goes on along the minus strand of NZ_SHMN01000003.1, from coordinate 87,419 downwards.
CCAATAGATTGAGCGGCTCGCTGAATGTCGAGAGCACTGAGCTCATTTTCGGCAACGCCTAGTGTATGAATCAGTTGTGATGGCGTGACTTTCTTATCAAATGAAAGGCTGGCGAACGAGAGGGCCGCTAATGCGCCATGGCTTTCTTGATCATGAACCGTTGAGACGGTGTTGGTTAAGGTATCCACTCTATTTTTCTCGCAATGCTTCAGCTTGATATTCTCGGATTGGGCTGAGTAGATAATCGATGATCCGACGTTGGTCGGTTTTAATCTCAGCCACGACAGACATACCGGGTAATAAGGCAACAGAGGCACCATCGACCTCAATTGTGTGGTTTAACAATTGCACTTGAGCGGGAAAAACCAACCCAAGTTGCTCATCCATTGTCGAGTCTCTAGAGACGTGGACCAATGTTGCCGACAAGGTGCCGTAACGCGTGTAGGGAAAGGCATCAATTTTCAACGTCACGGGTTGGCCAGCATAAATAAAGCCAATGTCTTTATTGAGAATTTTAACTTCGGCGACTTGTACCGAATCGTCAGGCACAATAATCATCAAATTTTGTGCTGGTTGTAAGACCGCTCCAAGGGTGTGAACACTCAATTGCTGTACAGTGCCAGTGACAGGAGATCGAACCACTTGTAATCCTTCATGTTCGCGTACTTTGTCCAGTTCATGTTGCAGCGCTGAGAGTTGTAGGTGTGCTTGCTGACTTTTGTCTTGCCACTCTCTGGCTTTTTGCGCACGCAGCGCTTTTAAACGCTCTTCTAGGTTGAGATATTGCTTTTGCAGCACATGTTGTTGTGATGTTTGCTGGGCTAACGCTCGTTCGGATTCTAATAACTCTTTTTCCTGCTCCAGATACTGCACTTGACCGATCAAACGCTGTTGCTTGAGCTTTTTTTGAGCATCAAGGCGCTGAGTAATATTACTCACTAACTGTTTTAAGCCTCTGATGTCGACTTCAAGTGAGGACTGGGAAGCAAGATTGACCTGCATTTCAGCACGCAAGTTTTCCAACACCGATGTGAATTCGTTCTTTTCAGTATCAAAGCTGTCGATGACCTCTTGCTGTGCCGAAGGTGCCAATGCCAAATACAGGGGATGTTGAGCTAGATCAGCCTTACCACGCAAAGCTTGATACTTGAGAAATTCATGGGTTTGATAGCGTATTTGATGACGCAAACGTTCAATATCTTGGCTAACGCCTAACGTGTCCAGAGTCAGTAAGGGCATCCCTTTTTCGACACGTTCGCCGTCTGCTATATGGATTTGTGCTACTCGGCTTTGTTCGTAAGACTGAATCACTTGCGAGCGCCCAGGGACTAACAGCCGCCCGTTTGCGGTCGCTTGGATATCCAATTTCCCCCAATAGGTCCAAAGTAAGGTGAGCAGTAACCCTACACTTAGCGTGATGGCGGTGATGCGAGCAAACGGAGAGGGCGGGCTCTGCTGTAGAGCAAGATGGCCGGGTAAAAACTCAAAGTAGCCGTTCGTTTTCGAGCGCTTAGAGCGAAGCTTCTTTAACTGAGAGATCATACTCGCTCATCCTCTTGTTTTAATGCTTGTTGCAGTTGCCATAGCTGGAAATATTTGCCTTGCTCTGCGAGAAGTTGTAGATGCGTGCCTTGCTCTGCAATCTCGCCTTTTTCCAGCACGATAATTCGGTCACACTCTCTTACCGTAGAGAGGCGGTGTGCGATGGTAATAACGGTGCGCCCAGCGGCAATTTGCTCCATATTGGTTTGAATGATGGCTTGTGATTCATCATCTAAAGCGCTGGTGGCTTCATCAAGAATCAAAATCTTAGGGTCTGCAAGCAGTGTGCGGGCAATGGCTAAACGTTGTCGTTGCCCGCCTGAAAGTGACTGCCCCCCTTCAGCTAAAATCGTGTCGTAACCCAGTGGCAGTTTTAAAATAAACTCATGAGCGCCCGCTAATTTTGCTGCTTGCACAATCTCATCCAAGTTGGCTTGTGGCTTTGAATGGGCAATGTTGTCACTAACACTTTTACTAAAGAGAAAGTTCTCTTGTGATACCACCCCCAACTGGCGACGCAATTCATGAACACCGATCTGTTTGAGTGAAGTGTTATCGAACATGATTTGGCCTGATTCAGGGCTGTACAGCTTGAGTAAAAGCCGAGCCAAGGTGCTTTTTCCCGACCCCGAGCCACCGACCACACCAATTTTCTCACCCGCTTGGATATTGAGTGAAAGCTGATTGATGGTCAGCGGTAAATCGGGTTGATAACGGAAACTCACTTTACTGAGAGTGATCGCACCTTGCAGTTGTAGGGGATGGCTAGCTTGCTGCTGCTCGGTGGGCAAATTGAGTAGGTCGGAAAGTTTATCGACTGCAATTTGCGCTTGTATAAATTGTCCCCACAGCTCGACGAGCCGGGCAAGAGTTTGTGCAACATGACTGGCTAGCATGTTAAAAGCGATCAGTTGACCTATGGTCATTTGTAACGCGAGCACTTCGGATGCGCCAATCCATAGTAGAAAGACGCTCGCTATTTTTTGGATGAACTGCACTGCGTGGCTAGAGCGGTTATTCCACTGCTGAACCACATAGTTGCTCGATATCATCTGTTCGGTTTGAGTATCCCAACGTCGAATAAAGCGAGGTTCAGTCGCTAAGCTTTTAATGGTATCACTCCCCGCGACGGTTTCAGTTAGAAACGAAGTGTTGTGCGCCATATGGGTAAATTGTTGTTCAATCGCTTGTTGCAGCCTTGGGGTTAGCCACCAAGCCAAAAAGAGATAACACGGCAGTGTGGCCAATACCAATAAGGTTAGCCCGCCAGAAAGTAAGCTCATCACATAGAAAAAGATCACGAGAAAAACGAGATCAATCGTGAGGGTAAACATCGAACCTGTGATGAACTCGCGTATGGTATCGAGCTCTCTTACTCGAGTCACAATCGCCCCAACTTGCCTTGATTTGAAAAACAGCAGTGGTAAACCGAACAGATGATGAACCAATTTAATGCCAAGCTTAATATCAATGCGGTTAGCGGTATGAGCATATTGATATTCGCGTAAACCGCGTAGCAATACCTCAGCTATTCCAGAAATAACTAAGACGAACACTAAAACATCGAGTGTCGAGTGGGCTTGATGCACTAATACTTTGTCCATCACGACTTGGAAAAATAGCGGTGTAATAAGTGCAATAACTTGCAGTACGAAAGAGAATAAAACAATCTCAGCGATTAAATGTTTATGTTGCGATAATTCAGGTAAGAACCAACGAATATCAAAAGAGGATTGCTTTTTTTTGATATCTAGCGTTTTGCCATTCCAATTCTGTTTTAAATAGCTTGCATCTACTACTTTTGGGGTATCTGAATCACATGGGTGAATTAAACATTTATCCTGTTCAACTTTAGCCAAAATAAATGGGTGATTATTTTTGTTAAATAAAATAATCGGTTTCTTTATTTTAGTAATTCCAGTAAAAGACTTCACTTTATTAGCAGTGACTAAATAATTTCTTCCTTTTAAATCTTTTATTATTGAATCAATTGCATTGGATGGCGTTTCATTAGAGATGTCTAATTTTATCTCACGAATTCCGATCAGCGGTAAGTAGACTGATAAGCAATGTAGCATGGCTTTTTTTTCATTTAAATCAGTCATATATTTGATTCTTCAAGGGCCAGGAAAAGAAAGGGGGGCGGATTATATCATTAATATTGATGAATGCTCAAATATTACCTGGTCTGACTAGCTGGTATGGTTTTTTAAGATCTTTATTATCAATGGGTTATGGTGTATTGCGTTTGTGTTTCTTTAATTAACTCATAAGTTGTCGTTATTATATGGTTGCGTGCTGTTGAAATGCTATATAATATAAAAATCAGTTTTTGGTTATCGTTACTCCTTCTTATAAGCTACTACTTTTATAAGAAGATTTATTTTTTTGTTTTATTTTTAAATTATGAGGTGATTTATTTATGTCTGAGAAGTTTGTCCAAACAGTATCGAGTGTTAATTATAACAAAGGTGTTTTCTCTCTCTATTTTGTTGGACAGAATCAGTCCAACATGGCGAACGGTATTATGGCGGAAAGTGATACGGACTTAGAGCTAAAAGAAGTGATTCATATGCCTGCTTCTGGTTTTATGTATATGGTTTCGATGGTTAAGAATATGCTTGAAGATCCTCGTATGAACGAAGAGTTAGAAAAATTAATTGCCGCTGGTTTTCTACCATCACCGAGTGAAGCACCTCAAGAAAACGAGACTGGTATTGAGCCTGCTAAAAAACGAGTGACACGCACGAAAAAATAAAAGGTGGCTTAGCGTATGTTGATTCAACATCACGCGGCGAAACTGGATCGTGCAATGATGCAGAAAATGATGGGTGGGATTCTTCTACTCAGCCAATATTCTCCTCTGCATCAGCGGTATCTTATCAGTGAATGGCAGCAACGGATTATGCCATCATTTGAGTTAAATCAGTTTTGCTATTACGAAGATGAACAAGGACGTCCAATTGCATTTTGTAATTGGGCGTTTTTGTCTGAGCAAGTGAGAGAGTTGCTATTGTCCGGTGAACGAGAAATCGAAGCCGCTGACTGGCGCTCTGGTGATCATATCTACATTCCTGAAATGCTTGCTCCTTTTGGTCACGGACGTCAAATCGTCAATGACTTACGACAGCGTGTTTTTTTGCCGTGGAAAGGGCAAAAAGTGTGTACTGTCCGCGGCAAAATCGACACGCAAAACGACCGCTGTATCCGAAAGGTACAGTGGTTTTCTATTTAATCCGAAATTAGAGTTTATTTTATGGGAAAACCATTTTGGAGAAGTGTTGAATACTTCTTTACAGGGAGCTATACCGCTGACGATGGGGACAATAATATTGTTGCGACTAGTCTTATTGGCGGCGATATTCGAGCTTACGGCGGTGATGATCATATCACCGTCGCTTCAATTACTGCCACAGTTTATACGGGTAGTGGTAATGATACAGTCGTAGGCGGTGCGGCCCATCTAAAGGTAGAGGATTCTATTGGTAACCTTAGTGTAAAAGGTGCGGCTGGGTATGTTGATATCAATAAAAGTGGGGGTGGTGATGTCTCATTTGCCGGCCTTGCTGGTGGAGTTACTATTGACCACTTAGGTAATCGCGGTGACGTAAGTTATGGAGGTGCAGCTGCATACAACGGTATAACCCGTAAAGGTCTAAGTGGTAATGTGACATTTGGTGGTGTTGGTGGTTACAACAGTCTTTGGCATGAAACAAACCAGGGTAACTTATCCTTTACGGGGGCAGGGGCCGGAAACAAACTCGACCGAACTTGGTTCAATAAATACCAGGGTTCACGTGGTGATGTGACATTCGATGGGGGCGGTGCGGCTAACAGCATTAGTTCACGAGTGGAAACTGGCAATATCACTTTCCGTGGTGTTGGTGCCGATAATCATCTGGTTCGAAAAGGTAAAGTTGGAGATATAACCCTACAGGGTGCAGGCGCATCAAATCGAATTGAACGTACACGCCAAGCTAATGACGTTTATGCTGAAACACGAGGGAACGTTACATTTGAAGGGGTTGGAGGGTACAACAGCCTTTACTCTGATGTCGCCCACGGAAATGTCAGTTTTTCCGGGGGGGGAGCCTACAATAATATTACCCGTAAAGGGATAGGTAAAGACTTCGACGGCGAAGGGATGGCGCATGTCAATGCCGATGAAATCGTGCTTACTCAAGCGGTACTAAGTGGAACTTGGATTGGCCAGGATCATCAAGTTACGGGTATAAAATCGACACGTGAGCCGAATACTTATCTGTTTGCTTTCTCGGATTCTAAGTACACCAAAATAAATAAAATTCAGCTGAGTAACGATCCTGAAACTGGAGAGCTTAAGTATTATTCTACCGCTTGGTACAAAGAAGGCGATCATTTAAGTAACTTAACGAGCCAGGATATTTCCTCTGAGAGCGGGTTTAACCCCGTTAAAGTCTATGGCGCATATACGCTGTCGGATTTGAAAGTTGAACACCAGAAAGCGGTGACTATTCACGCCGTTGAAAAAGACCTTACAGAATATGAGTGGGTGACCTACGCTAACGGTGCGGTGATTGATGCTAAAGACGTGTCATTATCTGATGCAAAAATGGGTGGGCATGCTATCTCTTCGGATGGCTCGACTGTCGATGTCAAAGCAGTTAAATCGAATCGAAAAGCAAACACGTACGTCTATGCAAAAGTCTTGGGGTCATACACAAAAATAGTTGTCGTCGAACTTGCAAACGATCCCGATACCGGAGTACTAAGGTATCAAGCTCGTCCTTGGTATAAAGAAGGCGACCACACCCAAAATTTGTCTAGTGAAGATATTTCTTCCGCAAACGGTTACAGCTCTGGGTACAAAAATGGTTACTCGTTGAGTCAGCTACAATACAGCGTTAATACGTTGAGAAGTACCAGTGAAATAGTAGCGGATATTGATGAATACAATGAACAATCATTGTTTAAGTCTGCTAGCGATGGTGGTGAAAGTTCAGGGGACGTTCGGTTCAATGGTGTCGGTGGCGGTAACGTCATCAAATCCAATGTGACACGCGGTAATGTCTACTTTAACGGTGGTGGTCTCGCCAACGTTATCCTTCACAGCTCTAAGTTTGGTGATACCGAATTTGTTGGCGGCGGCGCGGCTAACGTCATTGTTAAAAGTGGCGATGAAGGCGACCTCACTTTCCGTGGTGCTGGTTTAGCTAACGTGCTCGTTCATCAGAGCAAACAAGGGAAAATGGATGTCTACGCAGGCGGTGCGGTCAATGTATTGGTTCGTATTGGTGACGGCGAGTACTTAGCCCACTTACTTGCTTATGGCAATATTTCAGTTCACAAAGGTAACGGTAATAGTCGTTTGACTATGCTAGGCGGCTACAACACGCACACCCAAATTGGGTCTGGCAACGGGTTGTGGTTAGCGGTCGGTGGCTTTAATGTCATGACACAGGTTGGTAAGGGCGACATCGCTTCTGTACTTGTCGGTGGCGCGAATGTCATGACTAAAGTGGGTGACGGTGACCTCACGGCGGGTATGCTTGGTGGCGCCAATATCATTACTCATATTAGCGGTGATGATACGGCCTCAAATACGACCGCAGTCGCACTTGGTGGTGCAAACATCCTAACCAAAAAAGGCAATGGCAATGCGCTTGCCGTTATGGGAGGAGGCGCTAACGTACTTACACATGTTGGTGATGGCTCGACAACTGGCGTCATGGTTGGTGGGGCGAACATTCTAACCAAGGTGGGCGATGGCGATACCACAGGCATTATGTTGGGTATTGGTAACGTACTGACTCATGTTGGCGATGGCCAAACACTTGGCGTAATGGGTGCTGCGGGTAATATCTTCACCAAAGTAGGCGACGGCACTTCAATAGCCGCTATGATCGGCGTAGGCAATATCTTCACTCACGTTGGTGAAGGGAACGCGTGGGCGCTAATGGGCGGCCTAGGCAATGTATTTACCAAGGTTGGTCATGGTGATGCATTAGCGCTTATGGTCGCGGAAGCCAATGTCTTTACGCATATTGGTGACGGCACAACAGTCGCATTAATGATAGCAAAAGGTAATATCGCGACTAAGGTGGGTAATGGTACCTCGATAGCCGCGATGGTAGGTAACGCAAATATATTCACTCAGGTGGGTAATGGCAGCACGTTTACTGCAATGCTTGGCCAAGCCAATATCATGACGAAAGTGGGTAATGACCTAACTGCTGCATTAATGATCGGTAAAGCGAATATCTATACTCACGTTGGTGATGGCACAAGCTTAGGTTTATTTGCTGGCGAACTAAACGTGATGACGAAAGTGGGTAATGGCACAACCTTAGCCGCGATGTTTGGTAAAGCAAACATTATGACTCACGTAGGAGATGGTCTTACTGGCGTACTAGCCCTTGGTGAAGCGAATATCATAACGAAAGTCGGTGATGACTTCATGGGTGTTGTCGCAGCTGCGAAAGCCAACGTCGTGACTCATGTGGGCGATGCAACAACTGCGGCGGTCTTGGCTGGTAAAGGCAATATCCTAACCAAAGTGGGCGAAGGCACCACGGTAGGGTTGTTGATTTCCGATATCGGCAACGTGATGACTCATGTCGGAGATGGCACGACCATTGGTATTGCCAAGGGCAAGGCAAACATCATCACAAAAGTGGGCGATGGATTAGGCGTTAACGTGGCCTGGGGACAAGCAAATATCTTCACTCACGTTGGTGACGGTGATCGATACAACTTCGCCAAAGGTGAAGCGAACATCATCACCAAAATCGGTGATGGCCAAGAAGTTTCTGTGGTTCAAGGTAAGGCGAATGTCATTACTCACGTCGGTAATGGCGATGATTACACGGGAGCTTGGGGCAAAGCGAATATCATTACGAAAGTGGGTGATGGCCGTAATGTTGTTTTAGCGAAAGGTGAAGCGAACATCGTTACTCAAGTGGGTGACGGAGATAGCTTCAACGCACTTTGGAGCAAAGGCAATATCGTCACTAAAGTCGGTGATGGTATGCAGGTCACGGCGGCAAAAGGTAAAGCCAATATTACGACAACCGTGGGTAATGGCCTGAGTGTAACGGCGGCCTATGGTGATGCGAATATCAACACCAAAATTGGTGACGGTATTTCAGTGAACGTTGCATGGGGCAAATATAACGTTAACACCAAAGTGGGTGACGGTCTCAATGTTGCGGTGATGAAAGGCAAAGCAAACGTGAATATTCACGTAGGTGATGGCTTAGGGATTAACGCTTCTTATGCCAGAAATAACGTTGCTATCAAAGTGGGTAACGGTGATTTCTATAGCCTAGCCGTCGCGTCAAGTAACACGAGCAGCAATAAGCTTTCCGCACTGTTTGATAATATTAAACAAACTCTTCTTGGAGTGGGTGGCAGCCAAGCGATTAATTACCTAGTTCAAGGTGATGAAGCTTCTTCATCAGGAATTCAGAAAGGACGAGGTGCTATTTCAACGCCTGAAATCACTAAACTTGATGGTTTCGACTTAGATGAAATCGAAGAAGTGGGTTCCGATCTAGGAGACGGTTTAAGTGGAAGCGTGACCAACGTTGAAACGCCTGATCTCAGCAACATGGAAAATGAACTCAACATCGAAGAATCTTCAAATCAAACGCAAACACCTAACTTGATCGTCAATGGTGATTTTGAGCAAGGTGGTCTGGGATGGGAATCGACTCACGGTGTTGAAGTTGCCTCTTCAAGTAAGGATTATGGCGTAAGTGGTGATGGTCATGGTTCACTTGTTACAGAGCTAGATACTTATACTAATACAAGTCTTTCTCAAGATTTAACGGATTTAGCGGAAGGTGAAGTCATTGCGGTTAGCTTTGATTTTGCAAAACGTGCAGGTATTTCAAGCAACGAAGGCATAGAAGTTCTCTGGAACGGTAATGTTGTATTCTCAACTTCTGGCGATGAAGCAGCTTGGCAACAAAAAACACTTAAGTTGACTGCGAATTCTGGCAGTAACCGAATAGAATTTAAAGGCACAGGCCATGATGATGGGTTGGGCTATGTTTTAGATAATGTTGTGGCGAAATCTGAAACATCACACCAAGCTAATGCTGTTGCCGATAATGCGGAACAAAATCAAGCTGCGCAAAATGCAATGTCTGACAAAGAACGAGCGGAAGCCGATCGTCAACGCTTAGAGCAAGAAAAGCAGAAACAACTTGAAGCCGTATCGGGTTCTCAGGCTCAATTAGAATCCACCGATCAAGAAGCATTAAAGAGCAATGGGCAAGCGCAGCGCGACGCTGTGAACGAAGAGTCTGAAGCGGTAACTAAAGACCTGACGACATTGGCCCAGGGACTTGATGTGCTGGATAACAAAGCGGTTTATGTAGGTGAATCTGGTGAGCATTGGCGCAACCATTTCGCAGACGGTCTTTTAGAGGATGCTCAAACCAAATTAGGTCAGGCTAAAGATGTTGCTGGGGAAAGCATCATCGCTGCGAAAAAAGCGCACGTAGACAACCAAAAAAGTGTCAACGATTCTGTGGCGAAATCAGAAGCAGGCGTTGCGAAAGGCGAACAGAATCGCTCTGGTGCAGAGAAAGATATTGCGAATACTAAAGCCGACGCTGATGCGCGTAAAACAGACGCCACTACGAAAGCTAATGAAGCTAAACAAGCTGAATCGAATGCGAATAATTCAGCTAGAGACGCTGAAGAACGTGGTAATCGTGATGCAAGAAATGCTGAAAACAAAGCGGATCAAGCACAAGCGGATGCGAAAGGTTCAAAGCAGAACGAAGAGGATCGTCCTGATCGTCAAGGTGCTGTGGGCAGTGGACTTTCGGGTAAAGCACGCAGAATAGAAGGTGCAGGCGTCACGGGTAACCATGTGAATGCCAACAACAAGTCAAGCGCCGATGGCCGATTCAGTGAAGGATTGAGCGAGCAAGAGCAAGAAGCGTTAAACGATGCTGTTCAAGCCGTAAACCGACTACAAATCAATGCAGGTATTCGCTCTAAAAATACCGGAAGAGCTATCACTTCCATGTTCACTGAGAGCAATACCGACAGTATCAGAGTTGTAAATCGAGCATCACAAGATGTAAACCGAAAAGATATTCGCATTTCAGGTGTCAATCTTCACGGGCTGGGTGAAGCGGCTGACACTTCTTTAGCTGTAAGAAAAGGCGTAGATGGTTTTGACTTCTCATTGCTTGGCTCTAATGATGCAAGATTTGTCGATTCGACTAAGCGACACATTGGCAAGCTTTTAACGGATTTACCTAGTAAAGAGTTGAAAGTGGTAAGAAGTAACATTCAGTCAATTCAGCGTACCCCATCTGAAAAGAATCTTGCTGCCTTAGAGTTGGCTCTTCACCAGTGGCAGAAAAAAAATCCAAAAGAGTTCGCTCAACGTGGTGAGTTAGTTAAGACACTCCAATTTGAAATGGTGTCGCTGCAAAGCCATATTCAGAGGAACCGTTCGAAGGACGCCAATGTCTTTGGTATTGCAATTGATCCGAAAGCTGTTGAAGCGTTTGAGTCTAAGCTCGTGTTTGACGGTATTGGTCGTGTGGTTGGTTTGGTTGAACCTTTGACCGAGCACGAAATCAATAGCTTAAAGTCGTTCGGAGTGGTTTCACCGACTCTGACGAATTCAACTTCAGAGAGAGATGCGCCAAAAACTGAAAATGAGAGCCTTATTGAATTTATTTATAAGCTAGGTCAGATAGAGACTACTGAAACTTATGCGAATGAAATACATGAGTTAGTAGAGCAAGCTAAAACGCTATGGATGAGCGGAAGTGTGACTCAAGAGAAAGCGGTTAAGCTGTTTAGCGAGGCTCATGAAAAGTTAGCAGAACACCCTAAACTGCAAACGCTGGCAAATAAATTACTGGCTGATGCAAAGAAAGATAAAGCGACAGGTCAATATCTTGATAATTTGTTTGGCCGTCGTTTTGACTCTGAAATAGCTCATGAGTTGGTGAAAACACCGACAGAACAAGCGATTAATACTTCAGTTCAAATCGGAACCAGTTTAGTTAATGATTTTGACGAATGGATACATGGCTTGCTGCCGGATGCGGGAGACGATGTGTTGCGCGCTGAGCGAATCCAGACAAAAATGGAAGCGTTTGCAGAAGAGATCGCTAAAGACAAGCGTCCATGGTTTAGTCGCGTCCCGACCTTAACTCAATTCCTTGAAACACCGAATTATGACAACTTCAAAACTATGATGACACAAGTTGATGATGGTTTCGGTGTTATAAAAGTTCCTTTCCTGGCTGTGAAAATGGCAATTACCCCTGGTTTGGGAATGGAAATGGCCCCGTGGAAAGCTGAAGGGGACCGTTTCTATCGGAATGTTATCACCAAGGCTCGTTCAACTGATGCGGTAATATCATCAGGGGTTGAAGGTGAAAACAAAGTTACCCTTATTGAAAAGAAAACCAGTGATTATGGTACGGCGCTTCAATATCAACCGAAAGGTGATAACTACGATGACTTTATAGAAGGCCGCAGTGTCGCAGATGGTCGAATTCTTACTCCGGGTAAAAAGACAACATTCGAAAGTAATGCCTTGAATAATGGTCTGCCGGTAGTGACGGGCGCGTCGGGTTCAACCAATATCATGACGCACCTGAACCAACATATTGCGAGTAAGAATCCAGGATTCTCTGTTGATCAAGCTTACCTAAACACCTTGTCTTTCTTAGTTTTTGACGGCGGTCACTCAGTCAACGAAAGCCTTGCTGTGTACAAAGCTTTGCAGGAAACGGGAGAGGATCGCAAAAAAGTATTGGAAAGCTACACCGCCAACTATCAGGATCTGATAGACCTAGTTGATGATAGCTCAAAGGGCACAGTGCGCGATGCGCTGGACAAGGCATTGGATAAAACGCTTAAGTTCTACAAAGAGCATGCTAATTCTGCATCAGATGAACCAGGGGAAGTGTTACCAGTTAAGAGGGCGACAAGTGACAAAGTTGCGGATCTTGAATCATTAGGAAAAAAGACCGGATTAAAAGTAGATTTATCTCAAGTATTTACGAAGCAAGAGCTGAAAGATAGAGCGAAAATTTTTGCTAAACCGATTGGTGCTTCTTATCAAAGTATCTTAGACCAAGTTGATTTGGTGCATCATTCCAATGGTCAAGAGCAGATGAGCGCGAGCTTTGAACTTTGCAATAAGATTAACGCTTATTTAGCTGAACATCCAACCTCCGGTCGTAATCATGCACTAACGCAATTGAAAGAACAGGTAAGTACTGAGTTATTTAAAGGGGAAATGAAAGTTACCCAAAAGGCCATTGACGCTATTGCAAAGACACGCCCCGAACTTGCCGCTGACATTTATATGGTGGCGATCGAGGAAGCCAATGGTGAACATGCGGGTCTAACCGAAATGATGGTCCGTTGGGCAAATGAAGACCCGTATTTATCGCCAAAGCAAGGATATAATGGAGAGACTCCGAAGGATTTGGGCTTTGACGCTAAATATCACATCGAACTTGGCGAACATTATTCAGACTTCAAACAATGGTTGGAAAAATCACAGGCGAACGATTTACTAAGCAAAGCTGTCTTGGATGAAGCGACGAAAACTGTCCACTTGGGTTACAGTTACCAAGAGCTTCAAGACTTGACCGGGGTTGAGTCTGTTCAGATGGCTTTCTATTTCTTGAAAGAAGCAGCTAAGTCGTCGGATCGGAGCTCTGGCGATTCAGCTGAAATGATCTTGCTAAAGAAATTCGCAGACAGAAACTATGTTTCTCAAGTTGAAGCCGGTCGAATGGATCAAATTAAAGGTATTTACCACAGTAGTCATGAGACAGATGTTGAGAGCTGGGATCGCCAATATTCTGGTATTGGATACGAAGACCTAAGTAAGAAACTTGCCGAAAAGAAGAATGTCGAAGAGCAGCTTTCTCTACTTCTAAATGACCGTAAAGGTCTTTTAATTGGCGAAGTACATGGCAGCGATGTTAATGGTTTGCGCTTTGTTAATGAGCAAATGGATGTACTCAAGAAGCAAGGTATCACTGTCATTGGTCTAGAGCACCTGCGTTCGGATCTTGCGCAGCCACTGATTGACAATTATCTGGCTACTGGTGTGATGTCCAATGAATTAAGTGCAATGCTCAAAACTAAGCATATAGACGTTACTTTGTTTGAAAATGCACGTTCAAATGGTATGCGCATTGTTGCTCTTGATGCGAATATTACGGCTCGCCCTAACATTCAAGGGACAGAGCATGGGTTGATGTATCGGGCTGGAGCTGCAAATAATATAGCGGTAGACACGTTGCAAAAATTGCCAGCGGGTGAAAAATTTGTTGCTATCTATGGGAGAGCACATTTGCAATCTCACAAAGGCATTGAAGGGTTTGTTCCTGGCATTACCCATCGTTTAGGTTTACCGGCACTTAAAGTGAGTGAAACGAACCAATTCAAGATTGAGAAGGATGATGTGAGTCTACGTGCTGTTTACGAAGATGTCGTGAATAAACCAAAGATTGTTTTCACTAGCTCCTTAAGTGGAGAGGACGGTCATGTTAATAATAAACATGTTGATAGTTGGAAGCGTGTTGAAGTTCTACCTCAAACGGGTGGCGGGGAAACTCGATTTGATGGACAAGTTATTGTTCAAATGGAGAACGACCCTGTGGTGGCTAAAGCTGCGGGGAACTTAGCAGGTAAACATCCTGATAAGAGTGTGGTAGTTCAACTTGATTCAGACGGAAACTATCGAGTGGTGTTTGGTGACCCCTCGAAGCTTGATGGAAAGGTTAGATGGCAATTAGTTGGTCATGGCCGTGGTGATTCAGAAAACAATAATATGCGCATGAGTGGTTATAGTGCTGATGAATTAGCAGTCAAGCTTGCTAAATTGAATCAAGCCTTCAGTGGATCAGGAAGCATCACCACTCAACCTGATCATATTAGCGTCGTGGGCTGTTCTTTAATTAGTGATGACAAACAGAAAGGCTTTGGTAAGCAGCTTATTAAAGCGATGGATATAAATGGAATTCGTAGCGATGTTTCAGTCCGGAGCTCAGAGGTTGCGGTTGACTCAACTGGTCGTAAACACACTCGTGATGCTAATGGCGACTGGGTACAAAAAGCGCCACAACACAAAGTTACATTTAGTTTGGATGCTCAAGGTGAAGTGACGACGAAAGAAGAGCGTATTCGAAATGGCATTGCTGAAGGAAACATTAATCTTTCTCACGTTGGTATGAGCAAGACGGACGAGTCTGTCCGTGGGGCTATTGGTGAAAACAACAATGTTTTTGAGGCACCAGAAAAAAGAAAAATAAATCAAGGAACCTCCTCAACTTCAGGAAACAGCAATCAGCTCAGCTACTCTGGGAACATTCAAGTGAATGTGGGCGATGGCGAGTTTACCGCGGTGAATTGGGGCACATCTAACGTTAGCATTAAAGTGGGCACTGGTGGCTTTAAGTCATTGGCATTTGGTGATAACAATGTGATGGTTCATATCGGTAATGGTCAGAGCAAACACAGCTTCGATATCGGTGGCTATCAGGCTCTGGAAGGTGCGCAGATGTTTATCGGAAATCGCAACGTGAGCTTCAACTTAGGACGAAGCAATGATTTGATTGTGATGCTGGATAAATCGATCCCAACCCCACCACTTGTTAACCCGTTTGATGGGGCCGCTCGTATTTCTGGAGTTCTGCAAGGTATAGCAAATTCGGGCAAAGGCAAAGATTGGGTTTCTGCTCAAAATCAACAGTGGACATTGTCAGGCGCGAAGAAGTTCGTTAAAGATATGTCTGGTTTAGATCAAAGTAGCAGTGTTGACTATGACACTCTTGTGAGTTTGGATTCGCAAAATGGACGTAGTAGCCGAGGTTTGAAGAATGACACTGAAGCTGTTCTGAACAAGAAGTTCAACAAATGGTTAGGTGGTAATGACACCAGTGCAAACAAACTAAGTCGCGCAGATAAGTTTCGTCAAGCGAATGAGAAGTTAGCATTTAACTTCGCTGTTGGTGGTCAAGGTGCGGATATTCAGGTCACGTCGGGCAATTGGAATTTTATGTTTGGTGACAATATCCAGTCTATCCTTGATACCAATCTAGGTTCTTTGTTTGGCTTAATGACACAGCAGTTCTCTGCAACAGGTCAAGCGAAAACAACCTTCACATATAACCCTAAAGATTTACCCCGACAGTTAAAGAATAAACTACTTGGCCAGTTGTCTGGTGTGGGTGCGGATACGACACTTGGGGACATCTTCGGTGTGGATTACACCGCATCTGGGCAAATTCTTGCTCGTAATGGTAAGCCGGTAGACGGGGTTGCAATCCTCAAAGATATGCTGGAAGTGATTGGTGAGTTTAGTGGTGATCAACTTCAAGCTTTCGTCGATCCTACTAAGCTGTTAGACGATTTGAAATCGGGAATTGATATGGGCGCAGATGGCCTTAAGTCGTTCGCAGAAACTCATGGTTTGAAAGAAAAAACGCCAGAAGAGAAAGAGGATAAAGCATCAGTTTCCGTTAATGGGACCAACGTAAATGGTGTTCAAAAAAGTCGCGATGAGGCTACAACGCCTGAAAAAACCCCGAAAAAAGATCGTGCATTTGGTTTTAATTCGTTCAGTCTACCTAACTTGTTTACGACTATCTTTAGCCAAGATAAGCAAAAAGAGATGAAATCGTTGGTAGAAAACCTGAAAGGGAACCTAACGAAAGATCTACTGAATATGAAAGAAAAAACATTCGATTTCTTAAGTAAGAGTGGTCATTTAAAAGGGGATGGTGATGTCCATGTTTCTCTAGGAAACTATAACTTCAACTGGGGCGGTGACGGTAAAGATCTCGGCGCTTATCTAGGCGACAATAATAACTTCTGGGGAGGACGTGGAGACGATGTGTTCTACGCAACGGGAGTCTCCAATATTTTCACCGGCGGTGAAGGCCACGATATGGGCGTTTTAATGGGTCGCGAGAACATGATGTTCGGCGGTGATGGTAATGATACGGCGGTTGTGGCCGGACGCATTAACCACGTCTTTATGGGCGCGGGTGATGATCAATCCTTTGTCTTTGGCGAAGGTGGTGAGATCACCATGGGGGCAGGTAATGACTATGCAGTCACTTCAGGTAACTTCAATCGTGTGGACATGGGAGACGATCAAGACTTTGCTGTAACCATCGGTAATAACAACCAACTTGATCTTGGTGCAGGCAACGACTTTGCGAAAGTCTTTGGCAATTACAACCGAATTGATGCTGGACAAGGAAACGATGAAGTTAAACTGATGGGTTACCATGCTTCGATTAATGCTGGCGAGGGTGAGGATTACTTAATTGCCGCCGCCATCTCAAAATTCAGCACATTAAACGGTGGTGAAGGTAAGGATGTCATGGTGCTTGGGGGTTACCAAAATACGTTCAAAGGCGGTGCTGGCGTAGACAGTTTTGTGGTCAGTGGTGAGGTGATCGATAACGTGGTTGAAGATATTCGCCAAGGTGAAAACATCATCTTCAACGGTATTGATTGGAACCGTTTATGGTTTGAGCGTAGTGGTTATGATCTGAAAATCTCTATGGCACGCCATACTGATACCTCTTCCGATCAAACGCTATTTGATGCGTTAGGTTGTGTGACTTTCAATGATTATTTTGCAAATAATCGAGCCAAACTTATTATCGGTTTAGGTGAAAAAGACGCTCAAGGTGAGCAGGAATATACCTGTTTGACTGATAATGCGTTAGACAATCTCATTCAAGCCATGAGTTCCTTCGCGCCTAAGGTGGGAGAAAGCAACTTTATGGATAGATTAGCTTCTCAGCCTCAGCAAGCGATTATGGCCGCATGGTCGGATGTGAATACCGGGAAGTTTAGCTTGTCGTAATCATGTCTTTCATGGGTTAAAACCAGCCTTTGTGGACGTGTCTGTTTGACAATAGCGCCCATATAAACCTAAAAACGCCTCCTGATTTTATAGAAAACAGGGGGTGTTTTTTTAGGCTCAAATAGGCAAAACCTAGCCGATACTAGCGAATACGAGTAAACTCTTCTCTTTTCATGGAAGAGCCCAGAAGCAATGTTAAAACAAGATCATAGCCAAGCAATACAGCAAAGAATCGATCAAAAAACCAAACCGTTGGGAGCGCTGGGCCAACTTGAGTCATTAGCACACCAGCTCGCCTTAATCCAAAGTCAAAATCAGCCTCAGCCCACTCAGCAGATCACCATTCATAAGCCTACAGTACTGGTCTTTGCTGGCGATCACGGCATTGCAGATGAAGGCATTAGCATTGCGCCAAGCGCGGTGACTCAGCAAATGGTGCTTAACTTTCTGGTGGGTGGTGCGGCCATCAACTGTTTTTGTCGCAGCAATCAAGTCGAGATGAAAGTAATAGATTGCGGGATTTTACTCCCTGTAGAAAGCGACAATCCGCACTTTCTTGTGCAGCGCTTAGGTAGCCGAACGGAGAACTTTGCTCGCCAAGCGGCGATGTCTGTAGAGCAAGTGAAGCAAGGGCTACTGCTAGGCAATCATGCCGTGCAGCAGGTGATCCGTGCGGGGTCCAATATAGTGATGTTTGGTGAAATGGGCATTGGCAATACCAGTAGCGCTTCTGCGATATTAGCGGCGCTTTCTAAACATTCTGTTGAGCAGTGTGTTGGTTACGGCACTGGCATTTCAACACAGCAATATCAGAAAAAAGTACAGCTGGTGAAGCAAGGCGTAACACGCTGCCGTGGTTTGGATCCAGAAACGGTCCTTGCGGAAGTAGGCGGCTTTGAAATTGTGCAAATGGTCGGAGCATTTTTAGGCGCTTACCAGCAGCAAACGCCGATTCTGGTGGATGGATTTATCGTCACGGTAGCCGCGTATGTGGCCACACTTATTGAACCTGATTGCCGCGAGTTGATGATTTTTGCTCATCAGTCCCATGAATCGGGCCATCAACGCGTACTTGAACTGTTAAACGCGACACCACTGCTTAATTTAGGGTTGAGGTTGGGTGAGGGAACGGGTGCTGTATTAGCGCTACCTTTGGTCAAAGCGGCCGCCGAGTTTTACAACACCATGGCCAGTTTTGCCGACGCAGGAGTGACAGTGTAATGCTGCGCGCTTTCGCTTATCAATTAGAGCTGTTCTGGTTGGCGCTGAGTTTCTTCTCGCGCCTTCCTATTCCTAACAATACGCCCTATTGCAGTGAACGAATGAACCGATCTGGGCGCTATTTTTCCTTGGTTGGTCTATTACTCGGCGCGATCTGCGGTGCCATCTACAGTGTGCTGATCCTGATTCTACCGAACGAGGTAAGCATCGCACTGACGATGGTGGCCAGTTTGCTATTAACAGGGGCGTTTCATGAAGATGGCTTAACTGACATGGCGGACGGCATTGGCGGAGGAATGACGGCTGAGCGCCGTTTGAGCATCATGAAAGATAGCCGCATTGGCACTTATGGTGCGGCCAGTTTAGTGATGGCGCTACTGTGTAAGTTTCTCTTTTTAGAGGCGCTACTTGGTTATGGCAACGTATTAATGGTGTGGGTACTAGGCTACAGTTTTAGCCGTGCGATAGCGGCATCGTTGATTTTCGACATGCCGTATGTAAGCGATCTCGATAGCAGCAAAAGTAAGCCGCTAGTCAATAAACAAACCCTTCCAGAGCTCATTTTTCTACTGCTGTGCGGCTTAGCGCCTGCGTTATGGTTTGGTTGGCAGGTAAGCTTAAGTTTGGTATTGGTTGCTGTAGTTTTTCGTATTTTCTTCAAAGCTTGGTTGATGGCGCGTATTGGTGGCTTCACGGGTGATTGCCTTGGCGCTGCACAACAGATTATGGAACTGCTGATCTATCTGCTGCTTATTGTATTCGCTGGGTTGGGTTATTTGAGCATGGGAATGATTGAATAATGGTGCATTTGATTTTGGGTGGCGCGCGTAGCGGTAAGTCTTGTTTCGCTGAACAGGCCGCAAAGCAAGAACACCAAGCCCTGCTAATGCGGCTGCCGCAGGCTCAGCTTAACTATGTTGCCACCGCGATTGCGTTTGATGATGAAATGCAGGCAAGGATTGCTCACCACCAGCAGCAAAGAACGTCGGAATGGCAAGAGCACGAATGCCCTGAACAACTGCCTGAGTTAATTGCCACTTTTTCGGCACATGATGTGGTATTGGTGGACTGCTTAACGCTGTGGCTGAATAATGTTATCTACAACCATGGCCAGCAAGCTCACGAAGCGGAGATAAAAAAGCGAGTCGAGCAACTCTGTTTTGCCGTTGAGCAAACGCCCGCCACTTTGGTTATCGTCGCTAACGAAGTGGGCCTTGGCGTGATCCCGATGGGGGAGATTTCGCGCTTATTTGTCGATAACGCGGGCTGGCTTAACCAAGCGCTAGCCAAGTTAGCAACCCGAGTGAGCTTTATTGCGGCGGGCTTACCGATTGTTTTAAAAGACATCGTTTTAAAAGACAGTGCTCTAAACGACACCGCTTTAAAAGGCTCACTATGATCAATCTCTATTTGATGCGCCACGGTAAAACCGTCGGTCGGCCTGCGCTCAATGGTAAAACAGATGTGCTCGTTGAAGCGCATCGGCAAGAGCAGATCGCTCACACTTTGCTGAGATCCCGTTACTCCTTCTCAAACATCATTACTTCGCCGCTACGCCGTTGCCATGATTTAGCGCAGCAACTGGTTTTACAGCAGCCGAAATTGGATTACCAAATTGAGCCTGATTTCCAAGAAATGGATTTTGGTGACGTCGATGGCGTGGCCTTTGATGAACTGCAATCGATGTGGCCAGTAGTGGAAACTTTGTGGACCAATCCGGCCCAACATCAACTACCGAATGCAGAAAACTTGGCCGATTTTCATCAGCGTGTAACTCGTGCTTGGGAGGCTCAGATTAAAGAGATCAAGCAAGACACTTTAATCATCGCTCATGGTGGAACAATCAGAATGATACTTGCCAATGTTCTAGGCACTGATTGGCAAAACCAATATTGGTATAGTGTGTTGAATATCGACTATCAATCATTAACTCATATCCAAATAGGAAAAGATAACGCTAAGAATGTGAGTGTGAAGAGCATCGGAATTCAAATTTAGCACCGGGTGAGCATGCAGTAGAGTATGGAGTAACTATCAGATTTAATGATAGAATTCCCGGCAATTAACGCCGGCCTCTGGTTAAGCGTATTTTGTATAAGGTATTGAGACGATCGTTGATGAGTTAAGTTTACCCTTATCCATCTTGATAAGTGGGATCGCCTCAACATAAATTGCTTCTACAATTCATTAACATACCGCTGTGCAATAAAGGAGTAACGCATGACGAAGTCCCTTTTCCGCCAATCTTTCCTATTTGATAGTTTGGATTTAGACCAAGAAATGGTCACTGGCGAAATCAAAACGGCAGCTGGTATTACGCTTAAAGTGCTCTCGCGTGGAGTGCTCGAAGTGATTCCCGCTCATCTCAACGATGAGAGTAAGCACATCATTATTTCTTGCGGTATTCATGGTGACGAAACTGCGCCAATGGAATTAGTAAATAAGCTGGTGGATGATATTCAGTCAGATTTTCAAGCGGTCCAACACCGCTGCTTATTTATTGTGGCTCATCCTCAGGCGACGAATCAACATACCCGTTTCGTGCAAGAAAATTTGAACCGTTTATTTGATGATAAAAAGGGCAATACCTCCCTAGAAAGAGAGATTGCACAGCATCTCAAACAGACAGTGAAAGACTTTTTCGAACACACCGCTGAGCAAAACCGGTGGCATCTTGATTTGCACTGTGCGATTCGTCACTCCAAACATTATTCGTTTGCCGTCAGCCCCAAATCTCGCCATCCTGTCCGCAGCCGCGCACTGATGGCATTGATTGAAAGTGCGCATATCGAAGCGGTGCTGCTTTCAAATTCACCCTCGAGTACCTTCAGTTGGTACAGTGCAGAGAATTTTGCCGCGCAAGCTTTAACGCTTGAGCTGGGGCAAGTCGCACCTCTTGGTCAAAACAACCTAGAGCGATTAGTCGCGTTTGACTTAGCCATGCGCGATTTGGTAGCCAATGCGACACCTGAACACTTGCCAAGAAAGCCAACCATTTATCGTGTCAGCCGTACCATCGTCCGTTTGCATGACGATTTTGATTTCATGTTTGATGATAACGTCGAAAACTTCACCGCGTTTAAACATGGTGAGGTATTTGGTCATGATGGTGAAAAGCCACTCATGGCGAAAAATGAAGATGAAGCGATCGTATTTCCTAACCGAAAAGTGGCATTAGGCCAGCGCGCCGCGTTAATGGTGTGCAAAGTGGCGACACGCTATGAAGACGATCAATTGGTATACGATTAACCGATGGTACTTTTGGCTTGTTAATCTTTTGACCTGTTGACAAGGTTAACAGGCGATTGCTTTGGTATATCACTTTCTATTTAAATGGCTTAACGGTAAGGTTAGGCCATTATTGTTTCTCTTACTTACATATAAGCGCATGACGTTCAATCAGTTACTCTTAAAAAAACAGCGTCGCTGGCATTACGCCCTCTACGCTATGCTGGCATTGTTGATTACGATGAGTGCGTTTTATTTGATGGTGGGTGAACTCTTTATCAGCCCATTTCACACTTGGTCACCACTGGAATGGCAGTTAGTGACTGAACTTCGTGCTCCTCGTCTGCTCTCTGCCGTCATCATTGGTGCTTCACTAGCCGTATCAGGCGCGGCGCTGCAAGTGCTATTAGGGAATGTTTTGGCAGAGCCGGGCGTGCTTGGTATTTCTGGTGGCGCCAGTGTGGCGATGGTAGTGGTGCTGTTTTTCTTCCCTGCTTTGGCCTCACCTGAAATTTTCATGCTTTGTGCCGTAGCCGGTGCGATGGTGTTTACTCTTTTACTGGTCAGCATGGCTAAAGCGATGCGTTTAAGTACAACCCGCTTACTGCTGGTCGGTGTGGCGCTGGGTATTTTATCTGGTGCTGTGGTGACATGGGCGTTTTATTTCAGTAATGATCTCAGTTTAAGGCAACTGGTTTACTGGTTGATGGGCAGTATTGGTGGTGCAAGCTGGTATCAACATACGCTTTCATTAGCTGCGCTTCCTGTGATCATCTGGCTTGCTCTGCAAGGAAAAACGTTAGACAAACTGATGTTGGGCGAAACTCATGCAAAGCAGTTAGGTGTGGATGTGCATCGACTACGTTGGAAATTGATTTTTGCCGTGTCGCTGCTGGTAGGAGCTGCGGTGGCATTGGGCGGTGTGATCAGTTTTGTTGGGTTGGTTGTTCCGCATTTATTGCGTTTGGCGTTTGGTTCTGAAAACCGCTACCTTTTACCTATGTCGGCTCTGTTCGGCGCACTTTTACTGGTCTGCGCGGATACCGTTGCCAGAACGGCGCTTAATGCTGCTGAGCTTCCACTTGGTGTCGTCACTACCACCATTGGTGCGCCGATTTTTATTTGGATGTTGTTGAAAAACCATGATTCACGTTAATAGCCTGCAGGTTTCATCACGTTTATTGCCACTCTCTTTTACCTGCCAAGCGGGAGAGGTGCTGCATGTCATTGGGCCTAATGGCAGCGGAAAAAGCACTTTACTGTCGGCGTTAGCTGGTGTGACAGAGAGCCAAGGTGAGGTCTACATTGGTGATCTTCAGCTTTCAAGCGCATCGTTAGAGGCGCTGTCACTGCACCGAGCTTATCTGTCGCAAAACGACAAGCCTGTTTTTAATGTCGATGTTTATCAATATCTTGCCTTAGCGATCCCCAGTTGCGCCGATTTACATTCTCAGGTTGTTAATCAAGCCGTGCTTCATCTCACTCAACGATTGAATATTCAAGACAAATTGCATCGATCCATTCACCAACTGTCAGGCGGCGAATGGCAACGTGTCCGCTTGGCCGGTATTTGCTTGCAAATTTGGCCAACCTTAAACCCTTACGCGCAGTTATTGATATTAGATGAACCTGCGGCGCCTCTTGATATTGCTCAAGAAGGGTTGCTTTATCGTTTGATTGAAGAGGTTGCACAGCAAGGGATAGCGGTAGTAATGGCCAATCACGATCTCAATCGAACATTGCGCCATGCCGATCGCGCTCTGTTACTGCAAGATGGCGTATTGCAAAGTTCCGGCTCGGTTGAACAAGTATTAGAGAGCCAAGCGTTAAGTGCAGCGTTTCAGACTCAGGTGAAGCAGGTTGTTGTTGAAGGAAAGCCTTACCTTATCTTTGATTAAAAGCACAACTGTCGTGCAGTTAGCACACTTTTAGCGCATCAATGTGCTGAAGATAGAATGATAAAAATAGTAAGTCTATTAAAAACAAATAGTTAGGTTTTATGTGAAAGTTGGCACGCCAATCGCATTAATAGAATCGATACATTCTCGTTCTTGTTAGGCTTTTTATAAGTCTCTTAACCACCTTGCTCCCACAAGGTGGTTTTTTTTATCTGAGTCTTTGCAAGGTTATTGCGTCAATGAAGCAAGGTCAGCAGGACGGTAATAGACTGATTTGAGCACTTTACCTTGGCGAATCGTTTTGCCTTCAGAGACAAAATCTTGTGCGCATTTAGCAATAATGTAGTCGCCTTTTTGTACGGCCATCAGCTCAATACCTTGCTCAGCATAGTAGGCTTGGGTATCGGCATACTCTTTTTCATTGCGACATACTTTACTCATGTTCGAGCTGTGTACTTCATCCCAGCATGGAATAAATTCGATGCCACGATTTACGGCAACATTGAGCAGAAGATCAATCAAATAGCTGATCGCTAAGTTGTCACTCACTTGGCTATGTCCAAGGTGGACTAAACGACCCATCAAAACATACACAGTATCGATGATCGCATCCGCTTGTTCTGTTTTATTGTCAGCTTCAGCAAGTTCAGTCAACTCTTCAATCGCGAGCGAAGTATGCAACGTGTCAGCTTTATCGTTTAAGCTGCTGGCATCAGCAACGGGGAGATCAAAGGTGCTACGAAACTCGGTAATATCGCGGTAAAGATGATCGTAAATCTCTTGAGTAAGCTTGGATAAATGCATTATCTCGGTCCATTGGTTTGGTTAACAGGGATTGTGACGCGTAGTAACAAATTGATAGTAATAAACTGATAGTAAGAAAATGGATAGTAACAAACTGATGGCAAAGCTGCGACCCATGCCATCAGTTTGGTTAAAGAACAGGGTTACTTATTGAGAAACAAATAAGGAAACAGTTGGCGGCGTTCTTGGTCACTTAGAGCACTAACACGAGCGATATTGGTATCGGGAATCGCTTCTGGGTTAGGGTAGTGCTTGAGTACTTTTTCCATGCTCTCTTCGCGAATAAGATGGAAAATAGGGTACGGCGAACGGTTAGTTAGGTTTTCGTCATCTTCGGGGCGTGTGCCGCCAAAACAGTAGTGAGGGTGAAAGGTAGCGACTTGGAAGATGCCTTGCCAATCTTGTTGCGTAATTAATGCTTCGACCCAATCGATAAAAAAGTTGTACTCAAAAAAATCTTCGAGCATGTTTGGCACCACCACTAAGGTGGTCTCAAGAGACTGTGCCGAGCTGCCTTCTAACTCTAGCAATTGTTGCAAAATGTCTTGCAGCAATTGTTCTTCAGTATCGGCTTCACTGACGAAAATTTTGATCTGCTGGTTACGTTGTGGTTTTGCGGCGAAAGGGCAGAGATTTAAGCCAATCACCACATCGTTAAGCCACTGTTCGACTTCAGTTGTGATGGCGGTTTTATTTATCGTTACGCTCATAGTGCTTATTAAAACAGTCAATTTGGCGCAAGCATAACATGAGTCTTTTGATAAAGTGAGTGGATAACACTACTTGATCAATTCATGCAGCGGTTTGCGGTGCGCAAGGGCGCGGTCATCATGGCGCAATTTCCAACAGAGAAAAAACATCGCCACATACAACACCATTCCACCCGAAACCACCACCGGCCAACCGCCATTTTGCCAGCAATAGAGTAGGAAAAACCCGCCGAGGCTGCCACCTACATAGTAATGAACCAAATATAGAGCGGTCGCGGTTGCTTTTGCGCTGCTGGCCTTTTGGCTCACCCATGAGTAGGCGAGCGTATGGGTAAAAAACGCGCCGAAACTGATCAACATTAAACCGATCAGCATAAACGGGATTGATTCAACCAAGGCTAGCCACATCCCCGATAAACTGAGCAAGGCTCCCAACATCATGCCCGAAATGGCATTGTAGCGTTTTGTCCAGTTGGCGGTCAGTTTCGAGCTGAGTGTTCCCGCCAAATAACATAGGAAGATCAATGAGGCTAAGCCAATCGGTAGCGAGTAGGGTTCGGCGACAAGCCGAAAGCCCATCACTGAGTAGAGATTAACAAACAGCGCGAAGTTAGTGCCACCAATCAGCATCGCTAGCCACAGTGTGCGGTTAGAAAGATGTTTTACTAGCGCACGGTTGTGGTGAAAGAACAAGCCTCGTTGCGGCGTGAAATTGCGTTGAATGGGCAGTAACCACAGCACAATGATGGCGCATACGAAAGTGAGTATGGCAATCACAATCACGGCTTGTTGCCAGCCAAAGGCATCGGTCAATATACCGCCTAAAATTCGGCCGCTAATACCACCTAATGAATTCGCAGCAATATAACCGCCAATCGCTTGGCTAAATGCTTGAGGCGAAAGCTCCTCAGCCATGTAAGCCACGGCAACCGAAGCAAAGGCGGCCAATGCGACGCCCATTAGTGCACGTGTTAAAACCAGCACCCATAGCTGTTGGCTGATCAACATTAAGCTGCCGATTAATGGCATCATGAATAGCCCTAATAACATCACTTTGCGGCGGCCAAAGGATTCAGAGCTGATTGCCCAAGGGACTAAACTGACGGAGAGTGCGAGGGTTGATGCGGCAAATAACCAGTTAATTTGGGTTTCCGAAACCGAAAAATGCGTAGCAAGGTAGGGCAACATTGGCTGAAAAAGATAGAGATTACAAAAGACTAAGAACGAGCCGAGAGCAAGCCCCCAAGTGACTTTTCGGTATTCTTTACTGCCAATTTCGATCATGATTACGCTTCACTTACGTTATGTATCTGTGATCACAGTAGCAGTGGCTTAGTGATTAATAAAATATATTAAAAATATCGTCGTGATATATAAAATATATCCCAACCTCGTTGGACGAATCTCGCTTCGTTTGATTTTGTGGAATCATAAAGCTATGGATACTCGCCATCTAAAACATTTTTCGGCTGTGGTTCAGTGCGGCAGCTTTACTTTAGCAGCCCAGCAACTGCACATTGCGCAGCCAGCGCTTAGTATTTCGATTAAAAAATTTGAGCAGCAATTAGGGGTTGTTTTGCTAAAAAGAGATGAGCGAAAAGTGACGCTGACCCATGAAGGGCAAGTGTTATATGAACACGCCACTCGTATTTTGCAGCAACTTGAAGATGCACAATTGGCGATGGATGAGCTTAAAGGGCTCGTCAAAGGTGAAGTGAGGCTCGGCGCGCCGAGCATGATGGGATCCTATTTCTTTCCAGAAATTGTAATGGCTTTTAAAAGTCACTTTCCCTTGCTAAAAATGACGGTGATAGAAGCGGGAACTCAGTCGATTAGAAAAATGTTGCTCAGTGGTGAGCTAGATATTGGTGTGATCCTCAATCATGATCTTCCTCCGGATTTAGAGGTTGATCCCCTCTTATCATCGCAAATGGTGGCGGTAGTGGGGAAAGAACATGAGTTAGCACAACGAGAATCGATAGATTTTAAGACCTTTTTTGAGCATGAATTGGTAATGTTTAAGCCCGGTTA
This sequence comes from Vibrio sp. 1151_11, assembly GCF_029478525.1. Classification (NCBI taxonomy): domain Bacteria; kingdom Pseudomonadati; phylum Pseudomonadota; class Gammaproteobacteria; order Vibrionales; family Vibrionaceae; genus Vibrio; species Vibrio sp. 1151_11. Next base: position 60,117 of record NZ_SHMN01000003.1, on the reverse strand, counting down.
TTTCCACCGCGACTTCATTGATAAAGTGTGTAAAGAGCATAAGCTCAGCGCACATTTCTCTTTTGAAACCAATCTGTTGCCAATGATTTTAAGTATTGTCAAACATGAGTACGCAGTGACTGCGTTATTAGAGCTTGTAACGGAGCATGAACCGGATGTACGAGCGATCCCTTTTGAACCGCCAGTCTGGTTAGATTTAGCCCTCGCATGGCGCAAAGAGGGCTATTTGTCTAATGCCGACCGTACTTTTATTGAATTTGTGAAACAGTACGTGTGAAAGGGGCTATGTGTATCGTTCGATTAACTTTGATAGATTTTTTCAAAGTTGTTTGGGTTCCAGCCAATCATAATCCGATCACCAATTTTTAAAGCCGGTACACTGCGCGCGCCGATCGCATCCAGTTCCTTCCGGCCGCGTTGCATTTTTGCGTTACATAAGCGGTAGGGGATCTGTTTGGCGTCAAGATAGCGCTGAGCATCTTTACAGTGCGGGCATTTATCTTTGACGTAGAGCACAATACGTTTCATCCAATTCACTCATTAACCGAACATAAAGGGCGGCAAGTTTACCCACCGAGGCGCTGAGTTTCAACTCTCTCGGATGCGAAGCCTTGCTCCTTGTGATTGGAAAGATGAAACGCAGGCTTGATTCAGTTACACTTAGCGCCTTTTTATGAGTCAGTTGCTGGGCTATGCATCCATCTTTTCGTTACATACAAAACTATCCGCCTCATCTCATTTCACAAGTTGAACAGTTGATCACGGCCGGTAAATTCGTTAGTTGGTTTGAACAACGCTACCCGCAACGCCATTCGATTCAAAGTGAAAAAGCGTTGTTTAACTACGCGATTGATCTCAAAAATCAATACATGAAGAAAACGGCGCCGATCAGTAAAGTGGTGTACGACAATAAAATTCACATTATCAATAACGCACTAGGGTTGCACAGTTATGTTGCCAAAGTGCATGGTGGGAAAATCAAATCTAAAAATGAGATCCGCATAGCGAGCATGTTTAAAGAAGCACCGGAGCCGCTGTTGCGCATGCTAGTGGTACATGAGCTGGCTCACATCAAAGAGAAAGAGCACAACAAGGCCTTCTATCAACTGTGTTGCCATATGGAACCGAATTATCATCAGCTCGAGTTTGATGCACGATTGTTTATGATGTATCTCGATTTAAAAGAGGAGCAGTAATGTCAGCCAAAGCGAAGTCGCAGAAAAGCCAACCTGAAGCTAGCCATAAAAAACCTGCGTTAAAAGCAAAGCAGGGGTTACATCCTCGTAATCAGCATCAAGGACAATACGATTTCCCCGCGCTGATTAATACACTGCCTGCTTTGAAGCCCTTTGTTATTCGCAACCCGAGTGGTGAGCCGAGCATCAATTTCTCCGATGCGATGGCGGTGAAAATGCTCAACAAAGCGTTATTGGCACATCATTATCATGTGACCCATTGGGATATTCCCGCTGGGTATTTGTGCCCGCCGATCCCTGGTCGAGCTGATTATATTCATCGCGTGGCCGATCTGCTGCTAGATGAGTGCTCAGCAATCAAGCATGAAAAGGTTCAAGCACTTGATATTGGGATCGGAGCGAACTGTATTTATCCGATAGTGGGCGTGGCAGAGTACCGCTGGCGCTATGTTGGTAGCGATATTGATCCTATCTCTATTAAATCCGCCAATCTGGTGGTTAATGGTAATGCTTCGCTCAATGGGCGTATTGAATGCCGTTTGCAGAGCGATGCAAAACATATTTTTAAGCAGATTATTCAAGAAAATGAGCGTTACGATCTCACCACGTGCAACCCGCCTTTTCATGCATCACAAGTAGAGGCGCAGCAAGGCAGCGAACGTAAGTTGAAAAATTTACAGCGTAATCGAGTCAAAAAAGGTCAAGAAATTGTGGGGCAAGACGCTAACAGAAGTAAGGCGGTTACGCTCAACTTTGGTGGACAAAAAGCTGAGTTATGGTGCCCCGGTGGTGAAGCTGCCTTTATTAAAAACATGGCCTTTGAAAGTCAACACTACGCTCAGCAAGTGCTGTGGTTCACCACATTGATCTCTAAAAAAGAGAATGTACGTTGGATGCAAAAACAGTTAGATAAAGTGGGTGCTGCAGTGGTGAAGGTTGTTGAAATGCAACAAGGGCAAAAAGTGAGTCGATTCATCGCATGGAGTTTCCAAAATGACAGTCAACGCAAACAATGGTTAGCGGCAAAGTGCTAGGCTGACTTCGTTGATTGACTATATTGGTCAGTGAGTTGAGATAGCAATAGAAGGAGTAAGGTATGGACTTTGACCTTTATTTACCTTGCCAACCCGGATGGATCTGCCAGCCCTTCGCTTATCTGTTTGCCTTGCTTGCGATGATTGGGCTTGGGTTTTTTATTCGTATTATCTATCGCGAATATCAAAAAATTCAGCGCGCTCAGAAAGTCAGACGTCTTCGCCGTATCCACTATCGTGACCGTAATGGTGGCAAAGACGGTAGACCTACCAATATCAAATAACCCTTGCCCTAGTAATACGATGTTAGGAAAAGGTATCGAGCGCCGCTTGATATTTTTTCTCTAACGCTTTATTTCCTGCCTTTTTCTCTAACTCTACCAATAATTGAAGCGATGTTTTTTGGTTACCGTAGCGCTGATTAAATTGCATCAAGCGAATGCGAGCTTGCGTGTATTGTTGAGCGTCAATTTCCAATTTAGCTAATTGCAGCAATGAACGAGCTCGATTAGGGTCATGGTCTAATGTTTTTGCAAAATAGTAGCGCGCTTGTTCTTTATCGCCAGATTTTAACGCGCAAAAGGCTGCGTTCTCATAGCTTGCTGGGACAAGGTAATAATAGGGTTGAGCAATGGCGCGGTTAAAATATTCATCGGCTTTTTGATATTCGCCCTGCTTGCACAAAAATGTGCCGTAGTTATTGAGAATATTGCCGTTTTTGGGATGGGCGCGAAGCGCGGTTTGATAGGTTTTACGTGCGGCCTCTGTTTCACCGACAGTTTCGTAGTAGTGAGCCATCGCAAGTTGCGAGCGATAGTAAGTCGGCGCATGTTGTGTGGCTTTTTCTAAGTTCTCACGTGCTTTGCTCATGTTGCCATTTTCTAAATAGCCTAGGCCGAGCGCAATGCGAGATTCGGCCATTTCAACCGGATCCGCTTTTACTTCAGGCTCACCTTTTTCGTTCACGGTGACACAGGCCGATAACGTGAACATTATCAATATCATCAGTACTTTTTTCATTATCTGCAGCTCCTAAATGGCTTAGACGCATGATAAGGAAATCAGAAGATCGAGGGGGAAAGAGCAGAGAAGAATGCGAGTCAGTATGCACTATGTTTGATGAAAACCTGAACACCTCATTACTGAGATGATCAGGCATGAAACACTAATCGTCTTTGGTAAATTTATCTTCGCTAAAGTGTTCAAGGTCGTAAGGTGTTTGTTGGTAAACACAGTAGTTTAACCAGTTTGCAAACAGCAAGTGACCGTGGCTTCGCCAGCTGGCGACTGGCTTATTATCTGGGTTGTCATTGGGGTAGTAGTTGACTGGGATTGCGGGTTCCATCCCTTCACCTAAATCTCGAATATATTCACCATGCAGTGTATGTGCGTCGTACTCAGGGTGACCTGTGACAAACACGTTACGTTTATCTTTGGTTGAGGCTAAGTACACACCCGCCACATCAGAGGTGGCGAGAATATCTAAATTCGTATGTTCGGCTAAGTATTCTGGTGAGAAATCAGCATAACGAGAATGGGGCGCTAAAAAGGTGTCGTCAAAGCCGCGTAATATCGGATGAAAGGGATGGTGGATTTCATGATGATAAACGCCCGATAATTTTTCTTTGCGAGTTCGTTTGGGCAGATTGTAGAGCAGTTTTAGCCCCGCTTGCGCTGCCCAGCAAACGTAGAGTGTGGAAGTGACGTGATTTTTAGCCCATTCCATCACGCTTTTTAAGTGTTCCCAATAAATCACATCTTCAAATTGGACCAACCCCAAAGGTGCTCCGGTGATGATGAGCCCGTCGAAGTTGCGATTTTTTACCATCTCAAATTGACGGTAAAAGTTCTCCAAATGCTCAGTGGGGGTATTTTTACTTGGGCGCTCATCAATTCTCAGTAATTCAATATCCACTTGCAGCGGAGTATTGGATAACAGGCGCAAAAACTGAGTCTCGGTTTCGATTTTCTTCGGCATTAAATTCAAAATCAAAACTTTCAGTGGACGGATGCCCTGTGTGGCGGCACGTGTTTCTGACATCACGAAAATGTTCTCATGACGCAGTACATCACCGGCTGGCAGTTGGTCGGGGATCTTAATCGGCACAGCTTTCTCCCTAAGCTATTTTTGGACGTCTATACTGCCGAACTTAACTTAATCAAAACCAGATGTCGATAGCAAAATGAATCTTGCTGTGAAATTGGTTACTATTGGATATCCGTTTACTTACCTGTTGGATACACATGGCGCTAACCTTAACTTTGATCAGGGGATTACCCGGCTCAGGCAAAAGCACCTTAGCAAGGACGCTACATGCAAAGCATTTTGAAGCGGATATGTATTTTATCAATGAGAAAGGCAACTATTGTTATCAGCCAGATAAAATCGAGCAAGCTCATCGGTGGTGTCAACAGCAAGTGGAGCGCTGTTTAGCGCAAGGTGAGGACGTTGTTGTGGCGAATACTTTTGTTCGACAGTGGGAGATGCGAGCTTACCGCCAGTTGGCTAAACGTTACCATGCAACCTTAGTGATTAATGTTTGCCGTGCGCAGTACCAGAATGTTCATGGTATCGATGATGCCACTGTTGAGCGTATGCGTCAGCAGTGGCAGGAATGATTAATTAACGCTTCCGCTGGAGTTGGTAAAAAGCAAGGGCTCCCCAACCAAACACTTGCACCCACAAGATCCCCCACTGAGTGCTGATTTGATCCCATGATGCACCCATTTGGTTCAAACTGAGAAAACTCTGAATGGCAGGCGTACTTGGAAAGAGGTTGGATATCCAAATGATAGGGCGTGGAATTGCTTCTAACGGCCAAATAAAACCAGCTGAAAAAATCAGTGGCATTGAGCTGATTAATACCACTAACGTCACCAATTCTCGCCGCGGTGTAACTGAACCAAGCCAAATGCCGCATAGGCAAGAGGCCAGTAAGAAAGGCAGTAGAAGTAGCAATAAATGCCCCGCACTGGCGAGGGTGTTGATACCATGTGAGGTAAAACTGGCACCAAAGTAGTACATGCTGAGTAGATAATAAACAGCAACAAGAACAATGCTGCGTACCAATATTAATCGTAGTGGTGTGGTATGACTCCAATAGCCATTTCCGTGCTTTTGTGTTCCGCCCATTAATCCTGCCGCCATGATCATGGTTTGTTGTAAGATCAAAACAAACACCGCTGGGACAACGTAATCAACATAACCCATGCGTGGGTTAAAGGTCGGTTTTAGGTTGATGCTTGTGGCGGAATAGTGCTGAGCGGCCAGAGAAAGCGGTTCTCCTTCCATCACTAAACGTGACACTTTACTTTTCGCGGCTAAGGTTCCACCAGCTTGCGATAAGCCCTCAACGATGGTGCCGTACACTAGAAAATAAGAGGCATCGCCAGCGTAGGCCAGTGTTGGACTTTTTCCAAGTAGTAGGTCTTTATAAAAATGTTCAGGAATCACTAAAATACCGCTAACTTTGCGGTTAAGAAAAGCCTGCTTGGCATCTTCAATGGTACTGTCTCGTTGAATCACTTTGACTTGTGGCGTTGCGTCAACCATGCGTTCTAGTTGGTAACTGGCTTGGCTTTTATCGAGATTGACAATCGAGAGTGTCTGCTCGCGTGGAGTTTGCTGCGTATAAGGCAAAGGGTATAAAAAGGAGTAAAAAACCACGCCACCAAAGACAGTCAACAGCACCACAGGGTTAGTGAATAGCGCTTTTAGCTCTGCTTTAAGTAGAGCAATGAATCGCGTAGTTTCAGTCATGGTTGATTCGCTCGGCTTGCTTGTGTTTACGGATAAGAATCAAAGTGAGCAGCAGCGGCAATGCATAGCCCAGCATTGGCACTAAATACTTAAGTGATGACAGCAATTCAGCGTTATAACTCACTTGGCTTACTTGCACTTCAATGTAGTGACTCACTGGTAGCAGGCTTCGCCACCACTGCGCTAGAGTATTCATATCCGTCACTGGGAACGTAATGCCCATAAACGCAAAACTTGGTGCGGTAAAAGCGCCAGCAAAACTCATCGCTCTTGCCGGATCGAGTGTTAGAAAGAAAAAGAGTGCGCCCATGATCATACAGGCGAGCGTCATTGCAAGTTGTGCGATAATCAATAGAGCAAAACTGCCGTGCATTGGCCACATTAATATTTGATAAAACCAGATTAAAAAACCAATCCCTTGCAACATAAAAATCGGCAGATAACGCATCAATGTTAGCGTTAAAATTCGTAATGGCTTTTCTCCAAGCCACGTTTGCAAACCAAAGTGACGATGGTTTGCTGCCAAAATCATAATGGTACTGACCACGACCACGATTTGCCAAAGAGCGGGTATAACCGCCGAGACTAAAAATTGCGCATAGTTTGTATTGAGATTAAACAGGGGCGTAATCTGTGTCCTGATTGGTACGGCTCGCCCCATCGCACTCAATGTGGTTTGTTGGCTAGTCGCTAGGTTTTTTACGACATCCACTTGGGCATTGAACGTACTTTGTGCTTGAACAATAGCAGAGTTGATCAATCGTCCAACCAAAATGTATTGGCTATTGAAGAAGGTCGATACTTGTGGCTGCTCACCACGAAATATTGATTTATCAAATTGATACGGAATGACAACGTACGCATAAATGTCACTTTCAATTAACGCAGTTTTGGCTTGATTGACATCTTGGAACTGGTGCGTGACTGCCATGGTCGAGGTTGCATCGAAATCTCTTATCAATTGACGTGACAATTGGCTGTGAGACAAATCGACCACGCCAATCGGCAGATCGCGCACTATCCCTTGTGAGAAAATCCACCAAATACTGAATGCCAATACTATTGGTATCCAGCTTAGGCTAGACAATAGCCAAGGATCATGGCGCAGCAGAGGCCATTGAGGGCGAACCTGAATCGACATAAGGCTTATAGCTCAACCACTAAGCTCATTCCCATACGCAAACCTTCGACAGGTGTGGTAGGGCGAGCTTCGATTTCAAAGGTGCGTAAATCAAACCCTTGTGAGGCGTCTGTTGATCGCCATGTGGCGAAATCACCCATCACTGCGATGTGGGAAACGATAAATTCTACTTTGGCTTCTAAAGCAGGTAAGTAAGCCGTAAATGTTGTGCCTTTCGTAAAATGCTTGAGTTGATCTTCGCGTACGTTGAGCACCGCCCATGAGTCTTGGGTATCCACGACAGTAACGACAGGGAAGCCCTGTGGAGCCAGCTCGCCGCTTTGCAGCAGTACTTGGGACACTTCACCGTCAAACCAACTCTCAATTTTAGTGTCCGCGGCATAAGCTTCAACTTCCGCTACGGCACCAGCAGCCATACGTTCTTTTTCCGCGGCAGCGAGTTTAGTTTCAGAGCGTGCGCCTTCTTTGGTCATTTGATACATCTGAAAAGCGGCGCTTTCAGTATATTTAGCGGCCTGCCATTGGGTATTGGCTTCATCACGCTTTTGTTCAGCGACGACACCATCACGGTAAAGATTATTGACACGCAAATAGGTCTTTTCCATTAAATCCGCTGCGGCTTTGGCTTTAAGCCATTGATCTTTCGCTGCTTGAATTTGTTGATCGCGTGCGCCTGTTTCTGCTTCTTTAGCCAGTGCTCCCGCCGCTTTTTGACCCGCAATCGCTTGATCTAATTTGGCTTCAATTTCAGGGCTGTGCAGCGTGAAAATGAGCTGGCCACGTTCAACGCTATCGCCTTTGCGCACCAGTACCTGATCAATACGGCCGGGAACTTTTGAGGAAATACTGTATTGTTGAGATTCAATTTGACCTTGTAAGCGGACAGGTTTAGGTTGAGATGCTTGGTAAAAGCGATAGCCTACCCAAGAGATCGCCACCACAGCAGCAAGAGCAATCAGTGTTGGTTTTACGGCTTTCATAAGGCATCCTTTTGAGCAGGTGATTCGTGAGTCATTGATGAGTGCAACAAAATCGCTGATTGTGTGTAGATAGGGAAAGTATTCATTTCACTGGTCAATGCCAGTAACTTATTTAAAGAAAGTAAGTAGTTGAAGCTGGCTAATGACTGTTGCGTTTTTATACTAGCAAGGTAGAGCTCTGCATCCACCACATCTAAAGACGTTGCTAAACCCTGACTGAATGCCTTTTGGCGTAGGTTCAGGTTTTCATTAGCCAGTGTGAGACTTGAGTTTAGTCCCATCACTTCTTCCAATGCTTGTTCGGCTTCCAAATAGGTTTTTTCCACCAACACGCTCAAATCTTGCTTAGCTTGCGCCTTTAAGTAACGTACTTGTGAGACTGCGCTGTGCGCTGCTTTGACTTGATCGCTGCGACCCGATGTTTCAATTAACGGAATGTTGACCCCAACACCCACTAACCAATCCGGTTTCATTTGGCTGGCCAGCGAATCGTCTTCATGTAGGCTGTAATCACCGTAAAGGTAGACTTCTGGATAGTATTTGCCTTTTTCAGCTTTGATCAAGCTGCTTGCTTGCTTTTCTTTTGCTTCAAGTAGTGCCAAGCCCGGATAGGTATTGAGCGTTTGCTCCACAAAAACAGAGAGCGGCGGTAAGCGGTCATTGACAAACAGTGAACCACTTGGCTCGACTTTTTCTGTTTGACCTAGAATTTGGGTTAGTGCGCTTTGGGCAATATCTAAGGTTTTTTGTGCTTTTTTGCGTTCAACCGTTGCTTTATCTAATGAGGCTTCAGCTTGTAGCCGTTCCACATGGGCAATTTGTCCTTGTTGCTCTAACTTTAGTGCATTATCACGGTGCTTGGTTAACCCTTGCTCAACGGCTTGGCGAGTCACTAAAACCTCTTTTGCCAAAAGAACACTAAAGTAATATTTGCTCAAGTCTTCATAGCGCGCTTGTGTCTCCATTGCGAGCTGGCTTTGTGCTTCTTCTTTTTTACCTTCCGCAGCGGCTTGTGCGGCGCTGATCCGTCCGCCTGTAAAAATGGGCCAAATAGCGCGAATCGAAGAGCTGAAAATATCACGTTCGGTGATGGTTGATGTGATGGAGCCAGCACTGGCGAGTATCGGTCCTAAAACTGGCCCCAAAGATGATGGGATAGATTGCCCAGTGCTATCGAATATCTGCTTTCCTGACAAAGTGACATCTTGGTCTAAACGCGTGTAGTTTGCACCAATAGAAACAGCAGGCAAATTGAGACTGTCTGTGGAATTTTCAATATGCTGATAGCGTTCGACATTTGCCCGCCCAGCGGCAAGTGAATTATTGCTCTGTTGCAAAAGATCCCATGCTTGTTGAAAGGAAATCGGCGCGGCGAAAGAAGGGGCAGCACCAAGCAGAGTAAAGACGAATAGGCTGAGTGTTTTCGCTTTCATGCTAAGCTCGAGTAATAATAATTAGAGTTAATGCTCTAGTTTTTTGCTGCGGAAGTCAACAGTGTGATGGGTTGAAATGTCGAAATAACAGCAAGTGATATGCGCTAGCATGAAGCGCATATCATCAAAATTCAATATTTAAATTTAATACTTATGGTAAGAAGGGCAGAGATAATCGGCCCGCCAAACCAATTTTTTACTACCTCTTACGTTTGTACTGCCTTGCATCGTGGTCAGTACGTCCTTACCCGACATCTGCGGGAAAGCGAGCAGCACTCTCAGGTCATCATTTGACTCAGTCGCTATTTCTTCATAAGCCCGAACGTGAGTAAAGGTTGACTGTAAATGGTTAAACAGCATATCTCGGGAAAGGCAAATTCCAAAGGCATCGCGTTTCATTGTAAGTGTCCTTCTGACAATGTTATGAATGGAATCGATAGCAATTGGTATGGTTATTATAGGGCTATCTTTTTGTGAGGTTTCCTCATCATCTTCTTCACTGCACAATTAGTATACAAATGCTTTGGCATTATGAGATAAAATTTTTCTAAAATAGGCGTGATATAGATCACGAAATAACCATGATAATTTTTTATAAAACCTTGTGCATATTCTTCTTGGCAAGTCTTCGAAATAGATTGCAATAAAACGAACCAAAATGGTGCGTGGAATGCGTAGTATTGTTCACAGTTATTCGTTTCTCTCTTCGCTCAAATGTTAAATAAGTGTTAGCTTGTATGCAGAGTTAAAGAGGGATTTATGGTGTGGAGTAGTATCAGTTTTCGTAAGCGTATGCTGATCATAATGACCCTTTCAGGGTTGATTGAATTACTGCTGTTAGTTGCCGCTGGTTTTGTGTACATCAAACATTCTCAAGAAGAAGAGATGGGCTTAAAGGCTTTGGGGGTTGCTTCATTTCTTGCACAAACTCCATCAGTGGTCGATATGCTTGAATCTGGTAGTGGGGTGGATCACCAACAGCGTTATCGAGAGTTAACAAAATTAATCGGTGCAACCTTCATTGTTATCGGCGATCAACATGGGATCCGCTTAGTCCATCCTGTTGATGAACGAATTGGTCTTCCCATGAAAGGGGGAGATAACGATCAAGCTTTGCTACATGGTGAGTCATACGTTTCTTTTGCTCAGGGTTCATTGGGTAAATCCGTGCGTGGAAAATCGGCGGTAAAAAATGCCCAAGGACAAATCGTTGGTGTGGTGTCAGTTGGTTACTTAATAGAACGACTACAAGATAAAATTGAACCTTTTCTCATCTACCTAATTGGGATGGCACTGCTGGTAGTGCTGGCGAATGCTGTACTTTCCAGCTACGCCTCACGCCGTTTTCAGAAAGCGATACTCGGTTTTGAACCAGAAGAGATTGGCCGATTGTATGTCGAACTCGATGTCACCATGAGTACCTTAAAGGAAGGCATTTTAAGTATTGATGAGGCGGGTATTCTTCGTTCCATTAATAAAAGTGCGTGTGAGATTTTGGCGATTAACCGAGAGAAAGCGCTTAATCAACCACTTTCTCTGTTTCTGCCTGAAAGTGATCTCATGAGTGTTATTGAAAGTGGCACGCCTGATCACGACATCGAGCTGTACCTCAATCAACAGCGTCTGATCGCCAATCGAAGTCCGATTATTGTTGACGGTAAAGTGGTTGGGGCGGTGTCCAGCTTCCGCCTCCGAGATGAAATCAACGAGTTAACCGAGCAACTCTCCCAAACCAAAGAGTATGCTGAAATGCTTCGCTCTCAAACTCACGAACATCGCAACAAACTCAACACCATCAGTGGGCTTGTACAGATGGGAGAGCTGGAAGCGGTTCAGCATTTAATCGGCCAAGAAACGGCTCATTACCAATTGCTCATTGAATTTCTACGCGAGACAGTTAGAGATCCACTCATTGCTGGAATGCTGCTGGGTAAAACTGAGCGGGCTCGTGAACTCGGTTTGGAGTTAGTCGTTGAAGAGGGATCGCGTCTAGAACCTTTGCCGCAGCGTATCAATGCCGAAGATATCGTCACTATCTTGGGTAACCTGATTGACAATGCATTTGATGCGACACTCACGATGATCCGCAATGAAAAACGGGTGACACAAGAACGACGCATCATTGAAGTGTCACTCAGCGATTATGGTGCCGAAATTATTCTTGAAGTGGATGATAAAGGGTGTGGTTTACCCGAACAAATGTCGCCACAGCAATTATGGCAAAAGGGAGTCTCTAGCAAAGCAAAACATAACCGAGGTGTGGGTTTACACCTGGTAAAACAGTTAGCTGATCGCTATCAAGGGCAGCTAGAAATGAAAAGTAATCAAGATGTTGGAACAAGAGTTACGGTTTATCTGCCTAAGGAAGAACAAGTATGAATACCCGTGTCATGATCATTGAAGATGATATCGCGATTGCGCAATTACATCATCGTTACCTGACACAAATTGAGGGATTTGAAGTCATTGGCATTGCAACGACTCACGCCGATGCCCAATTGCAGTTAGATATCCTCAAACCCGATTTAGTATTGCTGGATGTTTATCTACCGGATGGTACGGGGCTCGATCTCTTACAGAAAGTTCGAGGCAACAACCAAGGCTGTGATGTGATTTTGATTACTGCAGCGCGCGATGTTGAGACGCTACAACAGGCAATGCGTGGTGGCGTAGTTGATTACTTGCTCAAGCCAGTAATGTTTCCCCGTCTTGAATCGGCATTGAAGAAATACCAAACCCAACAATTAGAGTTGGGCTCTGTGGCTGATGTTGACCAAAACGTAGTTGATAAAATGTTGACAGCCAATACCAGTGAGCTTCCCACTCATCTGCGTCTTCCTAAAGGAATTGATGGGGTTACGCTAGACAAAATACGCCATCTTTTTAACACACCATGCAGTTTGACCGCGGACGAAGCGGGAGAAAAAATTGGCGCAAGTCGAACCACGGCAAGGCGTTATCTGGAATATTTAATCAGCAGTGGTGAGCTAACCGCCGACTTAAATTACGGCACGGTTGGTCGCCCGGAGCGTTGCTATAAAAAAGTTGTACGTTAGGCCGAGAGATTTAATGGGTTAACCGCATGAAATTTAATGCTATTTAATCACGTCGTTCGTATTGTTGATGATGAATGCTTGCGATCAACTAGACGGCGTTTCAAACCCCATCTAAAGTTTAAGGACAAAAGGCAGATAACATCATGTAGGAGAGAGGATGAACGTAATCAAATATCTGCGTACTATTCTACCTATGTGGCTAATCAGTGTGTTGGCATCATCACCTGCTTATCCCGCTAGTCTTGAAACACTAACGTATTATACAGAGGCCTACCCCCCTTTTAATTTTATGAATCAGGGCAAAATCACTGGAATTTCGGTTGATTTACTTCAAGAAGCCGCTACATTCTCAGGGCATGAGGTGTTATTGAGCCAAATCGTATTGCAACCGTGGGCTCGTTCTTACCGCTCTGCCATCTTGAAAAAAGACGGGGTACTTTTCTCGACAACAAGGACGTCACACAGAGAGGAATTATTTCATTGGGTAGGCCCAATTGATGACATCAAAGTTTCGGTAATTGCACGTAAAGGCAGTAATATCAAACTTGGGGAACCTTTAGAAATTACCTCCTATAAGATCGGGGTGATAAAAGATGACGTCGGCGAACAAATGCTATTGCAATATGGTGTTCCGAGAGACTCAATGCAAGAAGCAACGGATGTCACTATGTTGGCAGAGCAGTTAGTGAAAAAGCGTATTGATTTGATTGCATACGATGAACGGTCAGCCCATTGGTGGATAAAACAAGCAGGATATGCCCCCGATCAATTTGAAACACTTTATGTGTTAAAGCAGGGATTACTTTACTATGCTTTTAATAAAAATATAGACCAAACACTATTAGACGATTTACAAATGGGTATTGATAAAGTAAAGAACACGGTTAATGAAGACGGTGTTAATCGATATCAAGCCATATTAAACAAATACCAATAACCATTCTTAAGATTAGTGACCAGTATGAGCAACCCAAGTAGTACAATTTTGACAGAGAGTGGTACCAACGAACTTGAGATTATTGAGTTCCATTTAGAAAAGGTACTGCCAGATGGACGCACGAAAACCTGCTATTACGGCATTAACGTTGCGAAAGTTAGGGAAGTGATACAAGTTCCTGATACCACCGATTATCCCAATGCTCAGCCGCATATGATCGGTGTATTTTCGTCACGTGATGTACTGACTCCGTTAGTTGATCTTGCCGGTTGGCTTGGTGTGCCTACTAATCCAAGCCTTGATCGAAAGTTTGTTATCGTGACGGATTTTAACCGCATGACCAATGGCTTTTTGATTGACAGCATTAGTCGTATTCACCGTATTTCTTGGAACGATGTTGAATCGCCGAGTCAGTTTTTAGAAGCGGGTGAGCAAGATTGCGTCGTGGCGGTTGTGCGCAAAGATGGCAACCTGATCATGATTTTGGATTTTGAGAAAATCATCGCTGACATCAACCCTGAATTGAGTATGGAAAAATACGATGTCACGGTGGACAGATCGGTCGACCTCAACCAAAAAATGATCAGCAAACGTAATGCGAAAACCATCATGGTGGTGGATGATTCGGCGTTTATCCGAAGCTTAATACAAGATACATTAAGCTCTGCAGGCTACAACATTATTGCGTGTAAAGACGGTGGTGAAGCCTATGAGAAATTGATGGAAATTGAAAAAGTAGCCAAGTCCGAAAACGTACCCGTGACAGAGTTAGTGAATGCGATAGTAACGGATGTAGAAATGCCGCGCATGGATGGTATGCACTTGTTGAAGCGCTTGCGTGACAGCGAAACTTATAAAACAACGCCGATAGTGATGTTCTCTTCGATCATGAGTGATGATAACCGAGCCAAAGCATTAGCACTGGGTGCTGATGATACCTTGACCAAACCCGAAATTGGCAAAATGGTCACCCTGATGGATAAATATGTATTTGCTTAACCTTTATACCCTCCCCACTTAGAGTTGTTTGGGTATAGCGGTCAGTCGGTGACCAATTAAGGAGAGTCTCATTTGAGGCTCTTTTTGTTTTATCACAATTTTGAACGTTAAGCTCAGCGGCGCGAATAGCGAGTGATGAGTAAGGAGAGATGGGAGGAAGATCAAACTCTATTAGATTGGTCAAAATGTAATATTCTTTCACATTTCATGATTCCTCATTCTACGCTTTGTCTTTCCGATCACGTTTTTATCTTGCTCTCTCTGCTTTCCTTTCATCTCATTTACCCTGAGCGTGAGTGAACTCTGTGTTTTTCTTCTCCTCCCTTGGCTCTACGCCCTGAGAGTAAAATGGCAAGGGGGAGGTAATTGGCGGTGTCAAAATTATAACGTTAGCTTAGGTAGATATAGACATATGTCTACTGATTTATAGGTTTTCTGCCAGCAGTGAGAGCAGGACGAGCACTAACGTTATAAAACGGATTACAACAATGAAAACAAACCTAACGAGAATGACTTTAGCGTTTGCTTCAATTGGTATGCTAGCGGGTTGTAATGACTCGTTAGACGTTCAAGTCATGGATGGGTATTTAACCAATGCCCAAGTTTGGCTGGATGTGAACGGCAATCGTCAATTTGAACAAAACGAACCTCAAGCGTATACCGACCAAAAAGGTATCGCAAAAATTAACGTGGCGGGGCTGCGTGGTGACGTAAAAAATTATTATCTGATGGCTTCTGCTATCAAGGGAAAAACCGTTGACCAAGATATTCCCACCGTCAAAACGGCGCGCAATTATTTAATGATGGCGCCAGCAAATTATCCGGTGATCAGCCCTTTTACGACTTACCTCAGCGTGCAGATGCAAAATGGTAAGCGAGAGAGTAAAGCGTTGGCTGAGCTGAAAAAGGCGCTGCGTATTCCAACTTTGGATGTCAAAGCGGATTATGTCGATAACCACATCTTGGTTGCTCAATCTGCTAAAGCGCTAGCGCAACTGCTACCTGCTACTATCGATGACTCCAGCTTGCCTGAATTGGCCAATACCTTGAAAAAAGCCAGTAAACGGTTTGGCGATGAGATCAAAAAAGCGCAGCGAGAAAAGAGCGATATTCGCGATAAAACACTGATGCTTGAAAATGGTGAGCCTGTTATTGGCTTTGATAGCGATAGAGATGGCGTAGCCGATTTGATTGACCACTTTCCTTACGACATCCAAGAGAGTATTGACTCCGATAATGATGGCATTGGCGATCACGCAGACCTAGACGATGACAACGATGGCTGGCCTGATGAAACTGAATGGCGATTAGGGACAGACCCTTATGACGCCTTAAGCTTTGCTGCCGATCTCGATGGCGATGGCATTGCGGATGTCGAAGATGATGATATTGATGGTGATGGGTGGAGCAACGCCGATGAAGCGCGTTTAGGAACGGACGCCAATGATGTTTCAAGCGTTCCTGCTGATCTTGATAGTGACGGTATTGCCGATAGCGAAGATGACGATATTGATGGTGACGGCGTGAGCAACGCGCAGGATGTATTCCCACGAGATCGCTTAGAAAGCCTTGATACCAATAACGATGGGCTAGGGGATTTTGCCTCAAGCGACGATGACGGTGATGGCATCCCCGACAGCATTGATCCACAACCGAAACAGGCGGATAACTCGACAACCGAGCCGACCCCAACTTATCAAGAAGCGATTATTTACTACCTGCGTGATGACAATAATTATGACAGCTGGGGACTACACCTTTGGAACAACGGTAGCTGTGATTCTGTTTCTGAATCTGCGCTTAATGGCGTGGATTGGGGAAATCCTTACTTAGCCTCAGAAATCGACCCGATTTATGGAGCGATATATCGCATTCCACTTAAAGCAGAACATGGCAACTGCATGAACTTTATTGTGCACAGTGGCAATGATAAAGCGCTGGGCGGCGATGATTTAGTGCTGGATTTTGTCAAAGGCAATACGCTTTATACGCGCCACGGTAGTGCGGTGTTGAACTATTCTCCGAATGAGCAAATTCAAGTTGCCATTGAGGGCGCAGCTGCACATTGGCTTGCGGTAAATCAACTGGCGTGGTTCGATCACAGCGAAGCGGCAAGCTATGAGCTTTGGAGCCGCGCACAAGGCAATGGTGATATCGCCCATCCTGAACAATTCATTCATTACCCATTAGCCTTGTCAGGCGTGACCAATAATGCGCATTTTCCACATTTAGCGGGTCGAACAGCCTTCACATTGGATGTGAGCAATGAACAAGCTAAAGCGCTGTTGAAAACTCAGCTACTCACAGTAGCGAGAGATGCTGAAGGCAAAGTACTGGTTGCAACAAAAGTACAGATCCCAGGAATAGTCGATAATCTTTACACGGCTGGCAGCGATGATGCCGATGAAGCGAAACTTGGCGCTTGGATAGAGGGTGATAGCGCGCATTTTGCGCTATGGGCTCCGACCGCGCAGCAAGTGGAGTTGTATCTGTATGATCAAGATAAAACCCTTCGCAGTACCTCCCCTCAGCCGATGGTTGAAGATCCCAACACCGGAGTTTGGCATTATCAAGGTGAGCGCTCGCTGAAAAACAGTTTCTATCGTTACCGCGTGCAGGCCTACCATCCTAAAACGGCGCAACTTGAATGGATGATGACGACCGACCCGTATTCGCAATCGCTCAGCACATCCAGCCTTTATTCTCAATTGGTGGACTTAACCGCAGCAGAGTCAAAACCGGACGATTGGGATACTCAAATTATTCCTGAACTGAGTCATCCTGAAGATAACATTCTTTATGAAGTACACATTCGTGACTTCAGCAACAGTGATAGCAAAGGAACAGCGGAATACAACGGTAAGTACCTTGCCTTCTTGGAAGAAGAACGTGACAGTGTTGCGCACCTGAAAAGTTTAAAACAAGCGGGTTTAACCACCATTCACTTACTGCCAAGCTATGATTTAGCGTCGATTCCGGAAGATGAGCAAAAGCGGGTCGATCTTAATGATACGGTCGCCAAACTGTGTGGTATTAACCCGCAAGCCTCGCTCTGTTCTGATGGCACGTCGATGAGCGCGACCATACTTTCTTTGTTGGAAAAAACCGACCCGAATACACCGCAAGCACAAGCATTACTTGCGGATGTGCGGCCGCTTGACAGCTTCAACTGGGGTTATGATCCATTCCATTACAGCGCGCCAGAAGGCAGTTATGCAGTGCAAAGTGATGGTGTGTCACGGGTGAAAGAGCACCGCCAAATGGTGCAAAAACTGCATCAGCTTGGTTTTCGAGTCGTGCAAGATGTGGTCTACAACCATACCTATTCGTCAGGTTTGTATGACAAATCAGTACTGGATAAAACCGTGCCCGGTTATTACCACCGCTTGAACCCCATCACAGGTGCGGTTGAAAATTCTAGCTGCTGTGACAATACCGCTTCAGAAAACCGTATGTTCGAGAAACTGGTGGCCGATAGCGTCACGATGTGGGCGCAAGATTACAAAATCGACGGTTTCCGTTTCGATCTGATGGGACACTTGATGAAATCAAGCATGCTCAAGATTTATGAGGCGGCGAAAACGGTTGATCCTGACACTTGGTTCTATGGTGAAGGCTGGAACTTTGGTGAAGTCGCCAACGGTGCCAGAGGTGAAAATGCCACGCAATGGCCAATGGCTGGAACGGGGATAGGGACTTATAACGACCGCTTACGTGACGGTGTGCGGGGCGGTGGTCCATTTGATAGCGGTGAGGCGTTATTAACCACTCCGGGTTTTGCTAATGCAGGTGATCGATTTAGTGATGAGCTGAAATCGAAAATGGACTTAATTCGCTATGGCATGGCTGGCAATTTACAAGCCTATCCATTGCAAACCGCCAGCGGCATGACAGTGCTTGGCCGTGATTTCCAATACGGTGGTCAAGGCGCGGCCTATACACTTGACCCACAAGAGTCGATTAACTACGTCTCTAAACACGACAATCAAACCCTGTGGGACTTCAACCAATATAAAGCAAAAGCAGAAACCAGCTCAGCGGATAGAGCGCGCATGCAGATCATTGGTCTTGCGCCAGTAATGCTTGGGCAAGGTGTTCCTTTTTTCCATATGGGGTCAGAACTACTTCGCTCAAAATCGATGGCGCGCGACAGTTACGACAGTGGTGATTGGTACAACCGTGTTGACTTTAGCAAGCAGACCAACAACTGGAATGTCGGCTTGCCAAGAGCAGACAAAGATCAGGCCAACTGGAGTGCGATTCAAAGTGTGATAGCCAACCCCAATACGGTAGCTTCCGCGCAAGATATCGCATGGACAGACAATGCCTTCAAAGCCTTGCTGGCGATTCGTGCGCAAACACCGTTGCTCAAGCTCATCTCTGAGCAAGAAGTGTTAAATCGTGTTCGTTTCCATAATACGGGGCCAAATGCTCAGCCTGGCATGATAGTGATGTCGGTGAATGATGGTGTTTCAGCCGGTGCGGATCTCGACCCTAACGTTGAGGCCATCGTTGTCGCCATCAACGCTAATAGCGTCGAGCAAAGTGTGGTAATTCCGAACGCGCAGCGCTTTGAATTACATCCTGTTTTACGCACAGCACAAGATGTGCGCGTCAAAGAGAGCCAGTTTAACAATGGCCGCTTTACCGTCCCAGCCTTAACCGCGGCTGTGTTTGTGATGCCACAAAAGGGCGAGCAGGGTGCTGGCTTAAGCATTGATGCGCCACCAATTGATGTGGCACCTTATGGTTCAACCATGGTGTACGTGCGTGGTTCGATGAACGGTTGGGGAGTTTCAAATCCATTATCCTATCAGCAAAATGGTCTCTACACGTTTGAAGGTTATCTGACTCCCGGAGTGTATGAATTCAAAATTGCTTCTGAAGATTGGAGCACACTAAACCTGGGTTTCGGTGGTTTTAGTATCGCTAGCGGTTCCGCGACATTGGAAAATGCAGGAAATGGCAATATCAAGCTTACCGTAACAGAGCAAGGTGTTTGGAAGTTCACATTGGATGCATCCAACACATCGCAACTGGTGGTTGGCGTTGTGGATATGGGTGTTGACTACGCGTGTTATCAAGACAATAACCCCGCTTGTGATTTGCGAATTTATCAAGTGATGGTGGAATCCTTTGTTGATGGAGATCCAAACGCTGATTACGGCGTTGGTTACGGCAACTCGCACCACCGTGGTGATTTGCAAGGCATCATCAATAGCTTGGATTATATTGCTAGCTTGAACGTTAATGCGTTGTGGTTAACGCCAGTATTTGATTCCTGTGCGGGTCAAAATGGCGATGATAAGCTTGACGCTACTGGCTATTTTGCGTGTGATTATTTCAACGTAGATCCTAACTTTGGCAGCAACGCTAAACTAAAAGAGCTGATTGATCGTGCGCATGACAAAGGGCTGTACGTGTTATTGGATGGCGTATTTGGCCACACCAGCTCTGTTGGCGTGAAAGCGTCACCGAGCGGCAAGTTGCCTCAGCTTCATGACGGGGAAAGTGGTTATCCGGGCAAGTTGGTCACTTATCCTAGCCAAGCGAGTGATGCATTTTTCACTGAAGTTGCCAGCTACTGGATCCGTGAGTTTGCCATTGATGGCTGGCGTTTAGACCAAGCGTATCAAGTCCCGCTTGAGAGCTGGCGTTCGCTGCGCGCGGCGGTTGAACAAGCATCGCAAAATAACCTTAATGCAGGGAAATCATGGGGCACATTAGGTTATATGGTCGGTGAAGTGTGGCAAGGGGCTGATGACATTACCCTAACTGCGTATGGCAGTGATGCAAACCCAGCGCTCTCCTCAGCCTTCAACTTTCCTTTACGCTATGGTGTGATGCAAGCATTAGCAGTGGAAGAATCTGGCGCAAGCGGCAATGCTCTGAGTCTAGAAGCCAGTTGGAATAACCGAGCGAAATCGCCTTATCACGCCATGCCAAATCTAATGTTAGGTAATCATGATTTGGTTCGTTTTGGTGACCTGATCCAACGAGGTAATTTAGGCGATTATTATGCGCGACATCTTGCCGCGTTCAGTTTTCTTGCTGCTTATTCTGGGCCAATCACGCTTTACTATGGTGAAGAGATTGGGGATGAAGTCGAAAACTTTGCAGCGCAAGTGACACAAAATTGTGCTGCCGTTGGTTTGTGTGATGATCACGTTGCTCGTTCTAGTGGCAAAGTAGATGGTTCAAGCTTATCACCACAACAGCAAGCGCTGAAAAACAGCGTCAGTCAATTAATGCGACTGCGCAGCCAATACCCGTCCCTGGCTAAAGGGGAGCGGCGTAATGTGTGGATTGACGAGAGTTTGTACGCGGATCTCAAAGTGTACGGTGATGAGCAGATCCTCTATGTGCTGAACACCAGCACTGCGGAGCGGAGATTATCTCTTGATATGGGAAGCGTAAAAGCTGCGACTCAATTGAAGGATTTAATGACTGATGAGACGATCGCCACGCAAATCGGCACAACGACAATCATCGTTCCGGCTTTAACTGGTCGCTTACTTCGACTGGATTAATCGTTAAAGCAATAAAAGCTCGCTGCGGCGAGCTTTTTCCTTCTCTACTTTTTCCTACTAAGGCTCTCATTAATGAGCCTCTCGTTTGGTCATTGTCCATTGACAGAAAACACAAGTTGCGACATTTCACTCATTGGCGTAGCTTATCAACCTGAATGACACTCTGGTACACATTCTAGATTCAGCTTACAAGAGAGCCTGCTGCCATGTGGATTAGGTCACCCTCTTCAACAAATCCATAGTAATAAACTGGCCTTTGGGCGGTACTTCGTTTATTAATTAGCGAGTTAGCTAATTACTTCAAAATGGTTTTTATCGTATGACCAACATTTTTATCATTGTTGCACTGCTGGTGCTGTTTTTTGTCTTTATCCAAAAGTACGTGATCAAACACGACGATACCAAAGATTACGCTTATAAGAAGAAAGGGGCGTTACTCAATATGTCGGAAGGCGCCTTTCATAACGCACTGAAATCTGCAGTAGGGGAACACGGTGTGGTGTTGGCTAAAGTTTCAATGGCCAACGTGGTTACCCCAGCGGCAAACTTGAATAAAAAGCAGTGGTTTATCGCCAATAACCGAATCGCCAAAAACTATTTTGATTTTGTGGTGTGTGATGCAAGAACCCTAGAGCCGCGAGTTATCATCGAGTTGGATAACGGAAAAGAACTGCATAAAGGCAAGGTAGAGCGTGAAAAATTGCTGATGCATGTGTGTAAGTCTGCCAACATTCCATTGATTGGTGCGAACATCAAACACAGCTATCAAGTGAGTAAACTAAGAAGGTTACTGGCCGCGCATATTGATTTGATCGAAACCGATAAAGAAGTGCGTTTTTGCAAAAAATGTGGCAGCCCAATGGTGATAAAAATTGCCAGCCAAGGCGAATTCAAAGGTCGACGATTCTTTACGTGTAGCCGTCAACCACAGTGTACCTATACTGAAAATTATAATGTGGTGTATGAAGTAGGCGAGGATCAAGAGCTCTGAGAAATCCAAAGTGTCGAATCATCCACTGTGTCATTGATTTGGCAAATACAAACTTGGTTACGTCCATTTTTCTTCGCTTTATAAAGCTCAACATCGGCTAATTTCAGTAGTACATCCAACTTGTCACCTTCACGGTATTCACAAATACCGACACTTAAGGTCAGTTGGATTCGCTTCGAGCCATAAGCGTACAAATGTTGATTAATCGCTTCGCGTAATTTTTCTCCCACATGTTCGGCTTGCGCGATACTGTTATTAAACAAAGTCACACAAAACTCCTCCCCGCCGATACGGTAGAGGTTATCGTCGCCCACAATTTGAGACATTACCTGCGCCGTATCGATCAGCACCTTATCACCGGCATCATGCCCATGGGTGTCATTGACTTGCTTAAAATAATCAAGGTCAATCACCAGAAGACATAAAGTGGTATCTACCTTATTTTGCACAAAGTGAGCGAAGGCATGAGTGAGTGCTAAACGATTGTGAGAGCCCGTCAACGCATCACGAGAAGCAAGATAGCGTAGTGAGTTTTCGGTTTTTTTACGGCTAGATTCAAAAATATGAGCCACTGTCCAAATTCCGCAGTAGCAAAGAAGCAGATTGATCATCAACGGGATTGGATCATAAGCTTCATTCCATAAGGCTTGATAATAAATGTTGAACAGTTGCGGAATGAGTGCGATGCCCGTAGCGAGGCGGCCATGCTTAACCCCTAGCAATAGGTAAAAAAGTACTGGGAAAAACGTGGTCCATAAAAATAGACCATTACTTAAAGGCTGGATAAAAGTCCCTGCGCTGATAATAAAGATCAGAAAATAAACGTAGACACGAATGTGAGTGACTGAATGTGCTTGTTGTTTTGCAATCAAGTAAACGTAATAGGAGTAGCACATGAAGATAAATTCTAATGCTGCTAGCCCGTAGCTGTAAGTGTAAAAAACGTTAAATAGGACGAAGAAAAATGCAATAGCGGTTAGCAGTAAGCTTAACCCACAAAGTACAGAGGCTCTCAAATGATGAGAATGATTGAATAATCGCACATCCATGTTACGTCACCGTATTGCATATCGAAGATATTGATAAAGCTTATAGTACGAGATAATTGGTCCGAATCAATGGATAATCTCACATAACTTATACAATGAAATAAATTGGACAGCTTACATCTATTGTTAATCCGGTTATTGTGCTTAAACCCAGAGTTGTGAATAAAAAACAGACAAGCTGGTGATAGATAAGCCAACTGGCTCAAAAACAAAGAAAATAGACTTGCACACAGCAAAAACAGCCGTTAATATCCACTCCGTTCTGAAGATATGCGTCCGTAGCTCAGTTGGTTAGAGCACCACCTTGACATGGTGGGGGTCGGTGATTCGAGTTCACTCGGACGCACCATCAAAATTGAATATATATGTAAATTTGGGTCCGTAGCTCAGTTGGTTAGAGTATCGCCTTGACATGGCGGGGGTCGGCGATTCGAGTTCGCCCGGACCCACCAAATTTCTCAATAAAACCCGCATATTAGCGGGTTTTATTGTTTCTGAAGCCTGTAAAGTATACTTGTACACTCTCTGTTATTTCTCTTCTTTTACTCAAATATTTATTCTGTTTTATTCACGTAAATTTTATTGACTATTGTCGCCATGGGCACCTGTGGGCACCATTGTGCCTATTCGGTGCCCTCGCCGTTTTTTCCTCGCTGGAAATGTGGTTTGATTTAGTAAGATCTGGATTTTGTTTGACCGAACAATTTTTAGCTTAAGTACCTAAACTGACATAGTATATAGGATGGCGTTTTGAGGAGATATGTGCACAGGTTGAATTTACGGCGTGATTTCACTTTGCTTGTATTTTTACCAAAAATTATTTTTGAGCTATAGTCCCCTGGCCACCCCTAAAGAAGATGCCACGAATATCAATCAGCATTTAATCTTCGTAAGTCACTAATTCTTCGATACGGCAACCAAAATACCGACATAGAGAATCAAGAGTTTTGGTTGTCGTTATATACCCTTCATCACGAATCATTTTGGCCATCGTAGATCTTTGAATGCCGATCTCATTGGCTATCTCAGCTCCAGAAACTTTTCGCCCTTCTTGCAGAGATTTTTTTTCTATTAATTGTTTTAGGTTATAACGAATCAATGTGATATTCCAAAATGATTTATTTTAGTGTCTTGATGGGACACCTTGATTCATCTATATTGACTATGTGTCCTGATAAAACACAAAAATGGAGGTCAATATGGACCAAACACTACTCACAGTAAAAGAACTCGCAGCTCGGATTAAATTTAGCGGCAACTACATCAATTCAAGGCTGCGAGACTCAGTATTCATCGAAGGTAAACATTACATTCGACCTTTCAATGGTAGAAAAATTCTTTACATATGGGAAGAGGTTGAAGCGGAATTATATCAAAGTGCGACACGAAATGCCGTTTATATTCCAATGGCAGCGGGGAGGGTATGTTATGGCTAGTATTAGGGCTCGTGGTGATAAGCTATTTATGGATTTCCGTCATCATAATATTCGCTGTCGTGAGCAGACACTTTTGGCTGATAACCCTAACAATCGCCGAAAATTAACTAAACTTCTAAACCAGATCGATGCAGATATCCGTTTAGGCTGTTTTGTTTACAGTGAATACTTTCCAGAGTCAAAAAATGCATCAAAGTTTGTTAAACAAGATATCCAAGCTCGGCGGAAGAAGGAAGAGTTGCTCGGTGCTTATAAAACGGCTTCGCAGGGAATTACCAGCATTCCATTCGAAGATTTTGCCCATGAATGGTTCGGAGAAAATGAAGTCCGTTGGAAAACGAGTTATGTAAATAGCATGAAAGTGTATCTGTTTGGTTATCTAGTGCCAGAGTTTGGTGATGTGGATGTCGATCAAATTCAGCGGCCAGACATCCTCAAGTACCGCGCAAAGTTAATGCAGACTAAACCGGATGGAACCAAGCTGTCTACTGACTTTGTCAATCATGTAATGACACCTCTTAGGATGATTCTACGTGAAGCTGCAGATCGTTATGGGTTTCGTTCCCAGTTTGAAAACATCAAACCATTGCGAGTAGAAAAGCGCGACGTGAATCCGTTTACTTTGGAAGAAGTGATGGATTTCTTAAATGCGGTGAAAGTTGACTATCGCAATTACTTTCTGGTGCGCTTTTTTACCGGCATGCGCACTTCTGAAATCGATGGTCTGAAATGGCGATATGTGGATTTTCGTCTTGGGGTTATTAGTGTTCGTGAAACCTATGTCCAGGGGAAGATGGATACCACCAAAACTCTGGGCTCCGCTCGTGATATTCATATGTCGAGTATAGTGTTAGAAGCGCTCAAAAGTCAGAAAGAAGTCACTGGGGCAGGAGAGTTCGTTTTTTGTAACGCCGAAGGTAATCCATTAGATAAAGGTAACATTCGAGATCGGGTCTGGAAGCCAACTTTAAAGAAAATGGGTTTACCTTATCGTCGTCCCTACGAAACTCGACATACTGCCGCGACACTCTGGTTAGCAGCAGGGGAAGCGCCAGAATGGATAGCTCGTCAGATGGGGCATTCCAACACAAAAATGTTGTTCGAAATCTACAGTCGTTACGTTCCTAACCTGACTCGTCAGGATGGTTCAGCATTTGAACGCTTACTGACGCAGTTGAAGGAGAGAAATCAATGAAATACAACACCATGACCGTTCATTGCACCAGTTTATGTCTGGATGTATTAAATCAGGGTCATTTCTTTCGCTACACCACGCCCGATATTCTGGCGTTTAAGTCAGAAGTGAAAATACAAATCCGTGTACGACTAGAGCCGGTATCCAGTGCCATACAGGATGAAGAGGGAATGATTGAAGCGTTGGCGTCTGGGGTGATGAATGTGTTACTACATTATCATTTTACAGCCGGGCGTGTGTCACCGGATTTAATCATGGATTTGATACAACATCGGCTCGATAATTTTTTCAAAGAGTGGAAAGGCCGACGTGATACTCAGGGTATGTTTGGGTAGGTGAGCATATGTTGGACTACTTAGACCGTCCCATAGCTTTTCATCGTACGTTTGTTCAGTTGGGCATCGGTATTACCGGTGCTTTACTGTTCAGTCAGGCGTTGTACTGGTCAAAACGCACCAAAGATGCTGATCGGTGGTTTGATTAAATCGATTAAAGAGTGGGGCGAAAAAATGGGAATGACCCGCCGAGAGATAGATACGGCTTGTTCCAAGTTGAGAAGACTGGGTATTCTGATGGAGAAAAAAACAGGGGTGTCGTACCGGATTTACTACTGGATTGATGAGCCAAACTTGATTGGTTGTTTGGGCCAAACCCGTATGGCGGATTGCGCCAATTCAGAGGTTACTTGTCCGCCTAGCTGGAATGGCGAAATCCGTCAACCTATTACAGAGAAGACACAGGGATCACTAAAGACGACCACAGAGACTACTTCACGACGGAGTTTTTCAAGCTAGTTGTCGCCTCAAGTTAAATTTTATGCCGCCCGCATTTCTTCTTTTTTCTCTGGGATGATCTGGTGTGTTACTGCTCGTATATGAAAGCAAGACAAATATTGTCTACATAGATACCTTCCTACGTTGGAATGTGAAGAAAGTATTCACGTTTCAGGGGTATGACTTTAGGGTGCGAACGTTGAAAAATTTCAAGGGTGAACTGGTTCGAAAATGTGCACCAGGAGCTTCAAAGAAAGCGATGAAGAAAATCACTAAGACGGCTCAATCGTGGAGGGTCCATCGTTCGACAAGGGTCTCAATCAAGGAGTTGGCAGAACGGTATAATGCGACCCTCAGTGGCGGGTGAAGTCGGATTAATTTCATTCGTAAACGTGTAGTCCCTATATTACGTTCTCCACGTCTCTCAAGTATCAATTCTCTTAGCTCGGCACCTAGAGAAGAATGAGGACGCTTGCTCCGATTTTCCAGACCAGTGATTCTGCACTGCACATATCCTGATGCCACGGTAGTAATGTCTGTCTGGAAATACCAAAGCGGTAGCAGACAAGGTTTACATCACAACATTCCTCATACAAATTTACCCATGGTAATCTTTGTTGGATTTCTCTTTTCATCGAAATCCATTGTAGTTGAAAGAATGTCTATGAATCACACACTTCATTAAACTTTACATTTTTCAACCTTGTTTTAATTGATGTTGAGTGTAAATGGTGCGGTTCATCCACCTATTTAACTAGAGTGAAATGTAATTACCCTCCAATCAAGACAGTTGGCATCCCCATCACGATAGTCCCACCGTGGGCAGTAAGGTCGCCCATGCGCGCTGAGGGTTTATTGTTAATCAGCACGGTTGCACTTCCTTTAACTATGCTATCTGGAGGGCCGACACAAACACATATCTGTCCTAGAGTGGCAGCTGGTAGGTTGCCGATTAATACTGTTGTTGGCAGAGGGAGTAATGGTCCGCCTACGTGAGGGATTGGCACCACTGCTGGTGTTTGCATCGGGCACATGTGCATGTCTGTTGCTCTGGCTGCTGGAAGCATGTTCTTTCCCTATTGTTGACCGTTTCCACCGGAGGCGATGTTTAGACCCATTTCTACAAACTGTTGATAGCGCTCTTTTGCTTCTTCACCGTCAGGTAAGACTGCTGAAAGGTTAATGCATCCTGCGACTGCTTGTGCGTACAAGTATGGGGGAGGGGGAACGGTAGGATCTTCTGGTTTAATCATACTGCCGCCACTCCAAAAGGCCGCTTGAGCTGCCCAGCCAGCACCGGTTTCTAATCCCGCTTTTTCTGCCATTTGTTCAGCAAAACGGCGGCTTGTTTCATCAGGTGTATAAACCCAAGCTTTTGCTGCGCGAATGGCATTGGCTTCGTCTTCTTTCCAGTGATGCAGAGAAGCGGCGCAGGTTACGCTCCACCAAATGGATTCACGAACTGGGAGAGCATGCGCAAGAAAAGTCACAGCATCGGCAAACAGCTCTTGCTCCATCGCCACAGAAATCAAATCGATAGGTGTAGTATTTTCGCCTGCTAACTCTGCGAATGCGGCATTCGGCTCGTAGACACTTAAGATGTCTTGCGCGGATTGGTGGGGAACCTTTATCAACATCATCAATTTACCTTTGTAATTGCGCCTTGAATTTGCACCATGGCCCCGGCTTTTATTTGTGTCATGGCGCTGCCGTTAACCGACACTAACGCTGCTTTTACATCGACCTTCCCTTGGCCTTCAATATTGATCATTGCGGCTTTCACCTCTGCTTTTGCTTTACCTGAAACAGAGACTTGAGGAGCGTCGATCTTAATACCATTAGCGCTGATCTCGATTTTGCTCGTGCCCACTTTGAGTTCGATCTTCGATTTACCGCAGATCGACACTTGGTTGCCATCAACGCTGACCGTCGATTTAGCCGCAATATTGATGTTGGAAGCGGCATTGAGGCTTAGATCTTTCTCACTGTCACCCGTCCAGTTATCTTTACTTTTGGCGGTAAGTGTTTTATCACTTTCGACTTGTATGTGTTCTTTAACGCTTAAGGTGGCACTCTTCTCAACTTGGGTCTTTTTAATGCCTTTAATCGTTGACTGGCTGTCGTTATTTACGTCAAGTAGCAAATCTTTTTCAGCATGTAAATACACTTGTTCTTTGTCTTTTTGATCTTCAAACCGCAGTTCGTTTCCTTGCTTGCTACTGCCCTTAGGCGTTGAACGAGTTTTGATGCCATTTTGAGTATCCGAGCTGTAAGGGGCTGCGCTGTTTTTGTTGTATAAAGAGCCGGTCACGATAGGGCGATTGGGGTCGCCATCAATGTATTGCACAATCACTTCATCACCAATGCGCGGTGTGAATTGAGAACCGAACCCCTTACTGGCGAACCCTTGCGATACTGGCAACCAACATGAACTGTTTTCGTCATTTTTTCCGCCTCTATCCCAGTGAAATTGCACTTTTACTCGACCCCATTTATCTCGGTAAATCTCTTCTCCCTTAGGCCCGGTGACGGTTGCGGTATGTAAGCTATGGACACGCGGTTTGTCAAATATTTCTGGACGAAAAATCAGTGACGAAGGGATACAAGAAAACTGGTTCTGATAAGCGACTTCGTTGTTCGATTCTTCTCTGGATAGGCGATGTGATAGATGAGTGATGATGTACTCTTGGTTCATTGAACTGAGAGGATGGTACGTTAGTTCAAATTTATAGCCGCAAGCAAGCGTCGCTAAATTCGATGATGAGTGAGAGGCTGACTTCCTAAGATCTAACGCTTCCATATGCATTTTTGCTGCGTCACGGACTTCATTTTTATTCTCGTGACCAAATGCAAAGAGTTCTTGTGTCAATGAAGTTGACGCGTAACTTTTGGTGCTTTTTCGGGTGCCGCTATCAAAAAATTCAGCCAGATCTTGAGTATGATCGGCGACAGATACCTTTCCACTACCAACATGATGGGATTGACTCCACGTTGTTAGTACGTGTTGCTGATTGTTGCCACCTATTTGATAACTTAACTTTGGATCCGGTATTTTCTCAAATCGTTGATTTGAATCGCCAATGCAGACTGTCGACTTATTGTATTGATGGCGTACATGGTAGTGCCATCCTTCGTTTGCTAACAAGCGTTGTATAAAAGCTTGGTCGGTTTCATCAAGTTGAACACAATACTCATGATTTTTCCCACTTCCGGAAAGGGAAAAGTGAAAATAGCTTTTGAGATCAGCCTGTTCTAGCAGCTTTTCAATGATCTGTTTCGTCGTTACGTTTTGAAAAATCTGACGACTGCGTTTGTATTGCAACAAGCTAAGTGGATCCAATATCTCTATTTGATAATAAAACTGCTGCTTGTCTTTGCTATATCCTGTGAATTGCAGAGTGCTACATATACCTGAAAAAAAACGCTTTCCAGAATCTAATTCGTAAGACACACAAACAGCTTTACCTAGGTTTTTGGTATCGATCTCCATGTTTGCCGCGATGGAAACGGAAAACTGACACCCGCCGGATACGCTTTCCTCTCCGATTAATTGCGTGACAATATAACTTTTGCTATCTGAAAGCTTAATGGTGAGGGAGCGGGTTTGGTGCTTTAATTCGTTACTGCTCATATTCAATTAATTCACTATTAAATAAACAGTTCTAAAAGGCTGTTTATTGGATGAATATTCGAAATTATCACATAATAATTGATGCTATTATTACTTGCTGTATTGGTATCAACTTTCATGCTCTATACATGTAATATATTTCGAGTTAGACCTTAATTCAAGGTAATTTGTCTATTTAATTATTATCTGAATAATATGTAATCGATTGCTTTGTGGTTATTTTTATGTTTGTTTCATTTTTAATGACGGTGAGCTTGTGCATTCATATTTTTTATGATGACAACATCTCTGATGAAGTATTTAAGATATTGTTAATGTATGAGGGGTTTGCGTGTATTTTTTATATTAACTCATAATAAAATCAACAATATATGTTATTTTATGTCTTTTTATAGTGTTCTTTTAAAGAGGTAGGATGACCTAAAGGTCGCCTAAATATGGCGTAAATTGCCATTGCTATAATTCGCCTCAAAGATACACTCTTGGCAAATTGACAAATATGTCACTTCGTATGAAACAATATTAGTAGATGTTGTTTTGCTGCAAAAATAAAAATTTTTCTGGTTGAAATAACTCAAGGCCTCTAGCGTTTTCCTTTATCTTAAAATACAGGAAATAGCGATTGAAGTTAATTGACACTTAAGCAAATAGTCAACCTAACAGAGCAGGAACCTATGCCTTTGTCAAAGCATCAAATTGAGCAACTTTCTAAACCTCTGAGTGATGATTCGATCTGTGGCGTTTATCTTAAACTGGAAAAAAGTGCTTTTCGCCCATTACGTAATGAATTTAATGTCGCGCAAACTGCGCTGCGTAAGCTAAGTCAAAACCCTAGTGCTGACGAGAGAGACGCGTTACAAGAGGCATGTCTAAATAAGTGGAAGATTCTCTCTGACAGTTTGTACGAACAGTTTTCAAAAACAACCAGAGATATCGAGCTCATCTCATGGTTTGTTGCTGCTCAATTCCTTCTCGATACCACATTAGAAAGTGCTGCGAATAGCCTTGAGTGGTTAGCGGATTTAAGTGAGAAGCACTGGGATCACCTCAACCCTGTACTACCAGTTGAAAAGCTCAAATCTGATGATGATAAGGGCAAAGAAAGAGAGCAAGCAGATGCGAAAGTTAAAGCATTTTTCCAACTAGTCGGTGATAGCGAGGAAAGCTCGATTCTCTATGCGCCGGTGCTGCAACTGCCCTTAGTCGGGGAAGTGACGTTTTTTGACTTTCAAAGTGCAGAGAGAAAAGGCGAAATCAGCCAACTGAAATCTATGCTTACGACCACGGTGGCGCAAGAGCGTTTCGCGATTCAATTCAAGATGGAAAACGCCAAACGTTGTGTCACCCAATTAGATCGTTTGTCAGCGTTGGTGAGCACTAAGTGTCATTCTCTAGGCAGTCAAAGTACCAACTTCGGATTTGCGAAGTCACTGCTTACCCGTGTTGAAAACGCTTTGGTTCATCTAAGTGGAATTAAGTTAGCACCGAAAGCGGAAGCCAAGACAGTAGAGCAAGAGGTTGCCGAAAGTTCAGTTTCTGAAGGGGAGCTGCCAAGCCATATGGATACAAAACATATAGAGCGAATACCGATGGCATCAGAGCAGGCTCAGACCGTAAGCCAACACTTACACGCAGGAAACCTCTCTGAACTGGGTAATTTAAACAACATGAACCGAGACTTAGCTTTCCATTTGTTGAGAGAAGTCTCTGATTATTTTCGCCAGAGCGAACCGCATAGCCCAATTTCATTTTTGTTAGAAAAAGCGATTCGATGGGGATATTTATCCTTACCTGAGTTGCTGCGAGAAATGATGTCGGAACAAAACGGTGACGCTCTTAGTACGATTTTTAATGCCGCCGGATTGAATCATCTCGATCAGGTTTTGCTGCCGGAGGTGAGTACTCCAACGGTGGGCATTGAAAGCCCCCAAACACCTCAAGCGAAGCCTTCCGTTTCGGATCCGCGAAGTGTTGAAGAGCATGTATCTCAGACTTCCCCTGTAGATACCCAATCTAAGCAAGATCAAAAACCACAATCATCCGCTACGTCGGCTCTGAGTTGGTAATTGTGTTTAAAAAATAAGGAAAAATCATGGCAAGTATTTACATGCGTGTAAGCGGTCTTCAAGTTGAGGGCGCAGCGACTATCGGTCAGCTAGAAACGGCTGAAGGTAAAAATGACGGTTGGTTTGCAATCAACTCTTACTCTTGGGGTGGCGCTCGTAACGTTGCTATGGACATCGGTAACGGCACCAATGCGGATTCAGGCATGGTTGGCGTAAGCGAAGTTAGCGTAACTAAAGAAGTCGATGGTGCTTCTGAAGACCTACTGTCTTATTTATTCAACCCAGGTAAAGACGGTAAAACTGTTGAGGTTGCATTTACTAAGCCTTCTAACGATGGTCAAGGTGCAGACGTTTACTTCCAAGTTAAGCTAGAAAAAGCACGTTTAGTTTCTTACAACGTGAGCGGGACTGACGGATCTCAACCGTACGAGAGCCTATCTCTTTCTTACACTTCTATTTCTCAGAAGCATCACTATGAGAAAGAAGGTGGTGAACTACAAAGCGGTGGTGTTGTGACTTACGACCTACCGACCGGGAAAATGACTTCTGGTAAGTAATTCTTTCATTAGACATGCCACGTTAATTGGCATGTCTATTTCATGAATATCTCATTTTAGGACACCGTTATGGCATTGAACTCACAACATAAGCGCGTTAGTAAGAACCGTGTCAGCATCACCTATGACGTTGAAACGAATGGCGCTGTAGAGACGAAAGAGCTGCCGTTTGTTGTTGGCGTCATTGGCGACTTTTCAGGACACAAACCAGAATCAGAAAAAGTTGATTTAGAAGAGCGAGAGTTCACGGGTATCGATAAAGACAACTTCGATACAGTGATGGGGCAAATTCACCCGCGTCTTTCGTACAAGGTTGATAACAAGCTTGCTAATGATGATAGCCAGTTTGAAGTGAACTTGAGCTTCCGTTCGATGAAAGATTTCCACCCAGAGAACTTAGTTGATCAAATTGAGCCGCTTAAGCAGTTGGTTGAAACACGTAACCAGCTAAAAGTACTCTTAAGCAAAGCCGATCGTTCGAGAGATCTTGAGCGTCTACTGAAAGAAGTTCTGCAAAGCGCAGATGCCATCAATGGTTTAGCTCAAGAACTAGGTTTGAGCAGAGAGGGAGCGGAATAATGTCTGTAGAACAACAAGCAGTACAAGGTACTACTACTGAAGCAGAAGCAAAGCAGAGCTTTCTTGACCGAGCGATCAACGCGACAGCACAAACACCAGTAGATACGACAAAAGAGCTATTGAGCGTCATGGCTTCTCAAGCACTGGAAGGTACAGTGACTTGGGATAAGAACCTAACGTTGACGATTGAAAAAGCAATCAGCGCGCTAGACAGCAAAATCTCTGAGCAGTTGTCAACGGTGATGCAAAACGATGAGTTCCAAAAAATGGAAGGTTCATGGCTAGGTTTGCAAAAGCTTGTAAAAAACAGCGAGCTAGGATCAGATCTGAAAATCAAACTGGCGGATTACACCAAAGACGAATTGCTAGAGCAGTTTGAAGATGCACCAGCGATCGATCGCAGCCGTTTCTTCAATATGGTTTATCAAGAAGAATTTGGAACAGCGGGCGGTCAGCCATACGGTGCATTGCTAGGTGACTACGGATTCGGTTACGGTGATGAAGACGTTGCCCTGTTGCGTTACATGGCTGAAGTCGCTTCTGCATCTCACGCACCTTTCGTCGCTGCAGCGAATGCAAGTATGTTCGACTTCAAGGCATTCAGTAGCTTTTCTGAAGGCAAACCAGTTGCAGCAGGCTTTGATTCGCCAGCATATGCAAGCTGGAATGCATTCCGTGAAAGCGATGACTCGCGCTACGTTGCTCTGACTCTACCGAAAACGATGGCTCGCCTTCCTTACGGTGCAGCAACCGTTCCAGTTAAATCATTTGCATTTGAAGAACTTCAAATTCGGGACAACGGTCAGCAAATTGTGTCTTCAGACTGCGATTTTGTTTGGAGCAATGCGGCGTATGAGTTTGGTCTTCTGATGACTCAAGCATATACCAAGTACGGTTGGTGCACGGCGATCCGAGGTACTGAGAACGGCGGTAAAGTAGAGAACCTGCCAAACTTCACTCACTACTCTGAGGCCGGTGAATTGCTACAGCAATGCCCGACAGAAGTTAACCTAACGGATGAGCGTGAGAAAGAGCTGAGTGATCTTGGCTTCTTGCCACTGGTTCACTACAAAAGCACCAACTACGCAGTGTTTATGGGTGCTCAGACTGCGCATAAACCAAAAACGTACACAGATCCAGATGCAACGGCAAACGCGGCAATTTCAGCGCGTCTGCCATACACAATGGCAAGCAGCCGAATCGCACAGTACCTAAAAATCATGGGCCGTGATCGTATTGGTTCAAACCTAGCTCCAAATGACGTTGAGAAAGAGCTGAACTCTTGGATTAATCAATACGTTAACCCAAATGCGATTGGTAACGATGCGAAAGCAACACATCCATTGGTTGAAGCGAAAGTGACGGTAGAAGAGCAAGCTGGACGCCCAGGTGCTTACTCTGCAGTGGCTTACTTACGCCCTTGGCTGCAAATGGAAGAGCTAACCACTTCACTACGAATGGTTGCGAACATTCCTGGCTAATCCTATTCGGGGACGCTGTCCCCGAATGTTTTGAACTGAGTCGCTGATGTATACAAATTCCGAATTCGATCGCATTTTAGCTGAGAATCCTGCCTGGCAGGAGATATTAGTGTGCGCGAAAAGTCGGTCGGTGGTTCAATTCAAAGCATCGTTGGTTCGTTTGATCTCCGAGATTGATACGTCAATAAGTGAACAGTTGTCAGACGTTATTCAACACCCTAACTTTAAGCAGTTAGAAGCCTCTTGGACGGGGCTCAAATCGTTAGCGCAGCTGCAAGTATCCCAGCGTCGAGTAAAAATCAAAATGCTCGACTTGAGTTGGAGTATGGTTTCGGCAGATCTCAATTACTCTTTCGATCTAAAGCAGTCATCCCTATACCGAAAACTGTATTCAAATGAGCTGGATACCGCCGGTGGCAGCCCATTTGGCATGGTGATGGTCGATCACAAGGTCTCGGCTGATTACGCCGATGATCAGGAGTATGACGATCTCTACACCCTTCAACTGCTCTCTGAGCTGGGGGAGCTCTGTTTTTGCCCAATGGTGCTCGGAACTGACGAGTTTTTCTTTGGTGATGAACCAAGAAGGCAGCTTCATGACAGCGCGAGAATTGAGCGCATTCTTACTAGTCGAGATTTTGTTTCTTGGCAGTTGCTACGAGAAAAAAACTCATCACGATTTTTGCACTTGGTCATGCCTGAACATTTGATTCGTCAACCATACTGTCAATATCAGGCTGGATTTGTTTTTAACGAGCGCCAGCAAGAGAAATATGCCTTGTGGGGCAGCAGCGCTTACCTCTTGCTAGGTAATGTGATGCGAGAGTTTGATCGAATCAGTTGGTTTGGATTCCTGCGTTCTTACGATGAGACAGGTTCGTATGGGGCTATCGTTCAGGACTCAAAAGAACTTAAGACCAAGGTAGAGATCTACAGTGAAGATGATGGCTTTTGGTCGTCTCAGGGGTTCATGCCTTTAACCAGTATTTACATAAGTGGCCATAAAGGTTTCTTCAGCAATCAATCCGTTTGGCAAGCGCCTGATGAAGCTCAACGTCAGCTCGGTATGCTCCAAACCAACCTGATGGCTTGCCGATTTGCCCATTACATCAAGGTCCAAATTCGTGATCAAGTTGGTCGATATGACAGTGCAGAAACTTGTCGACGCAGTCTAGAGCGATGGCTAGAGCAGTTCATAAGCAACGTCAATTATGGTGAGGATGCCGTACTTGCCCGATATCCACTGCGGTCTTGCTATGTACGCATTGAAGAGGTTCCTCATGATAAAACCCGCTACCTATGCGAGATCATGCTTCAGCCTCAATATCAATACGAAATGATGGATGCGAAAGTGGTGTTAACAACTTCGGTATCTGGCAGTGAGGTTGGAGAGACATCATGAGCTTAATGGCTAAGTTAACCCAAAGCTGGAATGACGATATCGACAGTGTTCGAGATGCAATTGTTGATAACGTCTGTGATCTTATTTCCAGCCGAGCACCTCTGTGTTCAGAGATGCTTTTATCGGAAAAAGGAACGATTGCCGAGCTCGGTATGCGCAACATGGCTCGCGCTCAAAGTAAAAACAACACCAGTGACATTGTCGCAGAAATTGAAGTGCTGGTCCGAAACTTCGAACCTCGCCTGAGCCAGGTAGAGATTGATGTTCAAGAAGGGGAACTGGGTAGCAACCAATTGAGCTTTCGCCTTTCCGCCGTGGTGCATTCAGAGCTTGGTGATGAAGCGATCGTACTGGATTCTTTTTTGGATTTGAGCAGCAACAAACTAGATGTAAGGAAGTCGAATTTTGTCTGATTCATTGCTTTCCTATTTTGAACAGGAACTGCGCTTTATTCGCAATGAAACCTCTCAGTTCGCGGAACGTCATCCGGGGACGGCTCGTGCATTGGGAATGCGTAAAGACAGTATTGATGATCCTCAGATCGCGCGTTTGATTGAAAGTGTTGCCTTGATGAACGGCAAACTTCAGCAGCGTTTGGATGAGTCTTACCCAGAGCTGACAGAAAGCTTGGTGAACTTGTTGTTCCCGCATTATCTGAGGCCAATACCGTCATACAGCATGTTGGACTTCGCTATTTTTGAAGAAGCGAATGCAAAGCACAGTATTCCTAAAGGCACTGAGTTCGATGTCGCGAGCGAATCTGGCGAGCCAGTGGTGTTTCGTACTTCCGAAAATATAGCGCTGCTTCCAATTCAAGTTGCTTCGGCTGAAGTGCTGTTTGCGCCATTTGAACTGGCTAAGCCTGTGGGTGCAGAGAACGCAAAAGCGATGCTGGAGCTGACGATTGAGGCAACCGATAGCGGTATCGAGTTGCGTGATCTAGATATTGACCAGTTGAAACTGCATCTCAAAGGTGAAAGTCACTTTGCATTGCGTTTGTATGATGTACTTGCCCATGGTCGCTGTCAGGTGTGTATCCAGAATAATGGTAAGAGCTACTCACTAGGTAAGTCTGCGCTACAACCAATCGGCTTCGATGTGAACGACACTATTTTACCGTATCAAGCTGCGAGCTTTGGTGGCTTTAAGTTATTGACCGAGTTCTTCATGTTCCCTGAAAGATTTCAAGGATTCAAATTAGGCCTTGGCAACATCATGCAACACGCAATCGGCTCAGAGTTTCGTATTCAGATTTTCTTGAATGAGATGAGTGTGGTGCAAGCTCGTAGCATTCAAGCACAGAATTTTTCTCTGTTTTGTACGCCATTGGTGAACCTACAAACCAAAGTGTCAGAACCTCTGCAAATCGACTTCACCCAAAAGCAGTACCCAATTTATCTTGATGCAAGCCAGGGTAATGATTTGGAAGTGTTTTCTGTTGATGAAGTGCTAGACGTGACGGAAGGTGAACCGTTTAAGGTCTGTCAGATCTACGGAGACAAGTACAACAGTACAGAGACTGCACTTCGTTGGCAGCTCGTACAGGATACCCACGAAAGAGGCGTGCTTCGCAGTGGCTTAAAAGTGGCTGATATTGGGCATGTTAGTGCCACGACGTCGTCCAGAGTTTGGTCGGTGACGACAACTGCGACTGACGGCATTCGAGCAGGTTCATTGCCTGTAAACAGCCAAGTGACATGTCGGGAATCTCTTACGATTCCTGCAGCTATGAACTTGATCCGCCGCCCAACCTTGCCAGTGCGTAGTCGTGACGCAAATAAGAATGTATGGGCACTGCTTTGCCATTTGCACTTTAACTATCACGCGATTCTAGGGACGGATGACCCAACCGCCACGCTGAAAAATGTGTTTGATTTGTATAACCACAACCAAGCGGTGCAAAACCACATCTATATCGAGTCCCTGCAAAATATAGAGCAGGAACAAGTGGTGGCTCCGATCCGTGTGTCAGGAAAAACATGTTTTGCTTACGGCACAAAAATTTCGGTGACGTTAGACGCAAGTAATGTCAACGGAGGCGTATCGCTCTTTGGTCATTTGCTTGACCACTTCTTTGCTTATTTTGCAGGCTTCAACAGCTTTACTCAAGTAGATATTTATTTGGAAGGCCAAGACGGTGTTTATCTATCCTTCCTGAGGAGAACTGGGTGCAAGAGTTTGTTGTAAGCCGTTTCGCTCATGGTGCGTTTGAAGGTCAGCTAGAAAAAGCGTGGCAGATCTTCAAGCATCAGGCTCATTTAAAGGGGCAGCGACCTGAAGTGAGGTTCAGTGCGGAAATTCTCCCAGCTTACTATCAAGCAGAAGTCTCTATGGTTACTTCTGAGCGAGAGGGTGAATTTACGGTAAAGACATCATTGGCGGCTTTGTCTGGCAACTCTGGTTCGATGCCAAGAGCGATGTATGGCGATGCACTAAAAGCGCGTTTTGAACTTGGTGATGAAGCACCACTCGACTTTTTCGACATGTTTAATAACCGTTACTACCGCTTGTACTGCGAAACAAAGCAAAAGCATGAGCTGACGTATCAGATTGAGGAAGAGGCGTTTCATTGGAATCGTGACCGTCAATCTATCACTGAAATGCTTTCCAGTTTGGCGGGACAGACTGGAGATAAGGCACCAATGCCGGAATCTCACTTGGTGCAATACACTGGCTTATTAGGGTTGAAGTTAACCTGTCCATTGGCGCTTAAGTCGATGCTAGAAGATTACTTTGAGTCGGAGTTTGAGGTTGAACGCAGTGGCCTAGAGTATTTGCCTCTCACGGAGTGTTCGTTAACTCAAATTGGCCAAGCCGGAAACAATCATCAATTGGGAGTGGGCGCGTTGGTCGGGATGTCGACGCCAATGACGGGGCAGAAACTCAGCATAAAAATTTGCCCTCAAGACTATCAGCATTACTTAAAAATACGCAGTGACAAAGAGATGGTTCTTGCGCTGGACCATATGGTTAGAAGCTATATGGGAGTGAATACCAAGTATGCACTCTATATGAAGGTAAATAGCCAGTATCTGCCGAGAGTGAAGCTATCAGGCAGTCACCAAAAAGCGTTACGAATTGGCCAATCCGCGTGGATGAGTCATCAATCAGATCGTCAGCAGTTTGTTGAAATGCCACTGACGAAAAGTTAGGAAACAGAATGATAAATATTGAACTACAAAGCTTGGTCAAAAGGCTTACTCCGTTACTAAAAAGTGCTCTGGAAACGGCTGCAGGAGATTGTGTAAGTAAAGGACACTTTGCGATAGAAGCTGAGCATTGGTTTGTTCAGTTGTTACAGCAGTCCAAAGGCTGGGAAGCCGCACTGCAGCAAGCATCAATGGCGAAAGAGTCGATGTTGGAGCGTTGTAATGACCGTCAGATGCACTTGGCTCGTGGTAATGACTCTTCACCTTCTTTGTCACCTGAATTGGTTGAGTTGCTTAAAGATGCATGGATGCTTGCTTCATTAAACAATCAGCAATCGGTCGTAAATGAATTTCATCTGCT
This sequence comes from Vibrio sp. 1151_11, assembly GCF_029478525.1. NCBI lineage: Bacteria > Pseudomonadati > Pseudomonadota > Gammaproteobacteria > Vibrionales > Vibrionaceae > Vibrio > Vibrio sp. 1151_11. The sequence continues at coordinate 20,381 of NZ_SHMN01000003.1, read as the reverse complement.
GATGGTGCTGAAGCAGCGTTTGGACCAAAGCGCTTACAACGGCGTGTTGAGCTCGTGGGTGTCAGTATTGTCTTCTGAATGGTTACGTAGTCAGTCGATGGTGATCAGCGGACCCAGTGAAGTCTCATCGTCTACCGAGAGCATGGTCCCAACCAGTGGTGACTCAGCGACGCCAGCTTTGGACAAGTTCTCGCAAAACCTGACAGAGGCAGCGCGTAATGGCGAGTTGGATCCTATTACAGGGCGCGGAGATGAAATTCGCAAATCCATTGATATTTTGTGCCGCCGCCGTCAAAACAGCCCGATCCTCGTTGGTGACCCAGGTGTAGGTAAAACGGCCATTGTTGAAGGTCTTGCACAAGAAATCGTGAATGGAAATGTCCCACCTGCGCTTGCAAACGTTGAGCTGCGCAGCCTTGATTTGTCCCTTTTGCAAGCGGGCGCGAGCATCAAAGGTGAGTTTGAAAACCGCCTTAAAGATGTAATAAATGAGATCAAGCAGTCAACCACGCCGATCATCATGTTTATTGATGAAGCACATACGCTGATCGGGGCGGGTGGCACAGCGGGCCAGAATGATGCGGCGAATATTCTGAAACCAGCGCTTGCGCGTGGCGAGTTTCGTTCACTTGCGGCGACCACATGGGCGGAATACAAACAGTATTTTGAATCGGATGCCGCGTTGACTCGTCGCTTTCAAGTTGTTGCGGTTAATGAACCTAATGAAGAAGACTCTATCCACATGCTTCGCGGCGTGAAGCACAGCCTTGAAAAGCACCATGGTGTTAAAGTCATGCAAGAAGCCATTGATGCCGCAGTCGCTCTCTCTATTCGTTACCTTCCTGAGCGTAAGTTACCTGATAAAGCAATTAGCCTGTTAGATACAGCGTGTTCACGCATTGGATTGAGCCAAAGTGCGGCACCTAGACAGTTGGAAGCCATTGCAGAAAAAATCCGCTACACCAACAACGAGATCGAAACGTTACATCATGAGTCGGCATTGTGGTCGATTGAAAGCGTACGCTTGGAAGAAGCAAAACAGCGATTGGCGGCTTTAGAACAAGAGCATCAGTCACTTGAGCGCTCTTGGAACGCAGAGCGTCTCTTGGTGGAAGAGATCATTGAGTTGCAGTCTGGCTTAGACGCTGAGCTAAAAGAAAATGGCTCGGTGATATCGCATGAAGCGAAAATCCTGCTAGCAGACAAAATGGCAGCCCTGCGTGAGATCCAGGGTGAGCAGCCATTAGTATTGCCACAGGTAACAGAGCAAACCATCGCTGAAGTGGTGGCGCTATGGACGGGTATTCCAGTAGGCAACATGCTTAGCCAAGAAGTTGAGAAGTTGATGCACCTAGAGACTCGTATCGGTGAGCGAGTGATTGGTCAAACAACGCCGATAGCAGAGCTTTCACAAGCAATTCGATTGTCGCGCGCAGGTTTAACCGACCCACGCAAACCTGTTGGGGTATTCCTGATGTGTGGTCCAAGTGGTGTGGGTAAAACCGAAACTGCATTGGCACTTACCGACTTGCTATACGGTGGCGAGCGAAATATCACCACCATCAACATGACGGAATTTAAAGAAGAGCACAAAGTGTCGATGCTTTTAGGCTCTCCTGCGGGTTATGTTGGCTACGGTAAAGGCGGTGTCTTAACAGAAGCGGTACGTAAGAACCCATATTCTGTACTACTGCTGGATGAAATGGAAAAAGCCCACCCTGGTGTGCACGATATCTTCTACCAAATCTTTGATAAAGGCTCGATCTCGGACAGTGAAGGTCGACACATCGATTTTCGTAATACGATCATCATCATGACATCAAACGCGGCAGACAGCGCTGTTGTTAATGCATGTGAAAATGGTCGACCGGATGTTCCGGCGCTGACTCAGTCTATTTTCCCTGAGCTGCAAAAACACTTTAAACCAGCATTTCTTGGCCGTGCGACCATCGTGCCTTATTTCCCTTTGAACGATGAAGAAATGGCGCAAATTGCAACCTTGTCTCTGAACCGCATTCGCAAGCGCGTTCAATCCCACTACAAAGCAAGTTTCGAATTTCACCCTGATGTGATTGATCTGCTGGTCAATATGAATGATTCACCAGAAACAGGAGCTCGTGCCGTTGAGCAACTGATCAATCGTCAACTTATGCCGGATTTAGCGAATCAGTGCATTGTCCGCATGAGCGAGAACAAGCCAGTAGAAGCGGTCACTGTTCACGTTGAAGAAGGCAAATTTAAGATTCAGATTCAATAGCATTAAGAGGCGATAGACCTCAAAAAAACAATGGGTTGTATATCAACCCAACTAAAACAATAACGTAATTTTATTAACGCTTTTTGTTGCAGGCCGTGTTTAACGCGCCCTTTTAGCAGCACAACATTATGAGTACTAACAGATGATGCATTCAGTTTTTTCTACGCAACAATTGGAATGGATTCGCAAGAACTTAAAAATCGCAGTGATTCACGGTGGGGATAAAGAGAAGGTCGGCAGTTTTATCTTTGAAAACTTGAGCCCCCGCTCAACTAAAACGTATGCACCTGTTGCACACGATATTGCTAATGCACTGCGTGAATCTAATTTCCAGTTCGTTGAGGTGTTAGCTGAAGACATCAACTTAGCGCAGTGTCTGAAAGATAAAGGTATTGACTTGGTGATCACGAACAGTGGTGGTTTACAAGGTTTTGACTCCATGTGTCATTTGCCTTCTACATTGGAAATGCTGGGCGTGCCTTATGTAGGGCACTCGCCAATGACGGCAGGGATCTTGGATAACAAGCACCTGTTTAAGCATGAAATTAAAGCCGCTGGACTGCCGACTGCACCATTTATCACCATTGGTATTGATGAGCATTTTGAAGATGCCGCAAAGCAAGATGCGCTCGATCAAATTGAAGCGCAGTTCAAAGATGGTTTCATTGTTAAGCCAGTTTCTGGCCGAGCTTCAATCCATGTTTATCCTGTTTTTAACCGTAATGATCTTGCGGGTGTTGTAGAGCATGTGCTTCAAGCGACGGGGAACACAGTAATGATTGAACCTTTCCTTGGTGGCCGAGAGTTTGTTGTTGCTGTTGCGGGAGAGTATGTCTTTAAAGAAGGCAAACTAACGCAGTCTGAAATGCCTATGGCTTTCTCAATTACAGAACGTGTACTGGATGCTGACGAGCCAATTTTTACTTCTATGGATGTAAAGCCGATCACTCAAGACCGTTTGGTTGCTGTTAATGAAGAGGGGCTACGCAATCAGTTAGCACTGATCGGTCAGAAGATTTATCGCCAGCTTGGCCTTCAAACCTTAGTGAGAGTGGACTTACGTATGGACAAAGAAGGCAACCTGTATGTGCTGGAAACCAATCCAAAACCGGATCTAAAACGTCCGGAGGGAGAGAAGGTAAGTTTGGTTTGCCATGATCTGGCTCGTGAAGGTATGGATTACACAGACCTAGTTCAGTCGTTGGTGTTTAACCGATTGTCTTTCCTTAAGCAAAAACGACCAATGTCGGTTGCGCATTGCCTCAATGAGCAATTCGACGCTCTAAGCGTGTGTTAGGAGTGAACTTTGAACTCTTTTAAGCAATATAGCCGCTTGTTGCTCGGAGCATTACTGGTTCTGTTATCACTAATGCTGATCTTTGTCGTTGGGTATGCTCAAGCATTGAAAAGTTATCAACAGCAGAGCCGTGATGCGATTTTAGCCCAAACAGAAGCCGCCCGAATCGGCATAGAACAAGTTCTGAGTTCCGGTGTACCGCTTCAGGATTTTGCTGGTCTTGAGAAAGTGCTATCACCGATCGCGAAAGCGGATTCTTCTGTGGTTGATATCCGTGTGATTTCTGGGCAGCAAGAGCTATATCGCTACACCGATGACAACTTTGTTGGCAGCTTGGTCACTATCCCTTTGAGCAATAAGTTCACTCAAGTTGGAGCTTTGGAGATTTGGCTGAGTGATGAAGAAATAGAAAGGAGCATCGATAGGCACTTCCAGCCGATGGTGCTGCTGGTCGTTTTACTGACCGCTGCGTTTATTTTCTTTGTTTTGCGTAGTCAAAACCCCAAGATCTACTTCACTGCATTTGGTGGTGTGTTCTTAGCCATGTCGGCGAGCGTGCTATTGATGGTCGGTGCATTGTACAAAGCCGGCTTGGAGCATAAGGCGGATTCTATGGCGAAGATTGTTACTCAACGTTTAGCCCCGGTACTGAATGCAGGGATAAGCTATCATCAAGTGAGTGGTATCGATGAGATGCTAGACAGCTTTCGTCAGTCAAACCCAGAAGTCTCTTCCATTGCTGTTGCTCAGGGAACTGAGTTGATCGCCAAAAGTAAAGCGCAGAACAGTGTGTCAGTCGATGAGATGGCCGAATTTCTAGTAAGCGATACGAAAGGGAACGAGGTGACGATCGCTTTTTTCCCCAAAGTACTGTTTGCGCAGTTGGTTCGTACACTAAAGAACTTTGCCATTCTATTTGCTGGTTGTGCGTTCATTTGCTTTGCTTTTATTCGCTTACTGAGCCACTCGGAGCAACAGCCAAAAAACGACATCGTACTGGCGCAGGTTAAGCCGCTGCTGTTGGTCACGGTGCTGATGGAATCGTTAATGGCGCCGGTTTTACCCCAGTACTTAACGCAAATCGCGGTAGAAAATGGCGCAGGAGAAAGTTGGTCGTCTTACTTCTTTACACTCTACTTTGTTGGCTTTGCTGCGACGCTATTGCCTGTTTCGCGTTTAGTTGAAGTGTTTGATATTCGCAAAGTACTTGGCGTGGGTATTCTGCTATCAGCGGCTGGTTGTATGTTGCTAGCGTACGAGTCCCAGTTAGCAATGGTGCTTATTGCTCGATTCACGTCTGGTGTTGGGCAAGCGACGATCTTTATTGCTGTTCAAGGTTATATTCTACGTTGCAGTGACCAGTCTAACAAGACACAAGCCGCAGGTATCATCGTATTTTGTTTCAATGCTGGATTCATCTCTGGTGCGGCAATCGGTGCTCTGCTAGCTGATACCGTAGGCGTGCAAGGTATCTTCATGTTGTCGGCGTTAGTTGGTGGTCTAATGTATCTGTTCGCGTTGTCGCTACCGTCGATGATTCCTCAGGGGAATGCACAAGGTTCACTTAAAGAGAACCTGACGATGATGTTAAAAGATTCCGCTACTTTGATACGTGTACCGTCATTCATGCGCACCATGTTGCTCGTTGGTATACCAACCAAAATGATGCTAACTGGTGTCGTATTCTTCGCTGTGCCAATCCTTCTTTCTGATGTAGGCGTCGAGCGTGAAAGTATCGGTCAGGTGCTGATGGCTTATGCATTCTCTGTGCTTTTCATTAGTGGAAAAGTTTCGCCAATGATTGACCGTATTGGCTCTGCAAAATGGGCGCTTTGCTTAGGAAGCATTGTTGGCGCTGTTGCTTTGGCTATTCTTTCTGCTGCCTTCTTATTTAAAGATATAACCTATCTTGTCTTCGTCGCAACGTTCGCAATGCTAGTGATGGGTGTTTCACATGGCTTTATTAATGCCCCAGTTGTGACTCATGTGGTGACCACGACTCAAGGTGTTAATGCTAACTCAGTTGCTTCTACTTATCGCTTTTTGGAAAGGCTAGGTCATGTGTTGGGTTCGGTCGTTGTCAGTACTTTGCTTACTCACCTCGGAACGGGCTACGCATTCTTTGCGCTTTCAGCATTCTTTACATTAGCTGGCTTGTTGATGTGCTTGTTTGACCGTGCAGTACAAAAGGAGGTGGTAGCATGATTCGATTGATTTTACTTTTGGCACTGACTGCATTCTCATCGGTGAGTTTGGCAGATTGGCCAGAGTGGTTGGGCGAACGCTTGCAAGCAGAAAAGGTGGTGCAGTGGGAAATTAATGCCAACGACAACGATGTGTTGTTCGCCCCGCGAGGTGAATATCCTATGGTTTGGGTTTTGGTCTCTCGAAAAGCGGACGCGTATGATGTTGCGTTGTCGACCATCTTAAAAGTGTTTCGCAGAGAAATGCCTAACGTTTCATTTCGTGCTTTCCTTTTGCCTAAAAGCCAAGAGGAACTGGTCGCTTGGACGAAAGCTGCGGATAAAAAGGCGAACATGATCTACACGGTTGGCTCTAGTGCGACCGTCTCACTGCATAAGATTTACGCTGGAGGTAAGCTTCCGGTTGTATCGGTGAACGCAAAAGATCCGGTGTTATTGGGCCTGACGGATAACTACCACTCAAGTGGCAACAACTTTGCTTACACCTCCTTGAATTTGCCTGCTGATATTACGCTGAGCTTTTTACGTCGCTTTAAACCAAGTCTGACTCAAATTGGTGTGCTGTACGCCAAGTCGAACACCAGTGCTTATCTCACCCAGTTTTTGCCACTTCAAAAAGAGGCTGAGAAGCAAGGAGTGAAAGTCTTTCCTATCGAAGTTGACGAGAATAATCCTGAACTTGCTCTTCAACACGTTATGCAGACCACCATTGAATCGATGAAGGTCAACGATGGTAATTTATGTCAATCCTTGCTTTGGCTTACGGGTAGTTCAAGTCTTCTTAACCGACTTGATGAGATCAACCTGCATTCAGAGCAGCTTCCTCTGTTAACTGCAGTGCCTGATGCGGTTAATGGCACGCAACAAAGTGCGCTGATGTCTGTTGGCGTAGGGTTTGAAAACAACGCCCACCAAGCGGCACTTTACGGCATTGAAGTACTTAAAAAGGGCGTAGATCCTGGCTCTCTGCCTGTGGGAGTGCTGTCTCCACCAGACATCTCGATCAGCTTTAAACAAGCAGGCCGCGTTGATACGCAGCTTCCGTTTGTATTGATTGAAATGGCCAGCGATATCTATTCGCAAGATGGCAAGCTAGTGCGTTCTGCTGGAATGAGCATGGAGAGCTATTAACCATGATACGTGTCATTTTCATTGCCGTTATGTTGACCGTGCTTAGCCAACCTGCTTTGGCCTATCAGCGCCCAGAGCGATTATTGCTCGCTACCCAAGAATGGTTTCCTTATCAGTACCAAGAAAACGGGGAAATGAAAGGGCCGGGGATAGAACGAGTGAAGTGTGTCATGAGAGTGATGGACCAGCCGTATCAGCTCACGATGACTAAGTGGGATAGAGCTCAGCTCATGACAGAAGTTGGCTCACAGCATGGTTTCTTTCTTGCGTCTCTCAACAGCAAGCGTGATGAGTATGCCGATTATTCTGCGCCACTTGATCAACAGAATTGGAGTTGGTTCTCTCTATCTGATTCAACAGAGTTAGACAACGCAATGTTCAAGTCTCAGGTCGAAGTCGCTGCACTATTTGGCTCAAATAATTGGTTTTGGCTACAGAAAAACGGTTACCGCGTAAGCAAAAAACCAAGGACGCCAAAAGCCCTAATTGAGTTGATGCTGAATGGGGAAGTCGGAGCGGTATTGGGCAATGACGCTGTCATTGACGAGACGATAAAAAAAATGGGTATCAGTTATCGAGCGATTTCTCGGACACGGGTCAAATCGAATCCATTGGGCGTGTATTTCTCCAAAGCATTTACAAAGAAATACCCCAACTTTCTTAATGAATTTAACGAGGCGGTTGCTCAGTGTCGTTAACTCCAAATATTGAATTTATTGAAGGTCAGTCAAATGCCTCTATCGATTAGAATTATTAGCTCTCCAGATGGTGAAAGCATCGCCCAATGGAATCAAGCATTTCCAGACGATGGCGGAGATATCGGGCGTGCGTTTGGCGCGACGCTACAACTTAATGACGCAAGTCGTGAGATTTCAAGTACCCATGCAATGATTCGTAAGACCTCGCGTGGATACCAAATCATGGACAACAGCACCAATGGCCTTTACATCAATGGATCTGATGTGCCTTTGGGCAAGGGTAACCAATCTACACTAAGTGATGGTGATGTTCTTGATATTGGCCGCTACCGATTGCTGGTTTCTTGTTTCTTCCCTGAAACAGCGAAAGCGCAAATCCAGCAGCATCACTCTGATAGCTCTCAACTAGGTGATGATCCGTTTAGTACTGAATCAACACCTTTTATTCAAAGTATTCCTGAAGTAGATGAAGCGCCTGGGTTCACCATCTCGACGACAGATGTGGTGGGGGATGACCCATTTGCGAGTGATGCCTCAGTTAAGCAAGAACTAGCACCTCACTTTAATCTTGATTTTCAGACGTCTGAGGATGACCCACTGAAAGACAGTGATTTTCGTACGTCATTTCCAAACCATGAAGTGATGGCGACCTCCTCTTTCGCTCAAGAAGAGTCACCACTGAACCACTCTCAGTTTGCTATCACTGAGTTTAAGAATCATGAGCAGCGCTTACAGGAACGTACGGACAAAGCATTAGAGATGGCATTGGCAAGGTTGTTGTCTGACATTTCACCGAATGCGATGGAGTCGATGTTTGATGATTTGTCGGGCAACGGTTTTTGGTCTCGTAAACCGAAGTACTGGGATATGTACAAACGCTATTTCAACCGACAAGTAGAGAATCGCGATTGGCAAATTAAGTTTCAAGCGTACTTCAGAGATGCAATGCGTATGCAAAAAAACTTCGAAGGGGATCAGTAATGGTACGTCGTTTATGCCTAATGTGTATCGTCCTTATTATGTCAGGGTGCAGTTTATGGAGCGATGATATGGTTGAGCCAAAACTGGTCGTTGATATTAAAGCTGCGACCAATATTAACCCTAATGTTGAGGGTAAGCCTTCTCCGGTAGAGCTCCGAATTTATCAATTGACGAATAATAATGCGTTTGAAATTTCTGATTTTATTCAAATTTATAATGATGACCAAGGCGTTTTAAAGGCCGAGTTGGCCGTTTCTCGCCAGCTACCCAGCATTTTGCCGGGCGAAACTCGTCAGGAAATTATCCCACTTGGTAGTGGTGTTAAGTACATCGGTGTGATTGCGGGTTTTGCTGATTACAGAGAGGCGAAAAACAAGGTGATTTATAAGCCGCTAATTGTGAATTCAGCGGTTATCAGTATTGAAATTGATGGCATTAATCTGTCTGTGTCAGGGGAAGAAGAATAATGGATAATAATAAAGTCGTGTGGAGTGAGGGGATGTTCCTTTCCCCTCAGCACTTTCAACAGCAAGAGCGCTATGTTGAACATTTTACTCGTGAGTTCGCCGGACAAATTAGCCCTAATGCTTATGGATTGACCTCGCTAGAGCTTGACCGTTCGATGTTGAACATTGGTAAGGTTTCGGTGCGTCGCGCTAAAGGCATTTTCCCAGATGGAACACCATTTGAAATTGAGCAAGCACTCGTGCTCGATGTGCCGAAAAATACCAGTCATAAGAAAGTGTATCTGGCTCTTCCGGTTTCAAGACCGGGCACTATTGATGTGGGAGAAGACGCGCGTCTTAGACACTCTTCACAAGAACACCCCGTTTACGATACCAGCCGAGAGCACAGTGACCCGGTTCAATTAGAGCTAGCAACGTTGAACATTCAGCTGCGTTTGGAAGGGGATGAGCTAAAAGATTTTGTGTTGATATCCGTTGCTGAAATCAGTGAACACAAATCTGAAGGTGTTGTTGTGTTGAACCAAGCATTCGTTCCCCAATGCTTGCAGTTTTCCGTATCTAACTACCTAACCGATAACGTTGCTGATCTATTTGCACAAGTACAATACCGTTCCCGAGCGATTCATACTCGTTTACAAGCGGAGTCCAGCAGTAAAAGCTATCAGTCGTTGATGCGTGACTACTTGTGGCTGCAAGTACTGGGGGCTTGGATGCCAAAGCTTGAACAATGGAGTCTAGATGGCTCGTTGCTGACACGTCACCTTTATTTAGAGTGTGTTTCGATGGCTGGGCAGATGCAGGGTTTAGAAGGGAAGATGCCAAAGTCTTTCCCTGCATGGAACCAAGATGCGCTATACAGCATTTTCTCGACCGTGTTTTCTGAGTTACTGGTGTTACTGCGTGAGGTTCAGATAGATAACGTATCAACATTGAACTGGGACAAACAGCTGTTCGTTAGCCGCCGCTTACTGCGCACACTGGTTGATGATCGCAGCCTATACAATCAAGGCCGTTTTGTGTTGGCCGTTTCCTCGTCTATCGGTGCCACTCGACTCAGTGAAGAGTTTCCTCGTGCTGCGAAGCTAGCAGGGAACAGTGATATTGCCGGTTTAGTGCGTAATGCACTTTCAGGTGTTCCTTTGCGCCATCTTCCTTATGCACCTTCTGAGTTGAAGTCTTTGAATGACGCCGCTTACTTCGAAATCGATACTAAGTCTGAATTGTGGCAAGCGTTGATCAAACGTGATGAGGCGATCGCTCTTCATATTGATGAAAGAATTGATGATCTCCACGTCGATTTTCATGTGATCAGGTAGGTAACTGATGGGCGGATTATTTAACGAAGAACCGACGGTTCAAATTCGACGAGTGACATCGACCGAATCAGCTCACAAGCAGCATCTGTTGCCACCCAAAGCGGATACTTCAGGCACAGAGCGATTGATTGAGGATCTTGCCATTTATGGTAGCCCTTTATTGAATGCCGCCACGGAACTGTTGGGTATTTTAGTGACGATTAAGCGTCAAGGCACACCGAGAGACATCAACCGTTTTCGTCAAAAACTTTTGTACGCCATTGATGCGTTTCGTTTGCGTGGTTTGCACTTGGATTACCACCCAAGCGTGATTGAAAAAAGCTGCTTTGTGTTGTGCGCGGCATTTGATGAAGCTGTGCTGTACACCGCTTGGGGAGAGCGTGCTCGTTGGGAAAATCATTCTTTGTTGAGCAAGGTGTTTTCACAGCGCGATGGTGGAGAGGCCTTTTTTGTGTTGCTAGATAAGGCCAGCCAGCAGCCGAATAAACTTGCTGATTTTATTGAGCTTCAGTACGTGCTTTTGGCTTTGGGTTTCAAAGGGCGCTTCCGCCATGAAGACGAGAGCCAATTGCATGATACTACCGCTCGTGCGTACGGCCTCATTCGCCATTATCGCAGTGAAAGTCCTTTTCCAGTTCCGCAAACACCAACGCTAATCGAAGGTAAACGCCCGTGGCTAATGATCAGTATGGGTAAAACGTTAGGCTTGGCTTGTTTCGTTCTGGCGTCCGGGTATGGCTTTACTGAATATTGGTACAACAGCCGTGTACAGCCATTGTTGACACAGTTTAGCGCGATCGATATGTCAGACGTCAACCTGAAGAAAAGCAGCAGTGACTTAGTGTACCTTAGTTCTGATGCGGATTTGGGGCGACAGAGTGAAAGCCTAGAGGAAGAAACTGGAATGAAAGGAAAAGTAGTCACACAGCAATGGGAGATCATTCTCGCGGTATTTTCTCGGGCGAGCGACGCACTTCGTTTATCGACAGAACTCAAACAGGCAGGCTATGAGTCTTTTACTCGTGAGACGGAACATGGTGTTGAGCTTTATCTTCACGCAGGCGACGACTTAAATACCATTCGTAAGTTGAAAAATGAACTCAATGTTCGCTTTGGTTTGAACGCCACGATTAAAAGAGCGCTGAAATAAGATGGTTAAAAAGATATTTTCTATTTTCTTGGTGATTATCGCCATTTTAGGGACGCTCGCATTTTGGCTTACAGCATCAGAAGAGCAACCAGTCTGGATAAAGTGGGGAATGCTCGCTGTCACCGTCGTTATTGTCTTCTTTACATGTGTTTGGTGGTGGAAACAACGCAAGCTGAATCAAACAGAGAAAGAAGAACACGACCAACACGTGCTGCTTAAGCAAGACACACGCGTGATCCAGCAACTGTTTCGTATCGCAACGAAAAAGATACAGGGACGAACTCGTAACAGGCTAGAAAGTCTTTACAGTCTGCCTTGGTACCTAGTTCTAGGTGGTGAAAAAGACGCGAAAAGCGCCATATTGCTACAGAATGGTTTTGAGCCAGTTAACGAGCGCTACTTGGATGAAAGTGATACGGAACAGTACCTGCGCTTTTGGAGCAACGATAACGCAGTCGTTGTGGAAGTCGGTCATCGTATATTTGATAACGACGGTATTGACGAGTCGCTTTGGCAGGTACTGGCGAAGCAACTACTCAAATACCGTCCGAGGCAAGGGCTGAACGGCATTGTGACGGTTATTGGGTGTGATCGCCTAATGACAGGAGACAAAAAAGAACGCACTAGGCTCTCAGGTATCTATCAGGAGGCTGTGTTGTCGATGGGCGCAGAGCTTAGCTTAAACTTGCCTGTTTATGCCGCTTTCTCTAAAGCTGACTCGATAGCAGACTTCACTGGTTTCTTTGAGAGCTTTACAGCATGTGATTCAGAAAATCCTTTTGGTATTACCTTTGAGTGCGATGTTTCACGCCGTTATGACAAACAGCAATTTGAGGCGGAAAGCCACGCATTGATTCAATCCTTAGCGGGACAGCAGTTTGAGTTACTGAGAAACGTCAGTAGTGACAAGTCGGGCTCCATTATCGCTTGGCCTTATCAGCTAAGAATTTTCCTAGAGCACGTCAACGAGTTTTTGAGCGACATTGGTCGCGAGAACCGTGTCCGAGAAGCCGTATGGATCCGCGGCGCTTATTTAATGTCATCCGGACAAAAAGGCATTGAGCACGATTTACTAACACAGGTAGTGGCCGAACGTGCTGAGTTCAACACCAATAATCAAGTTGAACAGCAGCCAAATCGTCGTGGTTTCTTTACGCAACGTTTGTTCAATAAGGTCATCTTGCCGGAGAAGAATATCGTCGGTGTCAATGAATGGCGTCATGCGGGTTATCTTGTATTTCGAACCGCTGTTCTAGTCTCCGTGGTTGGGCTGATTTCTATTGCAGGTCTGAAGTTACAAGAAAACTGGAATGTTGATGAAGATTGGCGCACAACGGCTCTGTCTCAAATTCGTTTTTATCAAAACGATGTTCAAAAGCTGAGCAATGACAATTCGATGTCGGAGGTTGTGGCGGTATTAAGAGAACTCGGCGACGTGGTTGCTGAGGGCGTTCAACCTAAACCGTGGCATGAGAAAGTCAGTATTAAGCAAACAGATACGGCCGAGAGTGTTTACTCTGCTTATGAAAAACAGTTGCACCAGATAATGCTGCCAAAGCTCGAAGAGCTGATCAGCAGCGAGCTGTATGTTTATGTGAACCTTGGTAACCCAAGCCGAATCTTTGAGATTTTGCGTTACTACCAGATGTTGTTTGACCGAGAACAACTGAATTTTGCGGAACTACAAACTTACTTACTTGATAACTTGAAAGACCAAGGTGAGCTTTCTCCAGACGAACTTTACTCTTTTTCTCTTTTAATCGAAGACTTGTTTAAAAGTCATTACGACAAGCAGCTACAACCGAACCTAGACCTGATAGCTGTTGCAACGAACAACCTTGAAGGCTTGTCACCAGAGCGACTGATTTATGCGCGTATTAAAGAGATGCCGGAGTACCGTACTCAAGTGGATCTCCGAAGCCAGCTCGGTGAGAAGTTTGATAGTTTGTTTGAGTTTACTAGTGATTTCCATGGTTATCTGATCCCAGAAATCTTTACTAAGCAGGGCTACAGCCAAATTGATTTGACGGCAAAGTCGCCTCTGCTTAGAAGCTTGATGAGCGAATTTAAAGCGATTCAAGGTGATATGTCTGGCGCATCAGTCATTGAGCTTAGAGAACTGAGCAAACAGGTTCAACGTCTGTATTTTGCCGATTACATCTACTACTGGAAAGACTTGGTCAACAACATTCAAATCAAGCAGTTTGGCGATGCTTCAGGACTCAGCTATGCACTAAGGAACACACGTTCTCCGGCTACGAGTCCACTACTTGATGTATTGGATGCAGTTGTGGTGAATACAACATTGGCTGTCGCAGATCAACCAGATACGAAAGGACAAAAGCGTGCAGCCGGTCAACTAGGATTGAAGAAAGCGAAAAAGGTGTTGAACAAAGCCGACAAGGTGAACCGAGCAGTTGGCGATAACCTGTTGAGGCTGCAACCTTCATTCGTAGTAAATGAAGCATTTTTACCTTTCTCTAGGTTTGTGAATGGGAATGGTAAAGACAAGGATACACCACTGGAGCAGTTGATCGTTCAAGTTGATGAAGTTAACTCGTTTTTCGATGCCGCATTGTCTAGTTCAAACCCCGGTAAATCATTCCATGCTTATGCCATCGCCCATGCGCAAGGTAGTAGCGACCCTATCGTGAACTTCCGTCAAGCTGGCAGCAAGGCTCCAAACATCGTCGCGTCTTGGACGAAGAGTCTCAGTGAACAAGTTTGGAAACAAGTGGTGAATGGCAGCGTGGTGTATCTAAATACACAGTGGGATGAGCAAGTTTACCAGTTTTATGTGTCTGCCATTGAAGGGCGATTCCCATTTGATCAACATGGCCGTGGAGAAGTGAGCTTAGATGACTTTTCTCAATTCTTTAAACCAAGTGGCCGTGTGGCTCGCTACATAGAAGAAACCTTGAAGCCGTTTGTTTACTGGGATAACGGCAGGCTCAAGCTAAACGAAGTTGACGGCCTAACGCTACCGATAAACTCAAACACTCGTAAGCAACTTGAATTAGTTCAAAAGCTGAGTGGCATTTTCTTCGGTTCTTCAGGGGATGATCTTGGGATAAGGCTTGAAGTAAAAGCGAGCTCAATGAGTACCGACGTGACTGAGTTCCGCTTACGAGAGGCTGAAACGCTTTACGACTACAAACATGGTCCAAGAGTGTGGCGCGAGATAACTTGGCCAACAGTAGGAATGGATGGCTATTTGAGTGCAGAATTCTACAGCGGTCAGAATCGAGTCGCGCAGCAATCATTTACCGGTCAGTGGGCGTTGTTGCGCGCTATTTTTGCGAATAAGAGCAGTGCGACATCGAGCCGCTTGATTCGTAAGCTCAACTACAAAATTAACCAAAACAACATCGTATTGGATTACACGTTGCGTGATTCCAAACAACCATTGGATAAATCTTTATTTATTCAATTCTCGTTGCCTAAGCAGCTTTAAGGTTGTCGATGTTGAAAGCAGTGATTGGATCGCAGGAACGAGTGCGTTGCCAAGTTTTGGCGACGCACTCCCGTGTACACGAAATCAGTAACGACTTGACCCACTACACTAAGTATTTTGATTCTGCAGAGAGCCTGCAAAGAGAGTGGGTTGCTTTGCAAGAGTGTCAGGGCGCTCAAATACAAAAAGTAGTGGGTGTCGACTGGAGCAAATTGCAGCTAACGCTGGAGTTTGATCAAAGTGCGATACCGCTGATTGAGTTTGAGCCTAAGGATCTCGCGTTATTTGCTTCGCTTTTGCCTAGTGTGGTTCAGGCGATCAAACACTGTCATAGTAAGGGGTGGGTACATGGCGATATCAAGCCATCTAACCTGCTTTATGTGCCTCAATTACAACATATTCGATTGATCGATTTCGGTGCCAGTTGTCGGACTGGAACTTCTCGGGAAGCACTCTCCGATTGGCAAGCAACGCCTATGTTTGCTTCGCCAAATCAAAAGGGTGGGGAAGGTCTGGTCGAAACGGGGGACGACTGGTTTTCACTGATTAAAATCATCGATCAGGTCATGCCATGTGCGCATGACTACTCAATAAACTCAACGCTTATCCAGTGGCGAAAAGCCCTGAGCCTTGAGATTTAGATAGAAGGAAAGCTAATGAATAAAAAACAGCTTGCTGCAGCCAATCTCGACTTCGATGTGTCATCAATCAAAGGGACGGATGGAAAATTAATCCCTAACTTAGGATGCGCGATAGAAATTGAGCAATGGTTGAAAAAACTGTCTCTCGCATGCGGGAGAAGGCACT
Source organism: Vibrio sp. 1151_11 (assembly GCF_029478525.1). Classification (NCBI taxonomy): domain Bacteria; kingdom Pseudomonadati; phylum Pseudomonadota; class Gammaproteobacteria; order Vibrionales; family Vibrionaceae; genus Vibrio; species Vibrio sp. 1151_11. The sequence goes on along the minus strand of NZ_SHMN01000003.1, from coordinate 4,619 downwards.
CTAACAGAGCCTTACCTTATTTAGAAAAAGCGATAGATGTTATCTATTCTGAGGTTGAGGCGGAATTGTATCGCCAGTCGGGAAACAACAGTAGCGCCTACGAAGCTAGCGCAGTTACTAAGCATCCTGTATGGCAGTTTTTTGTAGAACGAGTGACGAAAAAGTTTGGTAGTGTCGTTAAGGTGATTCAACCACACCGTTCACCAACGGAATCTGTCCGTTCGAAATTGATTAACCGTACATTCTTCCAAATGCTGCATAACAAGCATGAAGTTTTGAAGCGTTCTCATAGCAGTATCTTAGCATCCGGTGAGCTTGGCCAAGCCAAGGTAGAAATTCTTGATGCACAAGTTAATGCTTTACGAGATGCCTACTTTAATCATGCCAAATGTAATGCTGAACTTTGGCCTGCTATCAATGATCTGTTCCAAAAAGGAAATACCCGCTCTGTTGAGGGCAAAGTAAACCTTGAGGACGGTTCACTGATATTTGAAGCCTCACAAGCACTATTTGCCGAAGCAAAAGTCGAGTTTGAAAAAACTTGGGACTTCGGAAAAATGAAAAACCAAATCAAAGCATCCGCTGAAATTGGTGCCCGTGAGAGCAGCAAATTTAGTGCTCATGCTAAATTTGGACAAGGTGGTGCTGCTGGTTTCCGAGAGAAGAAGCTTGGAGAGGAAGCAGGTAAGAAGACCAGTACGAAGTTCACTCTCGATAAGTCACCAGGTAAAGCTTGGGAGACTAATAAAAAAGAGGAAGCGGACGACGGATCGTTTGCTGCAATGCAACTGATACCGGGTATTGATTTAGAAATTGATGCGGTACTTGCTGCTCAAATGGGTATGAAGCTAACGGTCTCTCACGAACTTTCTGTGGCAGACTTTATGGCCCTAAAGAGTGAAGGTGAGCTATTTGTTGGTGCGACAGCTAAAGTGCAATTTACCAGTACACTAAACAGTGCCAATATCTTTGCCGGTGATGAAGTCATTAAAACCAAAATTGGTGCAAGTGCATTTGTTGGTGCTAAGGCTAGTGGAACAAGCACCTTTACCCTGAAAGCTCGCGGCATGAATATGTTGTCTGGTAGTGTGACTGGTTCTGCATCAGTTGGCTTGGGCGCATCCGCTGCTTTAGAAGCCATTGTTAAAGGTTCTGGAGACTTCACATTTAAAGCGGGTGCAGGTGCAACGATGGGGGTAGGAACCAACGTAGAGTTTGGAACTATGGTTAACCCGATGCTACTTAAGGTACTCCTGTGGGATTCGTTTGGTAAGCACCTACGTTCAAAGCAGACAAAACGCAAAACGGGAATTAAATACAACAGAAACGTTAACCAAGTGGCAGTGAGCCGTTGTGAAGAAAGTATCATGTCTTCGTTGAACATGATTGAAGCGGACTACCGAGTCTTAGCGGAAGAGCTCTGGCGTATTCCAACCTTCACAAACATGTCTACTAAGGACGAAGTCACCACGATGCATGACCGTATCGCGAGCCCTGATAGAAATGTTATGGATAAGTACCTAGAAACGCTTGGTGTCACTGATGCTATCAATATGAGTCCTGAGGATATCACTCAAGTGGCCGTGGATATTGATAATCAAGCACGCTTCAATCAATCGCAAAACATGCTTATGAAGCAAGCGAAGAAAGCGGCTTCGAAGAGGGGAGCTAAGTCACTCTCTGGTGGGCTGGCTTTAGCGGGAATGAATGTTATGAACCCAGCAATGGGGCTACTAGCGGTCAAACCTTAATCAATAAGAATGGCGAGATGTCTCGCCATTTTTTGATGCTGCTATGAAGAATAGTTAAATTTAGTTTTGACATTTATTTCGATTTATCAAATAGATACTGAATAATTCTCTATTGAGGTGTCAGGGTGGTACTCATGCCATGATAGGTGAACCAAAAAAAGCATGGTAAAAAGGTTTTATATTGTAAGTAACGGTTCTGTTTGGGTGATAAGTACTAAAAGTGTTATATACCCGTGATCATTGAAGATGCTTGATTTCTCATAAAATCAGGATCATGCTACGCACCATGAAAATAATACTGACTCCTCAACAGAAACAACAACTCGAAGAGATGCACGATTCAACTCGTGATGGTCGAGTGCGTGACCGCATCAAAGCCGTTTTACTTGCGTCTGAAGGTTGGAGTCAGGCGATGATTTCTCAAGCTCTTCGTATTCACGAATCGACTGTGGCTCGTCATCTCAGTGATTATGTTCTCTCTGAAAAACTTAAGCCTGAAAATGGTGGTAGCCAAAGCCGACTTTCTGCTGGGCAAACCATGCAACTTATCGAACATCTGGCTGAGAAAACGTACTTTCATACCCACCAAATTGTCGCTTATGGGCGTTGTTGCCTAAATCAGTTGAACCTTTTCCAAGTCCTGCGATCTGATCCTTTGTGATGGTAAGAGCGGTGGTGACATGGGGAAAACGAAAAAGAAGATAACTAACTGGGCGTAGTACAATAAGGCTCTGTGCAAGCGTGGTTCGGTTACGTTCTGGATAGATGACTCAGCCATTGATGCATGGCAATGCAAAACCCACAATGGTAAGCGTGGTAGAGGCTTCCAGTACTCAGATACAGCGATTGAAACTGCTTTGATGATTAAGGGCATCTTCTCTCTGCCATTGCGTGCACTTCAAGGCTTTATCGACTCGATTTTCGAGCTATTGGATGTTCCGCTGACATCTCCTGACTACACCTGTATCAGTAAACGTTCAAAGACAGTTCAAGTCAAATATCGCAATAAATCTGGAGGGGCTATTCGCCATATTGCCATTGACTCGACTGGCCTCAAAGTCTTTGGTGAGGGTGAATGGAAAGTGAAAAAGCATGGTGCAGAAAAGCGCAGAACATGGCGTAAGCTGCACTTAGCTGTTGATGTAGACACTCACGAAGCGATAAGTGCGGAAGTCAGCCTTGTCAATGTGGGCGATAGTGAAGTACTACCTACGTTGCTCAACCCGCTACGCAGAAAGGTCACAGCCGTATCTGCCGATGGAGCATATGACACCAAAAATTGCCATGATACTCTGAAAAAGAAGGGTTGTATCCCGCTGATACCGCCTCGAAAGAATGCAGCACTTTGGGAAGATGGCCATCCCAGAAACGGAGCAGTAACAGCTCTGAAAAATGGGTCAATAACGAAATGGAAAGCCGAGTCTGGTTATCACTATCGCTCAATATCTGAGACGGCAATGTCCCGACATAAAGGACTGACTAGCGGTACATTGAGTATGAGATGTTATAACGCTCAAGTGGGCGAAATCATGGCGAATGTCAAAGCCATAAACAAAGTCATAGGACTAGGTATGCCTGTCAGAAGCTCACGGCTAGTCATATATGGTGTTATTGTTCTTCAAGCTGATTTGATCAACAACGCCTCGCTTATGTACAAGCTGAGTTTGGTATCCGTTATACCGTTGCAGGAATGAACAAGTGGCTACATCATCACGGCTTCTCATATAAAAAGCCGAAAGGTGTACCGCACAAGTTTGATCCAGAAGAGATGCAGCAAGCTTTTATCGAACATTACAACGAGACGCTAAGAAACAGCGAAGACCCTGTGTTATTCATGGATGCCGTTCATCCTACGCAGTCAACAAAACTCAGTTATGGCTGGATACGAAAAGGCCAAGACAAAGTGATTGAGACAACAGGCAGTCGAACTCGTCTTAATATTATCGGTGCGTTATCGCTTCAAAATATTGGCGCAACCGTGACAGACACGTATGACACGATCAACAGCGAGAGCATCGTTCGCTTCTTCTGGAAGCTCAAAAAGGAGCATTATCCGTTGGAGCAAAAAGTACACCTAATACTTGATGGTGCCGCCTATCATTAGTCAGAAATGGTAAGAAATGCGGCAAAAATGCTCAATATCGAGCTTCATTACTTACCCCCATACAGCCCAAACTTAAATCCAATAGAGCGATTATGGAAAGTGATGAATGAGTATACGAGGAACAATATTTACTTCTCCTCGAAGGTTGAATTTACAACGGCTATTAATGAATTTTTCAATGTAACACTGCCAAAAGTTGCAGCCTCACTGCTATCCAGAATTACGGATAATTTTCAGATTTTGAAACCTGCATCTTCAAGTTGAGCGGGTATATTTTGCAGTCGAAAGCTTTTCAGATCCAAAATCTGGGTTAAATACCTCAGTACCTCTGGCAGATAAGTGGCGTTGTTAATAGTTATAATAACGAGATATAAACAAGAAGAAAGAATGACATCCAACTTGGCCAGCAACAGGGTCGTAACGCGCAATCTTGCTACCATTGGACGACGCTTTAGAAGCTATCTTGACACGTGATGTGTCAGCACCTGTTCGCCATCATCACACAATAAATGCGCCCAAAGATCCGGATGCCACCAAGCTTTTAATGCTGGCATGTGGTTCGAAGGTAAGTGCTTGGGTGTGGAAAAGTGAATGTCTTATCGATTATTTAGCCCAGATAAATAGTCAATTCACAATTTCCCCCTCTGGCAGGATAGTTGTCACTGTTAAAATTTAACCAGTTTGGGTGGTAATGAGTGAGTTTTGAATCGCATTCCAACAGAAAGAAAAGAAGCCATATTGAAGAAGCTACTGCCTCCTTATTC